>NZ_CP050154.1:3926591-4253182 GCF_011617705.1 Brevibacterium limosum | reverse complement strand
ACATGCTTGTGTTTACCCAAGCGCCCACCGACGCTTCCGTCGCGGTGCACATGGCATCCACAAGCTCATGATCGACTGAGACCCTTGATTACTCTGGGGTAGACAGCACTTATCCACAATCTCCACAGGTGCTGATACTTCTACCAAGTGAATTCAACTCTCAAGAGGGCGACCGCCACCGACTGCTGCGGTGGGTGGACATCGAGCTCGTGACCGCGAGCTCGGCACGGATCCAGCGAGCGAAACTATTCGAACACAGGGTCTCGGATGATTCTCGAATGCGAGATCCGCACTCTGATCGCCCTTTTCGGCCGGCACTCCTGAGGTGGGCACAAATCGGATAGGCTGTGTAAAGTTTTCCGAGCAGTATCGAGCCTGTGACTCGCAACCCGGAATCTTGTGCCAGATGCCCAGTGCAGGTCGGGTGGCCACCCCCGAAGGAGTAAAGTGAACGCGGAAGCATCCCCCTTGAAGTTCAAAGTCAATCGCGACGTGCTCGCTGACGCTGTTGCCTGGGCGACCAAGACTCTGCCCAGCCGTCCTTCCGCTCCGGTCCTCACCGGCATCCTCATCACCGCCGAAGCCGGCGGCACAGTGCGTCTTGCCGTGTTCGACTACGAAGTCTCCTCCCGCGTCGAGATCGTCGCCGATGTCGCCTCCGCCGGAACCGTCCTCGTCTCCGGTCGCCTGCTCGCCGACATCTCCAAGGCGCTGCCGAACCAAGAGGTCACCCTCGAACAGATCGATGCGAAGGTCGACGTCACCTGCGGATCCTCCCGCTTCTCGCTGATGACGATGCCCGTGAGCGAATACCCCGCATTGCCGCAGATCCCCGACGACTCCGGCACCGTTTCGGCTGGTGAGTTCCAGAATGCCGTCTCCCAGGTCACGATCGCGACCTCGAAGGACGACACCCTGCCGATCCTCACCAGCGTCCGGGTCGAGATCGAAGGCGAGAAGGTCACGATGCTCGCCACCGACCGCTATCGTCTGGCCGTTCGCGAATTCACCTGGAACCCGGGACGCCCCGACGTCTCTGCTGTGGCCCTGCTGCGCGGACGCACGCTCTCCGATGTCTCGAAGTCACTCGGCGGCGATGTCACCATCGGTCTGAGCACCGATGCCGGCAAGGACCTGATCTCCTTCACGTCGGCGGGCCGAGTCACCACGTCGCTGCTCATCGAAGGCGAATACCCGAAGGTGCGGTCGCTGTTCCCGGACTCGGTGCCGATCCATGCCATCGTCGAAACCGCTGTGCTGCGTGAAGCCGTGCGCCGCGTCTCGCTCGTGGCCGAGCGCAACACCCCGCTGCGCTTCGAGGTCACCGACGGCATGCTCACGCTCCACGCCGGCACCGGCGACGACGCTCAGGCGTCCGAAGCCGTCGAAGCGACTCTGCAGGGCGAAGAGATCACCGTCGGCTTCAACCCGCACTACATCGCCGAGGGCCTCGCCGCGGTCGAGAGCCCGTACGTGAACTTCTCCTTCACTCAGCCGATGAAACCGGTCATCATCTCCGGTCAGAAGGAACTCGACGCTCCAGCCGACGAGTCGTACCGCTACCTGCTCATGCCCACGCGCATCTGAATGTGGATATCCCGACTCTCCCTGCGTGACTATCGGTCGTATCCGGAACTCGACCTCGAGTTCTCACCCGGAGTCACCACATTCGTGGCCGACAACGGGACCGGGAAGACCAATATCGTCGAGGCGATCGGGTACCTCGCTCATCAGCGCTCCCACCGGGTCGCCTTCGACGCTCCGCTGGTCCACGACGGCAGGCCGGCCGCGACTGTGTCCGCTCTGGTCAACCGGGATCAGCGGCACGCCACCGTCGAGGTGACCATCCAGGCCAAGGGTGCCAACCGGGCCCGGGTGAATCGCAACGCGGTCAAGCTCAAGGACGTCCTCGGCCTCGTCTCCTGCGTCGTCTTCGCTCCCGAGGACCTCAGCCTGGTGCGCGGTGAACCGGCCGAACGCCGGTCCTGGATCGACACCCTCGTCGTGGCGCGCAATCCCCGCTTCGCCTCGATCATCACGGACTTCGAGCGTGCACTCAAACAACGCAACGCTCTGCTCAAACGCCTCCGCGACGACCGCGATCCCGGTCTCGAAGCGACTCTCGACATCTGGAACATGGCCTACGCGGACTCCGCCGCCGAGCTCGTCTTCGGTCGGCAGCGCATCCTCGCCGACATCGTGGAGCCGCTCCAGACGAACTTCGCCTATATCGCCGCCGACGCACGGCTCGAGCGGCAGGGCGCCCATATCTCCTACGACTCGCGCATCGACTACTCGCAGGCCGAATCCGCTGCCGAATGCAGGGAGCTGCTGCTCGCAGCCCTCGATCGGCGCCGCACGACGGAGATCGAGCGTGGACTGACCCTGCACGGACCCGGACGCGATGACCTCTCCCTGATGATCGGAGACCATCCGGCCAAGGGCTACGCCTCACACGGAGAGACCTGGTCACTGGCACTGGCCATGCAGCTGGCCGGCTGGGACCTGCTCTCCGCGGATGCCGGAAGCGCCGCCGAACAGCCGATCCTCGTCCTCGACGACGTCTTCGCCGAACTCGACACCGGTCGGCGACAGCGTCTGGCCTCACGAGTGGCCTCGGCCGAACAGGTCTTCATCACCGCCGCTGTCGACTCGGATCTGCCCGATGGCCTGGAAGGCACTCGGATCGACGAGTCCCGACTCGTGCAGAGCAGCGCATCATGAGCGGCATCGCCCGTGACTTCTCCACTCCTGTCGCCGCCCTCGAAGCCCTCGACCGAGTGCGGCGCATGGAGGTCACCGAAGCGAAGTTCGTCCGCAGCCGTCGACGCTCCCGCCTGCGCGGTGAAGTCGTCTACTCCGGATCGGGCAGAGACGGCCGCGACCCGAAGACGGTGTCATCCGTGCTCGGTTCGCTCATCTCCGACCGCGGCTGGTCGTCCTCACTCGACATCGGCAAGGTCCTCGGCCGGTGGCCGGACCTCGTCGGGCCGCAGGTGGCCCAGCATGCGACGCCCGTCGACTTCTCTCCTCCGCTGCTCGTCATCGCCGCGGACTCGACGACCTGGGCGACCCAGCTGCGGGTGCTCAAACCGACGATCCTGCGCAAGCTCGAGGAAGGACTCGGCTCGGCGACGATCACCGAGATCGAGATCAAGGGGCCACAGGGGCGCAGCTTCAAGCGGGGCCGACGATCGGTGGCCGGCCGCGGACCCCGGGACACATTCGGCTGAGGTCCGGGTCGCCTCGGCGACATTCCGGGAAGTCGTCCTGGATTTTCGGAAAGAACACAGAAAGCCGTAAACGGCCATAGCCGCTCCCTCACCTGTCCGGGGGTACATCTGCGGCACGAAAATTCGGGAAATACGCCTTCACAGGCCGCTTACGGGCATTTCAGCGTTCGGCGCGGTAGACTGGGGAGCTGATAGCGACCATCCGAACAAGGAGTCATATGACGACCGAGGATCAGCCTCATTATGATGCCGGCGACATCACTGTGCTCGAGGGTCTCGAGGCAGTCCGGAAACGGCCCGGCATGTACATCGGTTCGACCTCGGAACGCGGTCTCCACCACCTCGTCCAGGAGATCGTCGACAACTCCGTCGATGAGGCGATGGCCGGCTATTGCGATCATATCGAGGTCACCATCCTCGCCGACGGCGGCGTCCGCGTCTCCGACGACGGACGTGGAATGCCCGTGGCCATGCACCCGACGGAGAACAAGCCGACCGTCGAGGTGATCCTCACGATCCTCCACGCCGGCGGTAAGTTCGGCGGCGGCGGATACGCCGTGGCCGGCGGCCTCCACGGTGTGGGTTCGACCGTGGTCAACGCGCTGTCCGAACGCCTCGAGGTCGAGGTCAAGCGTGACGGCTATGTGTGGACGATGGACTTCGTCCGCGGTGTGCCCACAGGCGAACTGCAGCGCGGTGAGGCGACCGAGGAGACCGGCACGACCGTGACCTTCTGGCCGGACGGCTCGATCTTCGAGACCACGGACTTCTCCTACGAATACCTGCGTGCGCGCTTCCAGCAGATGGCCTTCCTCAACAAGGGCCTGAAGATCAGCCTCACCGATGAGCGCCACAACGAGGTCGATGACGACGAGGTCCAGATCGATGAAAACGAGGCGAGTGAGTGGAAGCCGCGCACCGCCACCTACGAATACGAGCATGGTCTGCTCGACTACGTCGAGTACCTCAACTCGACGAAGAAGGCCGATCTCGTCCACCCCGACGTCATCGTATTCGAAGCCGAAGAGGGCGAACAGACTCTGGCGCTCGAGATCGCGATGCAGTGGACGACGTCGTACAACGAGTCCGTGCACACCTACGCCAACGTCATCAACACCCACGAGGGCGGCACCCACGAAGAGGGCTTCCGCACCGCACTGACCTCGCTGGTCAACGCGTATGCGAAGGAACAGAAGCTGCTGCGCGACAAGGACCCCAACCTCACCGGCGACGACATCCGCGAAGGTCTGACCGCCGTCATCTCCGTCAAGCTCGGCGATCCGCAGTTCGAAGGTCAGACGAAGACGAAACTCGGCAACTCCGAGGTCAAGGGCTTCGTCCAGCGCGTGGTCCGTGACGAACTCGGGCACTGGTTCGAGTCGAATCCGGCCCAGGCGAAGGACGTCGTGCGCAAGGCCCTGCAGGCCTCCCAAGCGCGGATGGCCGCCCGCAAGGCCCGCGAAGCCACCCGGCGCAAGGGGCTGCTCGAGTCCTCGGGCATGCCCGGCAAGCTCAAGGACTGCCAGTCGAAGGACCCTTTCGTATCCGAGGTCTTCATCGTCGAGGGCGACTCGGCCGGCGGCTCGGCGACTCAGGGCCGCAACCCGAACACTCAGGCGATCCTTCCGCTGCGCGGAAAGATCCTCAACGTCGAGAAGGCACGACTCGACCGGGCACTGGGCAACAACGAAGTCCAGGCGATGATCACCGCCTTCGGCACCGGCATCGGCGAGGAATTCGATCTCGAGAAGCTGCGCTACCACAAGATCGTCCTCATGGCCGATGCCGACGTCGACGGTCAGCACATCACGACCCTGCTGCTGACGCTGATCTTCCGCTACATGAAGCCGCTCATCGAGCACGGCTACGTCTATCTCGCCACCCCGCCGCTCTACCGCATCAAATGGTCGAACGCTCCACACCAGTTCGCGTACACGGACAAGGAACGCGACGGACTGCTCGAGGCCGGGCGGGCCGCAGGCAAGCGACTGCCCAAGGACCTCGCGATCCAGCGCTACAAGGGTCTGGGCGAGATGAACTACGAGGAGCTGTGGGAGACGACGATGGATCCCGACCACCGACTGCTCAAGCAGGTGTCCCTCGACGATGCGATCGTCGCCGACGAGATCTTCACCGTCCTCATGGGCGATGATGTGGATTCGCGTCGTCGCTTCATCCAGGAGAACGCGAAGGACGTCCGCTTCCTCGACATCTGAGCATCCACCCTCACCGGGCTGCCGCCTCGGTGAGGGTGGGTTCGCACTCACGCCCCCATTCTTTGAACTCACCAATCGCCGCCGCACACGGTTGAGATCCAACCGGACACGGTTCGAACACAAGGGAAGAGCCCACATTGGCCGACGAGAACGATATCGGAACAGACATCAACCGGATCGAACAGGTTGATCTCAACCTCGAAATGCAGAGGTCGTACCTCGACTACGCGATGAGCGTGATCGTCGGACGTGCCCTGCCGGACGTCCGCGACGGACTCAAGCCCGTCCACCGTCGCGTCCTCTACGCGATGTTCGACGGCGGCTACCGCCCCGACCGGAACTTCTCCAAGTGCTCCCGCGTCGTCGGCGACGTCATGGGCCAGTACCACCCGCACGGCGACACGGCGATCTACGACGCCATGGTCCGCCTCGTGCAGCCGTGGACGATGCGCTACCCGCTCGTGGCCGGTCAGGGCAACTTCGGGTCCCCGGGCGACGACGGTGCGGCCGCCCCCCGTTATACCGAGTGCAAGATGGCGCCCCTGGCCATGGAGATGGTCCGGGACATCGAAGAAGGCACCGTCGACTTCCAGGACAACTATGACGGGCGCAACCAGGAGCCCATGGTTCTGCCCTCCAGGTTCCCGAACCTCCTGGTCAACGGCTCGGCGGGAATTGCCGTGGGCATGGCCACGAACATACCTCCGCACAACCTCCGCGAGGTCGCCGCCGGCGCGCAGTGGCTGCTGTCCCACCCGGAAGCGAGCAAGGAAGAGGCGCTCGAGGCCCTTCTCGGCCTCATCAAGGGACCGGACTTCCCGATGGGCGCGACGGTCCTCGGCCGCAAGGGCATCGAGGACACCTACCGCACCGGCCGCGGATCGATCACCCAGCGTGCCGTCGTCGAGGTCGAAGAGATCCAGGGGCGGACCTGCCTCGTCGTCACCCAGCTGCCGTACATGGTCAACCCGGACACTCTGGCCGCGAAGATCGCCTCCTATGTCAAGGACGGCAAGGTCGCCGGCATCGCGGATCTGCGCGATGAGTCCTCGGGACGTACCGGTCAGCGCCTGGTCATCGTGCTCAAGCGCGATGCCGTGGCCAAGGTCGTGCTCAACAACCTGTACAAGCACACCTCGCTGCAGGAGAACTTCTCCGCGAACATGCTGGCCCTCGTCGACAGCGTGCCGCGCACGCTGAGCATCGACTCGTTCCTGCGCCTGTGGGTCAAGCACCAGATCGAAGTCATCGTCCGCCGCACGCAGTTCCGTCTGCGCAAGGCCGAGGAGCGCGCTCATATCCTGCGCGGCTACCTCAAGGCCCTCGATGCCCTCGACGAGGTCATCGCCCTGATCCGCCGCTCCCCGTCCTCGGACGAGGCGCGGACCGGTCTGATGGAGCTGCTCGAGGTCGACGAGATCCAGGCGAATGCGATCCTCGATCTGCAGCTGCGTCGTCTGGCCGCCCTGGAGCGTCTGAAGATCCAGGAAGAGTCCGAGAAGATCGAGGCGCAGATCGCCGAATACAAGCACATCCTCGAAACCCCGTCTCGCCAACGTGAGATCGTGTCCGAGGAACTCGACGAGATCGTCGAACGCTACGGTGATGACCGCCGCACGAAGATCCTCGCCGGCTTCGACGGAGACGTCTCCATGGAGGACCTCATCCCCGAGGAGGAGGTCGTCGTCACGATCACTCGCGGCGGCTACGCGAAGCGGACCCAGACGCACCTCTACCGTGCCCAGCACCGAGGCGGCAAGGGCATCAAGGGTGCCGCGCTGCGCGGCGACGACGTCGTCGAACAGTTCTTCGTCACCTCCACCCACAACTGGCTGCTGTTCTTCACGAACACCGGCCGCGTGTACCGGGCGAAGGCCTATGAGCTGCCCGAGGGCTCACGCGATGCCAAGGGCCAGCATGTGGCGAACCTGCTCGCCCTCCAGCCCGGCGAGTCGATCGCACAGGTGCTGTCGATCCGCGACTACGAGGTAGCCGACTTCCTCATCCTCGCCACCCGGTCCGGTGTGGTGAAGAAGACCCGCCTGAGCGAGTACGACTCCAACCGCACCGGCGGTGTCATCGCCATCAACCTGCGCGAATACAAGGGTCAGCCCGATGAGCTGGTCTCGGCCCGCATCGTCGGTGCCGAGGATCACCTGCTGCTGATCTCGCGGAAGGGCATGTCGATCCGCTTCGCCGCCGATGACGAGTCGATCCGTCCTCTCGGCCGAGTCACCGGTGGCGTCACCGGTATGAAGTTCAAGGACGACGACGAGCTGCTCACGATGGACGTCGTTCGGCCGGACACCCACGTCTTCGTCGTCACTGAAGCCGGGTTCGCCAAGCGCACCCCGGTCGACGAGTACCGCCTGCAGGGGCGCGGCGGTCTGGGAATCCGGGTTGCGAAGATCACTGAACAGCGCGGAGACTTGGTAGGCGGACTCATCGTCGAAGACGGTGAGGAGGTCCTCGTGGTCATGGAGCGAGGTAAGATCGTTCGGTCGAGCATCGATGAAGTTCCGGCGAAGGGACGCAACACCATGGGTGTGGTGTTCGCGAAACCGGACAAGAAAGATCGTATTATCGCAGTGACCCGTGGTCCCGAAGCCGAGGTCGAAGACGAAGACGATGCCGAAGTCCCGGAAGGTGAGGTCGCAGAGCCTCAGGCCGGCAACGAGGATGTGGAAGAGTGAGCGATAGCAAACAGCCAGGCTCAGGCAAGATCATACGCACGTCAAGCGGCTCGACCCGTCTGACGGCCGGATCGTCGAAGTCGGACGAGAAGCCGGCTGACGCCGCCGGTTCGGGCACCAAGCAGGGATCCGGCTCCGGTCGCGGTTCCTCGGGACCGAACAGCCAGAACGCCACTGTCGTCGCCCCTCCCGCACCTAAGGCCTCTCCGAAGCCCAACCGGGCTCCCTCGGCCGGTTCGACGCCATCGGCACACACCGGTTCGCAGGGATCGGGTGGCCAGACCGGCTCACAGGGAACTGGCGCACCGGCTTCCGGTTCGCAGGGTTCGGGCTCCCAAGGATCGGGCGGCGGCGGCCGCAGCGCCACCTCGGTGATGGGAAATGCCGCGAACACCGTCCGCGCCAGCTCCGGCGGCGTGAAGATGGGCGTGAAGAACATGGTCGACAGTGGGAAGGGCAAGAAGAAGAAGGGCCCTCGCACCGTCCGCCTCACCGTCTCTGCGGTCGACCCGTGGTCGGTCATGAAGATGTCGTTCCTCATGTCCGTGGCGATCGGCATCGCGACCATCGTCGCGTTCATCGTGCTGTGGGTCGTGCTGCAGGCGACCGGTGTGATGAGCGGCCTCGAATCGACGATGAGTGAGCTCGCCGGCGCGGAGTCGGCCGAGCGGATCATCGGGATCTTCGGATTCGGCCGGGTCGTCGCAGCCGGCTTCATCATCGCGGTCATCAACATCGTGCTGATGACGGCGCTGTCGACCTTGGCGGCCTTCATCTACAACATCGGCTCCCTCATCGCCGGCGGATTCAGCCTCACCCTCACCGACGACTGACCCCTCCTCAATTACTACCCGACGGCGGCTGAGCAACCTCGCGCGAGGTTGCTCAGCCGCCGTCAGGTAGTTCTGGGAGGTGTGAGGGGTGTCACTGAGTGCCGATTTGTGTTTGTCTGCCCTGGATGGGTATTGTTTTACTTCGGGTTCACCCGATGAGGGCCTATAGCTCAGGCGGTTAGAGCGCTTCGCTGATAACGAAGAGGTCCCTGGTTCAAGTCCAGGTAGGCCCACGTCCTGTTACAACAGGATTTCCTTTCGAGGAGGATCATGAGACGATGGATTCTCAGCGGTCTCACTTTAGTGGGACTCGGAGTGTTCTTCGGGTGGCGGCACCAGAACCAGAGTGCCCAGGCCGAATGGTCCGAAAACACCGATTCGGTGTGAGGGTGTGAACCCGTCCGGGGGTATGGCGCAATTGGTAGCGCATCTGCTTTGCAAGCAGAGGGTTAGGGGTTCGAGTCCCCTTACCTCCACTCGAGTAGTTTTGAGACAGCACTCGTAGAACGAAGGCTCCGAACCGATCGGTTCGGAGCCTTCGTCGTCCGCTGGGACCTCGGGCCAGGCCTTCAGATCGAGATCGCCTCAGGCGCGCCAGTACCCGAGGTAACCGTCGATGAGGCCGTCATAGGTGTGCAGGCTGCGGTCGCCGTTGAAGTTCTGGTGCCACACCTGGCCCTCGTAGTAGATGCCGATATGGCCGTAGGCAGAGGTGTCGGCCCCATCGCCCCAGACCAGGATGTCGCCGTTCTCGAACTTCTGGTCGGTGTGCCAGGTGAAGCCGTTCGCCTTCATCTTCGCCCCGCCGGAGCCGCCGGCTTGGTAGTCGACGGCGTTGCCCCACGCTCCGTGGTCGACGCCGTGGACCTCTTCGAGGGCCCGGGAGATGAGGCTGACGCATTCTCCCTGATACCCACCCTGCGAGTTCGCCAGCGACTGGCCCTCGTAATGCTTTAGGAAGTCTCCGATGCTCGAGAACTTCTTCTCCGCTTCTGCACCGGCGGAGGCGGGCGCCGAGGCGGTGCCGGAGTCTGCGGCCGGAACCGAGTTCTCAGCCCCCGCGGTGACGGCGGGCGGTGCCGCCGGCTCGGCGGCCGAGGCGATCGTGCCGGTGCCGAGCACGACTGCTCCGGCGATCATCGCAGCTGTCATGGTCTTCGTGGTGACGTTCTTCAGAGTCATTCTCATCCGTTCGTTCCGCTCGACTGTGTGACTGGTACTGGTGTTTCCAGGAGACGAGTCGTCTCTGGGACGAATCGTCGCCTCTGACGACGCTAACAGCGCCGTCATGAACACCCGATACGTCGAATCGAAGAGACGGTGAACTTGCTCGCCATCGAATATCCCGTTGACCTCGCCGAGGCGGCCCGGTCGTCACCGATGCCCGCCGTGACGAAGATCGCTGAGGTTTCGGGTTCTCCCCACTGTCGGCCGGAAACGGGAATACGTTAGTCTGAGTTGCTGTTCCTACTTTCGTCTGCGCGTCGACTCGGCATCTGCGTGCGACCTCCGCCCACATCCAGGGCCCAACAGATACATCCGAACGGAGCACCGTCTTGTCCAGCGACAGCTCACCCGCACACGCGCAGACACATCAGCCCGAGACCATCGACCCCGCAGGTATGAAGGTCATCTGGCTGCTGCTGGTGGCCGCCTTCGTGGCCATCCTCAACGAGACGACGATGGCCATCGCCATCCCCGAACTCAACAAGGCCCTCGGCATCCCGCCCGAGCTCGGTCAATGGCTGACCAGTGCTTTCATGCTCACCATGGCCGTCGTCATTCCGACGACCGGCTTCCTCCTCCAGCGATTCACCACGCGCCAGATCTTCTTGGCCGCGATGATCCTGTTCTCCGCGGGCACGCTCATCTGCCTGGTCTCGCAGGGATTCCCCCTGCTCCTCATCGGACGGATCGTCCAAGCCGCAGGCACCGGCATCATGATGCCGCTGCTGATGACCACGATGATGAACGTGGTCCCCGCACACTCGCGAGGTCGGATGATGGGTCGAGTCGGCCTCGTCATCTCGCTGGCCCCGGCCATCGGACCGACGATGTCGGGCATCGTGCTCGATTCGCTGGGCTGGCGCTGGCTCTTCGGCATCATCCTGCCCATCGCGCTCATCGCGCTGGCACTCGGCGCGAAATGGATGACCAACCTCGGCGAGTCGACCCACGCCCCGATCGACGTCGTCTCCATCATCCTGTCCGTGTTCGCCTTCGGTGGCATCGTCTACGGACTCAGCCAGTTCGGCCGCGGCCACGGCGGTGAGGCCGGCGGCGGATCCCAGAGCACACTGGCCTGGGCGACGATCGGCGGCGGAGTGGTCTTCCTCGCCCTCTTCGTCTGGCGCCAGCTCGCCCTGCAGAAGGACGATCGTGCCCTGCTCGACCTCCGCGTGTTCAGTTCCCGCAACTATGTCTTCTCGGTCATCATCATGGCCGTCGTCGCACTGTCGATGTTCGGCACGTTCTCCCTGCTGCCGCTGTACCTGCAGAGCGTCGTCGGGCTCGGCGCCACTCAGTCCGGCCTCGTCCTCCTGCCGGGTTCGGTGATCATGGGTCTGCTCGGGCCGGTGATGGGTCGCATCTACGACGCGCGGGGGCCGAAGACGCTGCTCGTGCCCGGCACGATCATGATCGCCGTGTCGATGTTCGCGTATTCGATGGCCGGGGTGGGCACGCCGATCTGGCTGCTCATCATCGTCCAGATCGTCATGTCGCTGGGCCTTGCCGGATCGTTCACCCCGCTGTTCTCAGCCTCGCTGGGATCGTTGGAGCGCCACCTGTACTCGCATGGTTCGGCCGCGCTGAACACCCTGCAGCAGGTCGCCGGAGCCGCGGGCACCGCGCTGCTCATCTCGATCTACTCCGCGGCCCTGCACTCGGGTCAGGCGGAGGGCAAGTCCATCCCCGAGGCGGGGGCCCCCGGCGGCCACGCCGCGTTCCTGCTGGCGACGGTCATCGCGATCGTTCCCGTCGTCCTCGCGTTCTTCATCCGCAAGCCCGAGGACCAGGACGACCACCCCGCCGAGGTGGTCGAGCCGGCCGACGCTCCCGCCGAATGACCGGCGCTTCGTCGACCGACTGATACGCCCGTCGGATGACCGCTGTTCCGGAGCCTCCGGAACAGCGGAATCCCGCCGGCCGCCTCGGTGATTCGAGGTCCCTCCTTGGTACGGTGACCACATGACCTCCTCTCTGCCCTCGGAACCGACGTCCTCACCCGAGATCCAGCCGGACGTGCGGGTCCGCGGGGCCAGGGAGCACAACCTGCGCAATATCGATCTCGCCGTGCCCAGGGACGCACTCGTCGTGTTCACGGGAGTGTCCGGATCGGGCAAGTCCTCCCTGGCCTTCGGCACCCTCTACGCCGAATCCCAACGCCGGTACCTCGAATCCGTGGCCCCCTACGCCCGCAGACTCATCGACCAGGCCGGCGTCCCGGACGTCGATTCGATCACCGGGATGCCGCCGGCCGTGGCCCTGCAGCAGCAGCGAGGCGGCCGCAGCGCCCGCTCGAGCGTCGGCAGCATCACGACCGTCTCCAGCCTCGTGCGCATGCTCTACTCCCGCGCAGGGCACTACCCCGACGATCAGCCGATGCTGCTGGCCGAGGACTTCTCGACGAACACCGTCGAAGGGGCCTGCCCCGAATGCCACGGCATCGGCCGCGTCTACGAGGTGCCCGAGAAGCGGATGGTTCCGGATCCGACGCTGACCATCCGGGAGCGGGCGATCGCCTCCTGGCCGAAGGCATGGCACGGCCACCAGCTGCGCGATGTGCTCGTGGCGCTCGGCTACGACGTCGACGTCGCCTGGCAGGACCTGCCGCGCGAACACCGCGACTGGATCCTCTACACCGAGGAGACCCCGCACCTGCCCGTCCACTCTCGGCTCACCCTCGCCGAGGCGCGCGAAGCGATCGCCGCAGGCGCCGAACCGACCTATTCGGGAACGTTCGTCGGTGCCCGGAAGTACGTGCTCGACACCTTCGCGAACACGAAGAGCACCGCGATGAAGCAGCGGGTCGCCGAGTTCCTCACCGCCGGGTCCTGCCCGGTCTGCCACGGCAAGAAACTCAAGCCCGAGGCCCTGTCCGTGACGATCGCCGGCCGCGACATCGCCGAGCTCTCCGCCCTGCCGCTGCACGAACTCATGACCATCCTCGACGACACCGTCGCAGAGGCCGGAACATCCCTGAACGCTGACGGTGACGACGATTCACCCGGAGAGCACCTCTCCTCCGCTGACGGCTCATCCGCCGGTGAACATCCCTCCATAGAGAAAATCGCTGCGTTCGTCCGCCTCGGCGAAGGACTCATCGAACGACTGCGGCCCATCAACGACCTCGGACTCGGGTACCTCTCGCTCGATCGGACCACCCCGACACTGTCCGGCGGAGAGCTCCAGAGACTGCGGCTGGCAACCCAACTGACCTCGGAGCTCTTCGGCGTCGTCTATGTTCTCGACGAACCCTCGGCCGGCCTCCACCCGCAGGACGTCGATGCGCTGATGGGCATCCTCGACGGCTTGAAGGCGCGCGGCAACAGTCTCTTCGTCGTCGAACACTCCGTCGACATCATGCGGCACGCCGACTGGCTCGTCGACATCGGGCCCGGTGCCGGCGAACGCGGCGGAGAGGTCCTCTTCAGCGGCCCCACCGCCGGCCTGGCCGAGGTCGAGGAGTCCGTGACGCGCGGGTATGTCTTCGGCAGCCGCGGACTGGAACGCCACGAACTCCGCGATCCCCAGGGATGGCTGCGCCTGGAGGACATCCGCCGCAACAACCTCGTCGACGTCAGCGTCGAGGTGCCGTTGGGCGCGCTGACCGCGGTCTCCGGTGTCTCGGGTTCCGGGAAGTCCAGCCTGGTCAGCCAGGTGCTGCCCGTGCTCGTCGGTGACCGGCTCGGTTCGCCCTCCGAGGCGGGCGACCCCGAACCCGAGGGCGACGATCTGCTGCTCGTCGACGAATCCGAGGAGCTGCGCGGCACCGTGACCGGTGACCTCACGGGCATCCGTCGGGTCGTGAGCATCGATCAGAAGCCCATCGGTCGCACCCCGCGCTCGAATGTCGCGACCTACACTGGTCTGTTCGATCATGTGCGTCGACGCTTCGCCGAGACTCCCGAAGCCACGGAACGCGGGTATAAGCCCGGCCGATTCTCCTTCAACGTCGCCGGCGGACGGTGCCCGACCTGCGAAGGTGAAGGTTTCGTCATGGTCGAACTGCTCTTCCTGCCCTCGGTATACACCGAATGTCCGGACTGCCACGGCACCCGCTTCCAGTCGAGCACGCTCGAAGTCCTCTGGCGCGGACGCAATGTCGCCGAGATCCTCGCTATGAGCGTCGACGAGGCCCACGAGTTCTTCACCGGCGAATTCGACATCATCCGCTCGCTGTCCGCGCTCATCGACGTCGGCCTCGGCTATCTGCGCCTCGGCCAGCCCGCCACCGAACTCTCCGGAGGTGAAGCGCAGCGGGTCAAACTCGCCAGCGAACTGCAGCGCTCTGGGCGCGGCGACACTCTCTACGTCCTCGACGAGCCGACCTCGGGTCTGCACTGCGCCGATGCCGACCGCCTCGTCGCTCACCTGCAGTCACTCGTCGATGCCGGCAACACCGTCGTCATGGTCGAACTCGATATGCGAGTCGTCGCCGTCGCCGACCACGTGATCGAACTCGGCCCTGGTGCCGGTGACAGCGGAGGCCGGGTCGTCGCAACCGGCACACCCGCCGACATCGTCACCGCCGGCGCGGGCCAGTCGGCGAAATACCTGGCCGCAGCACTGAGGGAATGATGCCGAGCGGCCGGTGATCTGAGCCACACGCACCCTCCGGCCCAACCCGCGAGATCCGCTGAGCAGAGCGGATCGCGCGGGTCGGTGCGATTGTTGGAGACGTCTAAGTCTCAGTTGTCCGTAGACACACCCGATCCGCGCCGGGAAGTCTGGAAGACATGCCCACCGCCCTCATTCGCCGCATCGCCGTCTGCCTGGTCCTCGCCGCACCCGCCGTGGTGCTGCGCATCACCGGCACCGAGGTGGCGCCGGTCCTCGAGCTCTTCGTCTTCGGTGCCGCGATCGTCGCGGCCGCGTTCCTGCTGGCCTGGGCCGCCGAGGCGGCGCAGAAGGACATCTCGGGAGCACTGGCGATCGCGCTGCTCGCGCTCATCGCCGTCCTGCCCGAATACGCTGTGGACCTCTACTATGCGTTCCGGTCGGGAACGGATCCCGACTACCTGCATTTCGCGGCCGCGAACATGACCGGGTCGAACCGACTGCTGCTCGGCTTCGGTTGGCCGCTCGTCGTCATCGTCGCCCTCCTCGTCGCCCGCCGCATGACCGAGCGCAGCGCCCCCAGCGTGCCGGCGTCCGGCCATGAGCCGGAATCGGCGGCTGACTCTAAGGGGCGGGCCGCTCCATTGCGTGCTCCGCGTTCGCTGCGACTCGACAGGGGCGCTCGCATGGACATCGGATTCCTCGTCATCCTCGGCGTTCTCGCCTTCGCCATCCCGCTCATGGGCAGCATCCCGATGTGGTTCGGCATCGGCCTCGTGCTCATCTTCGCCTTCTACCTGTGGCGGGCCGGCCAGTCCGCCGCGAACGAAGAAGAGGAGTTCGTCGGTGCGGCCGCACTCATCGCGGAAATGCCGAAGAGAGCCCGCCGGGCGACCGTGTTCGCGCTCTTCGCCGTCTCTGCGGCCATCATCATGCTCAGTGCCGAACCCTTCGCCGAGGCGCTCGTGGCCTCAGGTGAGAGCCTCGGCATCGACAGCTACTTCCTCGTCCAGTGGCTGGCCCCGTTGGCCTCGGAGTCACCGGAGTTCATCATCGCCGCGATGTTCGCCCTGCGTGGTATGGGTGCCGCCGCGATCGGCACGCTCATCGCCTCGAAGGTCAACCAGTGGAGCCTGCTGGTCGGGTCCCTGCCGATCGCCCACTTCGCCGGCGGCGGCGGTCTCGGGCTGCCCCTCGACGCTCGCCAGATCGAGGAGTTCACGCTCACGGCCACGCAGACCGTCCTCGGTGTGGCGATCATCCTGGCCCTGCGTTTCCACTGGGCACCGGCACTCGGGTTGGCGGGTCTGTTCGGGCTGCAGTTCTTCGTCACGGACACGTCCGGACGCTACGTCCTCTCCGCGATCCAGGCGGGGCTGGCCATCGTCTTCCTCATCCTCCACCGGGGTGACATTCTCCCCACCCTCGCGGCTCCCTTCCGCCGTCCGCCACGTGGGTCTGCAGATGAGAGCGGGGACGATCCCCTCGCCGAGGCGGACCCCGCCGACCGAGTCCCACATCGTGGTCCGCAGGCTGAGTCCGCGAGCGAAACCGGTCATGCGAAGGCCGATGCGTAGAATGAGGACCATGCCGCGCCCCAGTGTCACTCGCATGGTCGAGGACTACGTCACCCTCATCTGGAAGGCCTACGAATGGCCCGGCGGTCGTCCCGCCACCACCGAGATGGCCGAGCAGCTCGGAGTCACCGCCTCGACGGTGTCGGCGAATCTCAAGAAGCTCGCCCGCGACGGCTATATCGACTACGAACCCTACGGCAGCATCGTCCTCACCGAGACCGGCCGTGAGATCGCCGTGGCCATCGTCCGCCGCCACCGAATCGTCGAGACCTACCTCGTCGAGGCCCTCGGGCTGAGCTGGGATCAGGTCCATGACGAGGCCGACCGGCTCGAACATGCCGTGTCCGATCTCGTGCTCGAACGGATGAACGCCGTGCTCGGCCACCCGGAGCGGGACCCGCACGGCGACCCCATCCCGGACACTCAGGGTCATACGTCTCCGGTGCCGAGCCGTCGGCTGGAGGAGACGACACCCGGTGTCGAGGTCGAAGTGGTGCGCGTTTCGGACCGTTCGCCGGAACTGCTGCGCTACCTCACCGAGCGGGGGATCGTCATCGGCACGCACCTGACGGTGACGTCCGTCAGCTCGGCCGCCTCATCGATCGCCATCGACATCGACGGAGAGCACATCGAACTCGCCCTCGACGCCGCGGAGGCGATCCGCGTCGACCCCAGCCTCGGCTGAGACTGCTGCGCCGCGCGAACGCGAACAGCTCATTGCCGGTGGAACGACCTCCAACACAAGCGATACACACGACAACGCCCGGTCGGCTGCGAATGTCTCGCAGCCGACCGGGCGTCTCCCATCGCTCCGAGGCCTCAGACCCCGGCAGCGCACGGATCAGTTGTGCACGCGGATGAGGTGCTCGTTGGTGAAGGCCTGGAACGCCCACTGAGCGTTCTCACGGCCGTAGCCGGAGCGGTTGATGCCGCCGAACGGGTATTCGGGGCCCGACTCCATGTGGGCGTTGATGAGCGTCATTCCGGCATTGATCTTCTTGCCGAACTCCTGACCCTTCTCGAGGTCATCGGTCCACACCGAGGACATGAGGCCGTACTCGGTGTCATTGGCCAGACGCAGGGCGTCCTCTTCGTCCTTGGCCCGGTAGATCATCACGGCCGGTCCGAAGAGCTCGTTGCAGCCGAGGTCCGAGCGCGGGTCGATGTCGGTGATCACGGCCGGGGACATGAACCAGCCCGGACGGTCGAGCTTCTTGCCACCGGTGAGCAGGGTCGCACCATCGGACACGGCCTTGTCGATCATCTCGACGATCTCGTCGCGGGCACCTTCGGAGGACACGGGGCCCATGCCGACCTCGGGGTCGTCGAAGTCGGAGATCTTCATCGCCTCAGTGGCCTTGACGGCCTCTGCGACGAATTCGTCGTAGAGCTCATCGACGACGATCATGCGCTTGGGCGAGGTGCAGACCTGACCGGCATTCGCCAGACGCAGTCCGACGAGCTTCTGCGCCACTGACGGCACATCCTTCGAGTCGAGGACGACGGCCGGGTCGTTGCCGCCGAGCTCGAGCACGGCGCGCTTGTAGTACTTCGCGGCGATCGCGGCCACCGAGGCACCGGCACCCTCGGAACCGGTGAGCGAGAAGCCCTTGACTCGGAAGTCCTTGAGAACCTCCTCGGCGTGGGAGGAGTCGAGGTAGATGTTCTGGTAGACGCCCTTCGGCAGTCCCGCCTCGGTGAGCAGGTCCTCGAAGTACTGCGAGGACTTCGGGCAGATCGAGGCCTGCTTCATCATGATCGAGTTGCCGACCATGAGGTTCGGCAGCACGAAGCGGGCGATCTGGTTGTACGGGAAGTTCCACGGCATGATGCCCAGCAGCACACCCAGGGGCTGGTGCTCGACATAGCTGGAGGCAGCCCCGGCGGCGGCCAGGTGCGTGGTGGACAGATGGGTGGCGGCGTTGTCGGCCATCCAGCGGGCTGTGCGGGCGACCTTGTCGACCTCGCCGAGGCCCTGCTTCTTGATCTTGCCCATCTCACGACCGATGATGTCGGTCATCTCATCGGCGTTCTCATCGACGAGATCGGCGAACTTGCGCAGGATCGCCGCGCGCTCATGAAGCGGTGTCTCCTTCCACGCCAGATGTGCCTCATGGGCACGATCGATGTAGTCAGGGATCTCTTCGACGGGTACGGAGGCGAACTCCTCCTCGACCTCGCCGGTGTTGGCATTGGTGACAGCGAATTTGCTCATGGAACGTCCTTTCACGGATTGACGATCTGTGCCCTGTAACAAACTACAGTCTCCCGCCATTCCGCGACACTTGAGTCCATGCCCGGGACGGCCTCAACCGTCGACGAGAGCGATGTGGACGGTCGTGGGACGGGTCGCGGCATCGAATGCGGCAGTTGTCCCAGTGGCTCCCATCCCGCTGGCTCGAGCCGGTTCGTAAGTGCGGGTTCCGCCACCACCCTGCCAGCCGTTGATCCAGATGACGCCCGCGGGAATGCGTGAAGCTTCGTCGAGGTGGTCAGGGTCATGCGAGTACACGGTGGCCGCGAGGCCGAACGAGGACCGGGACGCGAGTTCGACGCCCTCGGCGAAGGAAGAGACGACGGTGATGGGCGCGACGGGTCCGAAGGTCTCCTCGGTCATCAGCGCCATCGATTCGTCGACGTTCGTGACGACCGTGGCCGGATAGAAGAATCCGATTCCCTCGGGCAGTACGCCGCCGGTGAGCACCGTGGCACCCTTGGCGACGGCATCGACGACCTGGGCATGCACCGACCGCCGTTGCCGATCATCGACGAGCGGTCCCATCATCACGCTCGGATCGAGACCGTCACCGCAGGCGAAGCCCTCGGCTGCCGAGAGAAGCTCCTCGACGAAGTCCGCGGCGATCGCCTCGTGGACGTAGATGCGCTCCATCGACGTGCAGATCTGACCGGTGTTGACGAAGGCCCCGAAGGCGACAGCCTGCGCCGTGGCGGCGACATCGACGTCCTCGTCGACGATGACGGGGTCCTTGCCGCCCAGCTCGAGCACCGCACGATGCAGGGCATGCCCCGAGGCGGCCCCGACCGCACGCCCGGCAGCGACCGACCCCGTGAAGTGGACGAGGTCGACGTCGTCGTGGGCGACCAGCGGTTCGCCTGCGTGGGCGTCGCCGAGCACGAGGTTGAGCACTCCGGCGGGCAGGTCAAGCAGTTCGATGAGCCTCACCGTCGACAGCGGCGAGCGCTCCGAGGGCTTGACCACCAGGGTGTTGCCGGCGGCCAGCAGCGGACCCAGCGCGCCGAGGACCATGGTGACAGGGAAGTTCCACGGGGTGACGATCGCCGCAACTCCCACCGGGTGCCGGATGATGAGGGTGCGCCCGCCGTCCGGATCCTCGGTCGTGGTGGTGAACGGGTAGTCGAGCGCCTCCGTGGCTGCTGCGCGGAGACCCGCGACTCCGGCTGCGATGAAACCGCGGCCGATGCCGATCGGCTTGCCCATCTCCCGGCATTCGAGTTCGGCGAGCTCGTCGGTGTGCTCTTCGATGCGATCGGCCCAGTCTCGGATGAGGGCGACTCGTTTCTCGAGCGCGGTCGTCGCCCAGGCCGGCTGGGCTCGCCTGGCTGCGGCGATGGCCGCGTCGACGTCGGCCGGGCATCCGCGACCGAATTCGGCCTCGGTGACCTCGGTGGCGGGATTGACCACGCTGAGACGATGCGGGTCGAGGGAATCGGTCCAGATGCCGTCGATGTGGTTCTGCAGGGTCGTCACTGTTCTTCTCACTCCTTGATTCGATCGGCCATGAGTTCGCCGACCATGATGGCTGCCAGATTGGTGTTCGCCCTCGGCACCGCCGGGAAGACGGAGGCGTCGACGACGTGGAGGCTCTCGATTCCGTGCACCCGACAATCGGCGTCGACGACGGTGGTCGGGTCCTCGGCTCGGCCCATCCGGCATGTGCTCGTGCCGTGCTGCGCGTCGGCGACAGTGGCGAGCAGGTGAGCATCGAGTGCTTCGTCATCGTCGAGTGCGGCAAAGAGCTCGGGATTGCACTCTTCGACGGAGCCGTCGAGGATGGCTCGGACCGCGTCTTCGTCGAGCAGCGCCTCAAGGCGCCTGATTCCCACCCGCAGCCGCGCACGGTCACCTGGGTCGGAGAGCATCCTCTCGGCGACGAAGGGCTGGTCGAGAGGGTCGGCCGAGGTCAGAGTGACGCTGCCGCGGGAGTCCGATTGGTTGAGCCAGACCCCGAGGGCGCCGTATTCGGCACCCGTGTTCGCCGTCGCCATGGAGATCACGCTCTGGTTCATCGACACGAACATGAGATCGTTGAATCTCCCGTCGCCGCTCGACCAGCGTACGCAGACATTCGTGTGCCGATCGTTCGGCGTCGAGACCCCCGCCGAGGCGGTGAGCGGAAGCGTGATCGATGCCATCGCGTGATCCTGCAGACCCTGCCCGACGGGCAGATCGGCCCGGCAGTCGATGCCGAGCGACCTCAGATGCTCGCGGGGCCCGATGCCCGAGCGCATGAGGATCGCCGGGGAATGGACGGCGCCGGCACTGAGCACGATCGTCGTGGCGTACCGCTCCTCGGGCACCCCGTCGACGAGGACTCGGACACCGACGGCCCTCCCGCTCTCAAGGATGACACGGTCGACGGTCGCCTCGCCGAGGATGCTCAGCGTCGGCAGCTCGCGTGCCCCTTCGAGGTAGGCGTCGTTGACGCTGACCCGGCGCGAATCGCGGGAGTTGATCGGATAGGGAGAGACCCCGGTGGCCCGCGGCGCGTTGACGTCGGCGGCCCATGGGAATCCGGCGGCCAGTGCCGAATCGGCCAAGGCGGCATCGACCGCTCCCCACTTCTCACGAGGCGCACGGTAGATGGGGGTGGGCCCGGAGTCCCCGTGATAGTCGGCCGCGCCGAACTCCTCGTCGTCCTCGAGGGCGACGAAGGCGGGAAGCACCTCAGCACCCGACCAGCCCTCGCAGCCGGTCTGCGCCCATTCGTCGAAGTCCTCGAGAGGAGGACGGATGGCGATCTGCCCGTTGATCGAGGAGCTTCCGCCCAAGCCCCGTCCGCGCCAGTACGGTGCAGGTGGCTGTGCCTCGGTGCGCGTGGCCTCGAGATCGGTCCACATCATCCCGTCGATGGCATCGGGGTCCATGATCGCGACCGCGGGATTCGGGGACCTCCAGGCTTCGTGCATCTGCGCGGATCGATAGTCGCGACCGGCCTCGAGGAGGAGGACGCGCTTGCCCTGCTGTGCCGAGCGCACGGCGAATGGTGCACCGGCTGAGCCGGCTCCGACGACGATGATGTCCCAGTTGTCTTCTTTCACGTCACATCTTCCTTGAGAACGAGTAGTTTGGGAGCCAGTGGCGGATCGTTCCGCTCAGCACCTAGAATGACTGACATCACAAAGTTCAGTCAATAGTGAATATTCAGTAAAGACTGAATTGTTATGAAGGGGATCGATGTGACGGCATCCGTGCCGGAAGGCAGCCGGGACGTGGAGGAGTCGCTGGTCGAGAGCTTCGGCCGACGCGTCGGCGAGGCGATGGGCTGGCCCCCGATGGCCGGTCGCGCCGCCGGGGTCCTCATGCTCAGCGAGACACCGCTGACCATGGCCGAGCTGCAGGAGCGGCTCGCCGCCAGCAAGGGCTCGGTTTCGGAGACCACGCGACTGCTCATCGACAACGGAGTCATCGAGAGGTTCAAAGAGTCCGGTCAGCGTCAGTTCGTCTACCGCTGGCGAGCCGACGCCTGGGTGGGCTGCCTCGAACACCAGCGGCAGACGACGGCGCAGCTGCTCGATTTCGCGGAATCGGCCGGCCGCGAGGGCCGGGGACTTCCCCCGGTGCAGAGGGAGCGTCTCGAACAGATGAACGAGTACTACCGCTTCATGGCCGACCGCCTCGACGGACTGCTCGCAGAGTACTCGCGATCACCGACATCAGGCGTTGGGGGACGGTAGCGGAGGTTCCTGCTCCGGGGCGCTGGCCCGATCCCGCTACGAGCGATCGACGCTGTTGAAGGAACCGATGCCGAAGCCCCCAAGCACTCCTGGCCCAGGATCCCGAGGCAGCCGGCCGCTTCGGTGAGCAGCGGGGAGAACCAGGAGTAGACAGCGGCCCGGAACGGTATTCGGATATGGTCGGGTCTTGGGCCTGGTGGAACGACGAATGCTTGGGGAAAGTCGTTTCAGCCGAGGACGCAGAATTCGTTGCCCTCGGGGTCGGCGAGGACGACCCAGGGTTCGTCCCCGGTCTGGCCCACGTCGACACGGCGGGCTCCGAGATCGAGGAGGCGGGTCACCTCGGCGGCCTGATCATCGGGACGGAAATCGAGGTGGAGCCGGTTCTTCACGACCTTCTCTTCACGGTCGATGCCGATGATGATGCCCGGCAGACGATCGGGCGTCTGCCGGATCTCGATCTCCGTGTCGTTCTCGTCGACGATCACCCAGCCGAGCGCCCGTGCCCACCAGCGCCCGAGCGTGAACGGGTCGGGCGAATCGATGACGATCTGCTCCCATTCCAATGACATGGCCTCACCTTCCGATGGTCAGAGCCTCATGCCCCGACGTCGCCGAGGTGGTGGCGGACTTCGTGCCAGCCGTAGCGGGTGAGCGAGGCGATCGTGAACTCCCGACCGTCGGCGCGCAGTCCCGTGCGCTGCCACTGCCCGTCTTCGAGTCCGGAGAGCGTGTCTGCGTAAGCGGTTGCTGCCGTGTTCAGTCCGTCGAGCACCTCGGCGGCGTTCTGGTGACGGTAGTCGGACTCGAGCGCCACCGCATCGCCGTCGAAGTTCGGCAGAGTCGGGGCCTGCTCATCGAGCATGAGTAGGGTGCGAGAGCGGAACTCGGTGAGGACGTCACGCAGGTGGGCGGCGTATTCGACGCTCGACCACCGGTCATCGCGGGGACGGTCGGCGGCGTCCGCACGAGTGAGCGCGGGCGCGAAGGAGGCGGCCGCCTCGGCGATGGGACCGCTCAGTTCGAGGACGTCCTCGCGCCCGGTGAAGCCGCACTCGGCACAGCCGGTGTCGAGGACTTCGGCCCAGTCCTTCTTGTCCGGTTCGATCGGACTCATCCGTGCCTGCCGCTGTCGAGGGACTTCTTGAGCACCGCTGCCTGACTGATTTCGTCGCGCTTCGACGCGGTGAGCAGCGTGAGCGTGCCCTTCTCCGCAAGCTCCTTGAGCTGGTCGAACGCCTCGGCGCGGGTGTCGTCCTTGAGCTCTTCGCGATAGCGGCGCGCGAACTCCGCGTACTTGTCCGGGTCGTGCCCGTACCACTGGCGCAGCTCGTTGGAGGGTGCGACGTCTTTGAGCCATTCGTCGAGGCGGGCGTGGTCCTTGCTCACTCCGCGCGGCCATACGCGGTCGACGAGCACCCTGGCTCCGTCCGACGGCTCGGGCTCGTCGTAGATGCGGCGCACCCGGATCCGAGGATCGTCATGCGCGGACGTCGACCGGTTCTTCGATCCGTCCTTCGAGGCGGTCATGGTCGTTCACTCCCTCCGCTTGCCTGGCTCCCAGTGTAGGACGAGAGGCGGACTCATGGGGCGTCTGCGCCGCACTCCACCTATTTCGTCCGAGCCGCCTCGCTGAGGTTGCTCAGCACAAGGGTGCGCACCTGCCGGTCGATGTACGTGTCGAGGTCGAGCCCGATCCTCTGGAAGTACCAGTGCTTGAGCGCCCACATGTGCGCCGTCGACATGAGGTCATGACCGAGGGTCTGGGCATCGACATCACGCAGATCCCCTGCCTCGACCGCGGCGGCGACGACATCGACGAGCGGCTGGAGGGTTTCGAGCTCCCGGTCCTGGATCGATTTCAGTCCATCTTTCGACAGGGCCCTGGAGACCTGGTAGGTGAGCACGACCGCATGCCGCTGTTCGCCGACGACGCGGCAGAACTCTGAGAACGCGGCGATGACCCTGTCCACGGGATCACCCGGCTCGGCGATGGCGGAGGGGACACGCAGACGGAACTCCTCGAGGACGCGGGTGATCGCGGCGAGCACGATCTGCTCCTTGTCCGAGAAGTACTTGTACAGCAGTCCGACACTGACCCCACCGGACTTCGCGATCGCCTGCATGGACACCGAATGGGTGCCCTTCTCCTGCATCAGGGCCACGGCGGCATCGACGATCTGCCGCTCCCGGAATTCCGCGCGGGCGCCCCGGACGATCGCGTTGAGGTCTTCGGATTCAGCTGACATGCTCGGCGGTGACTCCCTCTCTGAGCTTGAACTTCTGAATCTTACCGCTTGGCGTGCGAGGGAACTCGTCGAGACACTGCAGCGCCTCGGGCCAGTAGTTCTTCGCCACTCCCTTCGTGTCGAAGAACTCCCGCAGCTCGTCCATCGACAGGCTGTGACCCTCGTTCAGGGTCACGACCGCGCACGCGATCTCCTGCAGGCGGGGATGCGGCACCGCGACGACGGCGACCTGGGAGACCGCGGGATGTTCGTAGAGGACGTTCTCGATATAGGCCACGGGGATGTTCTCGCCGCCGCGGATGATGATGTCCTTCGACCGTCCGGCGATCCGGATGAAGCCCTCGTCATCCATTTCGGCGAGGTCTCCCGTATCGAGCCAAACGCCCACGAAGGCCTCCGCCGTCTGCTCCGGTTCACCGAGGTATCCGACGAACAGGAATGGGCCTGTGACCTGCACTTTTCCTTCCACGCCTGCGGCGACGGGCTCGCCGAGAGGATCGACGACCCGGACCTTCATGGAGCCCAGGGCACGCCCGTCGGTGCTGGTGACCTTCTCCTCCGAGTCGCCGGGGGCCGTCATCGTGACCAGCCCGCATTCCGTCTGTCCCCAGCCGCCGAAGACGCTGAGGTCCGGCAGCAGCGTGCGTGCCTCATCGACCATGACGCGCGGAATCGGGGCGCCCATGCAGCAGAAGTGCTTGAGGGAGGACAGATCGTGCTGCGTCGTCTTCGCCGCCTCGAGCAGATCGTGCAGGAACGGAGTCGCCCCCGAGGTGTGCTGGATGCCGTGTTCGTCGACGAGCCGCGCGAATTCCTCACCGTTCCACACGTCCTGGAACACCCCCGAGTCGCCGATGAGCAGGGGCAGGCACACTCCGTACATGAAGCCGGTGAGGTGGCCGAAGGTCGAGGCCATGTGGATGACCGATTCCTCGTCCAAGCCGAGGTGATCGGGCCAGGGAAGTGAGGCCGCGAGCACGTTGTTGTGCGTGTGCATCACACCCTTGGGGTTGCCCGTCGTCCCCGAGGTGAAGAGGATGAGTCCGACATCATCGGGATCGGGTCGGCGGTCGTCCCAATCGATGGATTCGATCGCCGAGGCGGCCGATCGCGAGCCGTCCGACGCTGAGTCCTGCTGTCCGCGAGCGAGGAAGTCGGCCCACTTCTCGAAGCCGTCCCGACCGGCGAACCGCGCTTCCCCGGGGGTGTCGAGGACGATCGTGTGCCCCAGCTCCGGCAGGTTCGGTCGCAGCCGATCGACCATGTCCGCATAGTCGAACTTCCGGAACCGATTCGGGACGAAGAGCACCGAGACCTCGGCCTTCTTGGCCATGTACCCGATC
Organism: Brevibacterium limosum; assembly: GCF_011617705.1. NCBI lineage: Bacteria > Bacillati > Actinomycetota > Actinomycetes > Micrococcales > Brevibacteriaceae > Brevibacterium > Brevibacterium limosum. The sequence goes on along the minus strand of NZ_CP050154.1, from coordinate 4,227,320 downwards.
TCGCGGTCCCGATAGATCGGGATGAGCCCGTTGGTCACGGCACCGGCTCTGATCGCGCCGAGGTGGATGACCAGCCATTCGTACCAGTTCGGCAGTTGGATGCCCACCACGTCCCCGGGTTCGACTCCGAGGTCGACGAGTGACCGGGCGCAGGTTTCGACATCCGAACTGAGCTCGGCGTAGGTGTGCGCACCGTAGGGATCGCGGGTGACGATCGCCTCCGGTCGCGACGCGGTCCAGTGCTCGAGGTGGTCGAGCAGGGTCTGATTCCTCCAGTCCCCGGTTGATGTGAACTTCTCGATGAGAGCGTCGGTCAGGGTGGTCTCGAATCGGGTTGGCATTGCAGGGCTCCTTTGCTCTGGTGTCGTACCTGTGACTCGGGTGGTGCTGATGTCTCTGGTGCTGCGCGGTGGTGCCGGGTGGTCCCGGACAGCCGCGCTCAGGTGGTGTGATCAGCTGCCGATCAGGCCATGGTCAGTCCGCCGGAGACGGACAGGGTCTGGCCGGTGACATAGGCGGAATCGGGGCGGGCGAAGAAGGCCACGGCGTTCGCGAGATCCTCGGGGTGGGCGAGCCGGCGCATCGGGATCGACTTCTCCAGCGCGGTGCGCAACTTCGGATTGTCCGCGGAGATCTCGGCGAACAGCGGGGTGTCGGCCGGTCCCGGGCACACGCAGTTCGCGGTGATTCCGTGTCGGGCGACCTCACGAGCGAAGGTCTTCGTGAACGAGATGATCCCGCCCTTGGCCGCCGAGTACACGGCTTCGCCGCTCGACCCGACACGGCCGGCGTCCGATCCGATGCTGATCACGGCACCGGATCCGGCTGCGATCATGTGCTCGGCCGCCGACTGAGTGCAGTTGAGCGTGCCCAGGAGGTTGATCGCGATGACCCGATGCCAGGTCTCCGGCGTCGAATCCATGAAAGGTTCGACCTTGTCCCAGCCGGCGTTGTTGACGAGGACGTCGATGCGACCGAAACGCTCGACCACCTCCGCGACCATGGCGTCAACCGCGGCCCGGTCGGTGACGTCGGCGGCGAGTCCGATCGAATCATTTCCCAGCGCCGAGGCGGTGTCCACGGCCTTCTGTGCGTCGAGGTCGGCGACGACGACGGTGGCGCCGTCGGCGGCGAGGCGGTTCGCGATCCCCTTGCCGATGCCGGAGGCTGCTCCGGTGACGATGATGATGCGATCGGTCAGAGGTGCGGTCTGAGTCGGTGCTGACATGGTGGGGTCCTTCCTGGTCTGAGTCTTATGCTGAGGTGGTGACAGGGCCGGTGTTGGTCCCGTTAAGTCGGTGTTCTGGCGCTGTCAGGGGGCGAATTCGCGGCCGGCGGAGCTGCGGGCGATGATGAGTTTCATGATCTGTGCGGTCCCGTCGCCGATCTGCATGCCGAGCACGTCACGCAGCCGTTTCTCCACGTCCCGGTCCTGTTTGTAGCCGTTCTGCCCGTGCAGAAGCAGACACTGATGCACCGCATGGTAGGCCTCGAGCGGGGCCCACCACTTGCACATGGCCGCCTGAGAGGTGTGCGCCAGGCCCTCATCGCCGAGGCGCAGGGTGTCCAGGCACAGCAGACGTGCCGCCGCCATCTTCGTCTCCGCCTCGGCCAGCGGGAATGAGACCCCTTGGAATTTCGACAGCGGCTGGTCGAAGGCCTGCCTCTTCGTGACGTATGTCCATGCGTCCTCGATCGCGCGTGTCGCAGTCCCCGTGCACTGCAGTCCGATGAGGGCGCGGGAGAAGTCGAAGCCCTGCATGACCTGGGTGAATGCTCCGCCGACCTCGCCGAGGAGATGGTCGGCCGGCACGCGGACGTCGGTGAACTCCACGCTGCCGCGGGCCACCGCGGCCTGGCCCATGTCGATGATGGGGTTTCGGGCCACCCCGGGGGCGTCGAGGTCGACGAGGAACGCCGAGATGCCCTTTCCCCGCCCGGCCTCGAGGTCGGTCCGGGCGAAGATCACCGTGGCCGTCGAGGTCATGGCCAGCGACATCGATTTCGTGCCGTTGATGATCCAGTCATCACCGTCGCGGCGTGCCGTGGTCGAGGGGTTTCCGGCATCCGACCCGGCCTCGGGCTCGGACAGCCCGATGGCCACGGTCTCGTCTCCGGCTGTGATGAGACGGCAGTAGTGGGCGGCCACCTCGGCGTCGGCGTTGCGGGCGATGACCTGCCCGATGAGGGAGCCGACGACCTGGACATAGGCGACGGTGAGGTCGCCGCGGGCGATGGCCTCGGTGATGAGCCCCGTCGTGACCTTGGTCAGGCCGGCCCCGCCGAGCTGGGTCGGCAGTTCGGGGGCGATGAGGCCGGCGCGGCCCATCTCCCGGGTGAGATCGGCGCCGATGCGGCCGGCGGCCTCGCGGTCGCGGGCCTCACTGATGAGCCGCTCCTCGAATCCGGCCGCCGCATCGAGGAGAGTCTGGGAGTCGGGGGTGAGAGTCGTGTCCACGGGAATCCTCTGTGCTGGTCGATCGGATCAGTAGGCGCCGTCGAAGCGGCTGAAGTCCGGGTCGCGCTTCTCCGCGAAGGCGGCCGCACCCTCATGCGACTCGGGCGAGTGGGCGTAGAGGTCGAGGGCGCTCATGGCGAGGTTCGTGAAACCGGTCTGCATCTCGGAATCGGCATTGAAGGACTGCTTGAGGAAGCGCAGCGCGGTCGGTGCCTTGAGCCCGAGGGCCCGAGCGCGATCCTTGGCGCGGGGCAGGAGCTGTTCGGCCTCGACGACCTCGTTGGCCAGTCCCCAGGATTCGGCCTTCTGCGCGTCGATGAGTTCGCAGAAGTACCACATCTCCCGGGCGCGCTTCTCACCGATGACGCGGGCGAGGAAGGCCGAACCGTAGCCGGCGTCGAAGGATCCGACCTTGGGGCCGGCCTGACCGAAGCGCGCGTGGGAGGCCGCGATCGTGATGTCGCAGAGAGTGGTGAGCACATTGCCGCCGCCGATCGCGACGCCGTTGACCGCGGAGATCACGGGTTTCGGCACCGACCGGATGACCTTGTGGAGTTCGGAGATGCGGAACATGCCGTAGCGGCTGGGGCCGTAGTCCCCCGTCTGAGCCTTCTGCTTGACGTCACCGCCGGCGCAGAAGGACTTCTGGCCGGAGCCCGTGAGGATGATCGAGCGGACCCGGTTGTCGCCCCAGGCGAGGGTGAAGGCTTCGATGAGCTCGTCGACGGTCTGCGAGCGGAAGGAGTTGAAGGACTCGGGTCGGTTGATCGTGATGACCGCGAAGGACTCCTCGACGTCATAGAGGATGTCGTCGAACTCTGTGGTCGCAGCCTGCTGAGTCGCGCTGGTGGATGTCGGCATCGGTGCCTCCTCGAACGGAAAATGAATTTATGTTCACAACTAGTGAACATGAGTTCACGAACGAGGTCAAAGGTCTTCGGCCGGGAAGAATGATGTGAATTCGCCGAGTTTCACGGGCTTTCATCGGCGCGCCAGCGCACCAGTGCGACAATGTCCACGGCGAAGGCATCGGGCCGTTCGAGGTGGAGAACCCTTGCAGCGACTGACTTGGCGATTGACCGGGCCGGGTGCGGCCGCCGGCAGGTACGGTTCACACCTGCCCGCAGAGCAAGACTCTCGATGACGATGAGAAACGGACGATGATGACTGCTGAAGAACCCGAACCGGCGACACCGCACCCGTCCTCCGCCCACCCGCCGAGCAGTCAGACGGCCGCCGACTGCCCACCGAGTTCTCGGCCGAACTCTCACACGGCCGCCGGTGCGGAGATCGGGGCGCTCATCGGCGCCGGTTTCGGGCTGCTGTTCCTCATCATCAACAGCTCCCAGTTCTCGACCCTGGGTCGCACTCTCGTCATCGCCGTCGGAGTCCTCGCCTTCGCAGGCATCGCGGTCTTCGCGGTACGTGGACTCATCCGATCGCGTGGGGACGCTGCCTCAGGCTCGACCGGATTCTCCAGAGCGCCCGGAGCAGCCCACACGGCCGCGTCCGAGCGCGCTCGCCGCGAACCTCCGTTCGGGCGCGCCTACTGGATCATCGTGCTCATCGAAGCGGTTCTGCTGTTCGCCGGAGCCCGTCTGCTGTCGAGTCTCGGCCACCCTGAGCTCGGTGTTGCCTGGGTGGCTGTCGTCGTCGGCACGCATTTCTATGCGCTCGGTCGCGTGTTTGGACTCGACCGCTTCCATGTGCTCGCCACCGTCGTGACTCTTTGCGGCATCGGCGGGTTCATCGCCTTCTTCGCAGCGGCGCCCGCGTTCATCCCGGTCATCAGCGGAGTCATCTCGGGCTTCGCGCTGCTCGCCTTCGCCATGTGGGCCCTGGTGCCGGTGGATTGAGGAGTTCCCGCAGGCAGGCTCTCGCAGGAGAGTTCTCGTGTGCAGGTGGCTTTTCGCAGGCAGCTCACTAGGAGGACGAAATGGTCACGTCCGCCGCGGGCGGGATCTCGTGACCATTTCGCCCACCTAGCGGGACTGTTCGGACCACCCAAGTGAGGAGGCAGCGCAGTGGCCGCCACCTCCAGGTCGTGGGCACGCACGGGGCGAACTCGGGTAGATCGTCAGTCCTCGTCGCGTCGGCGTTACTCCCCGGGCCCTGGGGTGCGTGCCCCAGGACCGTCCTTCTTCAGCGGCTGCACGCGCGGGGGTGGGAACTCCGGCGGCTGGGCGGCGGGACGTTCCTCCAGACCGGCGAACACCTCGGCGATGGCGCGGTCGAGCTGCGGATCGTCGTCGGCGAAGAGCTGACCGGGATCGTGCTCGACCTCGATATCGGGTTCGACGCCGAAGTTCTCCACCTCCCAGCCCTTGCCTTCGATCCAGAAGGCATAGCGCGGCTGAGTCACTCCGGTGCCGTCGACGAGGTCGTAGCGGCCGTCGATGCCGACGACTCCGCCCCAGGTACGCACGCCGACGACCGGGCCGATGCCCTTGGCCTGCACGCGTGCGTTGATGATGTCGCCGTCGGAGCCGGAGAACTCATTGGCCACGAAGACCACGGGCCCGCGCGGAGCGTCCTCGGGGTCACGGCCCATCTCGTCGTAGCTGCGGGCCTGATTCCAGGCCACGACCGCGTCGGCGAAGCGTTCGGCCACGAGCGCGCTCGTGTGCCCGCCGCGGTTGAACCGCACATCGGCGATGACGCCCTCACAGCCCATGGCCTGCCGCAGGTCCCGGTGCAGCTGAGCCCAGCCGTACGAGGTCATATCGGGAACATGCACATAGCCGATGCGACCCGCGGACTTCTCGGCCACATACTCCCGGCGGGAGCGCACCCAGTCCTGATAGCGCAGCTTCTCCTCACCGGCCAGCGGAATCACCGCGACCGTGCGGTCCCTGCGGCCGCGACGCAGGGTGAGTTCGACGATCGAGTCCGCGGCTCCCTGCAGATGAGCGGCGGGACCGGCCGTCTCGTCGACGGACTGACCATTCACGGCGACGATGACATCGCCGGGCTGGGCCCCGACACCGGCCTGCCGCAGCGGCGACCTGGCATCCGGTTCACTGCTCTCACCGGGAAGGATGCGATGAATCGTCCATCCTTCCGCTGTCTTGGCAAGGTCCGCGCCGAGGAAGCCGAGCTTCTTCGATGCGGCATCCGACGCGACCGGCGGGCTGACATAGGCATGCGAGGTGTTGAGCTCGCCCACGGTCTCCCACAGGACGTCGACGAGGTCGTCATGGGTCAGCGCCTTCGCTGCCACGGCACGCCAGCGCAGGGTCACCGATTCCCAGTCCACCCCGTTCATGTCCTCGCGCCAATAGTGGTCGCGCATGATCCGGGAGTTCTCCTCGAACATCTGCAGCCATTCGGCTCGACGGTCGAGTTCGAACCGCAGGCGTGAGACGTCGACGGAGATGTTCTCGTCATCGTCGGACTCGACCTTCCGGTTCGCCGGGACGACGCTGATCGCATCATCGCTGCGCACGACGAGCAGCTTGCCGTCTCCGGAGATCGCATACTCGTCGGCCTTGTCGACGACGGTGGTGACCTTGCGCTTGGCGAAGTCGAAGAACTGGATCACCTCGGCGGGCTTCTCCCCGGCGTCGCCGGCCCGCTGAGTGCCGAGCTCGCCGGCCTCGACATCGCCGGTGCGCAGCCACACGAGACCGCCCTCGGCGGATTCGAGATCCCGGAAGACCCCCGAGGCGACGGGGAACGGCACGATGCGCTCCTCCGCCCCCTCGAGTTCGACCTCGACGGTGGCGGCGGGCTTGTCCCCGCGACCACGCTCGGACTTCGACTCCTCGGTGACCTCGCTGATCGGCCACCCGCTCGCGCTCGGCCCGAACGGTGCGGGCTCATCGGCGGCCAAGGGCAGCAGCCACGGTCGGGTGACGCCGTTGAACGACAGGTCGAAGGAGTGCTGGTTGTACGAGGGATCGAAGGTGCGATCGGAGAGGAACGCGACGAACTTCCCGTCGCAGGTGAACGTCGGAGAGAAGTCGTTGAACTTTCCGCTGGTCAGCGGCTCCGCCTCCCGGTCCGACTTCACCTCGACGATCATCAGCTGCGCGAGCAGCTCCTCACCCTGAGTCGGCTGCGACCACACGAGGTACTTCCCATCGGCTGAGAAGCGCGGATCGCGCGCCTCGCCATGGCCCGAATGCCCGACCAGCCGCGTCCGTCCGTTGCCCACCTCGACGGTCCGAATCGACCCGTCGTGGGAGATCGTGGCGAGCATCTTCCCCGCCGCGTCCGCCTGCAGGTCAAGAACCCGGCCCAGGGCTCCGGCCCCGATTCGCCGAGGCGGCTTGTCCCTCGTCACGGACGCGACCTCGATCGCGTCCTCCCCGTCGACATCGGTGATGAACGCGGCCAGACCGCTGTCCCCGAGGACGAGGGGTTCGCGGGTGCGAATCGACGAGTCCGCGCACAGCGCCCGGGCCGGGCCCTCGCGGTGGGCGAGCCAGAAGGTCTTGCCGCGCCACTCGACCACTGAGGCGTTTCCCTGCCTGTCAGGGCTGATGTGGTTGAGTCCGGTCTTCGGATCGAGGCTCAGCGGCTGCACCTGAGTACCCGGCAGAGTCACTGCGAGGGTGCGGACCTGCGCATCGAGGCTGTCGAGGACCTTGATCTCCCCACGGGAGTGCCAGACGATGCGGGTGCCGTCGGTCGTGGCGTCACGGACATAGCCCTCGGCCTCGGTCTGCTGAGTGAGCTGGCGCGGTTCGACCGCGACGTCGCCGGACCCATCCACATTCGCCGAGGTGGCGAGACCGTCGATGATCCACAGATTCGCCTGCTCATCGGCGTGGTGAGGGAAGGTCGCGGCCCGGTCCGAGGTGAAGACGAGAGAATCGCCGACCCACAGCGGATCCGTCAGGGACGCCTCGTCCCCCCGCAGCAGTCGCTGCCACCGGGCCCCGGAACCGTCGCCGATGCCGGCGGCATTCGTGTTGCCGACCCGGTCGAGCCACAGCCTCGGTGCGGTGCCTCCCCGGTAGCGCTTCCAATGCGCGGGCGGACGGGAGAACGGCGTCGACAGAGCGGTCACGCCCGAATGGTGCCGAGCCAGACCCGAAGCGCGACCGAACGACAGCCGGTCGACCTCACCGTCGAGGCTCACGGACTTCACCACATGGTTGCGGACCTCGAACTCCCCGGCGTTCGCGCCGACGAGGACATGGGTCGAATCGGACCACCCGAGCATCGTCATCGCCGTCGACCCCAACCAGGTGAGCCGACGCAGGGCACCGGTGGCCACCTCGGCGACCATGAGCTCCGGTTGGCCGGTGCGGAAGGACACGAACGCGACGTGCGTTCCATCGGGCGAGATCCTCGGTGACCGGACGGGCGCATGATCGGAGGTCAGTCGCCAGGCGCGGCCGCCTGCGGAGGGAACGAGCCAGACATCGTCGTCGGCGGTGAAGGTGATGAGATCGGACTGGATATGGGGATAGCGAAGATAAGTCACGTGACCCACATTACAAGCTCGGTCGAGCCGCGGCCGCGGGCCGGAACCGATGCCCAGGCAACTTGCACCCGGCAATAGAATGGGCACATGCCATCTCTGACTTCTGTGCTCACGGACCGTTTCGCCGCCGCCCTCACCCAGGCCTTCGGTGAGGATTTCGCCGGGCGCGATCCCGTCATCCGCGGCAGCCAGTTCGCAGACTTCCAGGCCAATGTGGCCCTGCCGCTGGCCAAGGAACTGAAGTCGAAGCCGCGCGAAATCGCCGCACAGATCGTCCTGAACCTCGACCTCGACGGCATCTGTGAGACCCCGGAGATCTCCGGGCCCGGGTTCATCAATCTCACGTTCACCCCCGACTTCCTCGCCTCCGCCCTCCAGGCAGGGCAGGCCGCAGCGGCCCCGGAGAACACGGATCCGCAGACCATCGCCATCGACTACTCGGCGCCGAACGTGGCCAAGGAGATGCACGTCGGCCACCTGCGCACCACCGTCGTCGGCGACGCCCTGGCCCGCACCCACGAGTTCCTCGGCAATACCGTCATCCGCCAGAACCACATCGGCGACTGGGGCACACCGTTCGGGATGCTCATCGAGCACCTCCTCGACGTCGGAGTGGACTCCGACGAAGCCTCCGAAGTGTCCGAGAACCCGAACGCCTTCTACCAGGCGGCCCGGGCGAAGTTCGACTCCGACGAGGCCTTCGCCACCCGCTCCCGCGCCCGCGTCGTCAAGCTCCAGGGCGGGGACGAAGAGACCCTGGGACTGTGGACGAGACTCGTCGGCTACTCCCGCGAATACTTCAACCGCATCTACTCCCTCCTCGACGTCACTCTCACCGACGCCGACCTTGCCGGAGAGTCCACCTACAACGATATGCTCGCCGAGGTCTGCGACGAGCTCGAGGCCAAGGGCCTGGCGACGATCTCCGACGGTGCGCTGTGCGTGTTCCCTGAAGGCTTCACCGGCCGTGAGGGCGAACCCCTGCCGCTCATCATCCGCAAGTCCGACGGCGGCTACGGCTACGCCACGACCGACCTCGCGGCCGTCCGCAACCGGGCGGTCAACCTCGGGGTGAACCGGGCCCTCTACGTCGTCGGCACCCCGCAGGCCATGCACTTCGACATGGTCTTCACCGTCGCCCGCGAGGCGGGTTGGCTGCCGGAGACCTTCAGCCCCGAACACGTGAAGATCGGCAATGTGCTCGGCTCCGACGGCAAGATCCTGCGCACCCGCTCCGGTGCCCCGCTGCGCCTGGCCGAACTCCTCGAAGAGGCCGTGACCCGGGCGAAGACGACTCTGGCAGAGTCGAGCGTGGACTTCGGCGCCGAGGAGGCCGACGAGGTCGCCCGCATCGTCGGCATCGGGGCGGTCAAATACGCCGACCTCTCCGTCGCCCACGACACCTCGTACACCTTCGACCTCGACCGGATGCTCGCCCCCATCGGCAACACCGCCCCGTACCTGCAGTACGCCGGTGCCCGCATCCGCTCCATCGGCCGCAGGGCCGAGGCCGAAGGCGTCGATGCCTCCCAGGTGGCGAACGCTGCGATCAGCCTCGGTGAGACGGCCGAACGTGAGCTCGCGCTTATCCTCCTCGGCTTCGCAGATGTGCTCACCGAGGCGGCCACCGGGTCGACGCCCCACCGGCTGTGCACGTACCTGTTCGATCTCGCCCAGGCATTCACCTCTTTCTACGAGCAGTGCCCGGTGCTCATCGCCGAGACCGAAGAGCTGCGCGACTCCCGTCTGCGTCTCTCGGCGATCGTGCTCGAGGTCCTCCAGGCCGGTCTCGGAGTGCTCGGCATCCGCGTTCCCGAGCGGATGTGAGTTCGCCTCAGCGACCTTCTGCCAAGAGGATGCTGCCCTGGATCGTTCTGGGCATCGTCATCCTCGCCCTCAACCTGCGCACCCCGATCATCGCGCCGACGGCGATCCTGCCTGCCATTCAGGAGGGCACGGGGTTCACCGCGGCCGGGCTCGGTCTGCTCACGGGCCTGCCGGTTCTGCTGTTTGCGCTGGCCACGCCGCTGGCGGGGAAGTTCATCACCCGCCTCGGCGCCGAAGTCACGGTTCTCGCGTGCCTGACCGGTGTCCTGCTGGGCACCGTTCTGCGTTCGGTCGGCCCGTCCTGGCTCGTGCTCGTGGGCACCGGCATCATCGGTCTGGCGATCACCTTGGGCAATATCGTCGTGCCCGTCATCATCCGCCGCGAGGTCCCGTGGGAACAGGTGTCGATGGTCACCGGCCTGTACTCGGCGATGATGAACGTCGGTTCGATGGCCACCCTCATCGGCACCGGCCCGCTGGCCGAGGCCTTCGGTTGGCGCTGGGCGCTGGCCGCATGGGGCGGTCTCGCCTTCATCGGCCTCGGCTTCTGGATGGTGCTCATCCGGACGCGCGTGCGCCGCGAGGGAGAAGCCGCACGCGCTGCCGCGGCCGAATCCGCCGAGAATCCTTCCGCCGCCGAGGCGGCCGCCCCCGCCGCGAAGCAGTCGTGGGCCGAGGCTCCCGCTTCCTTCCGGTTGATCATCGCCCTGCTCATCATCACGTTCTCCGGGCAGTCGACCGCCTACTATGCGACGACGACCTGGCTGCCGAGCTACCTCGGAGACACCATCGGGCTCGCCCCGACCGCCGCCGGAAGTACGGCGTCCCTGTTCCAGATCGCTGCGATCCTCGGCGCGTTCGGGGTGCCGCTGCTGGCCGTGAAGACGAAGCCGTGGGTGCCCGTGGCGATCGTCGCCGTGCTCTGGCTGTCCCTGCCCGTGGGGCTTCTGGCGGCCCCCGGCGCCTACTGGCTGTGGGCGACGACCGGCGGAATCGCCCAAGGCGGCGGGTTCACGGCGATCTTCTCGATCATCGCCCGCACCGCCGGCAGCGACGCCCAGACCGCGTCCGCTTCGGCGCGCGTGCAGTTCGGTGGCTACCTCGCCGCGACCTTGGCCCCGCCGTTCGCCGGTTGGCTCAACACGGCCACAGCCGGGTGGACGGCACCGCTGCTGCTCATCCTCGCCGCCACCCTCGCATTCACGATCACCGGTCTCTTGGCCGCCCGCAGGGCCGGAGGCTTCCCCCGCGGCGGGCGTGAGGTCCTCGACCCCGAATAGGCTCGCCCTCCCTTCTTGCTACCTGACGGCGGCCCAGCAACCTGGCGCCAGGTTGCTGGGCCGCCGTCAGGTAGCAAGAAGGACTCAACACCCACATAAACACCGAGGCGGCCCACCATTGTGGTGGGCCGCCTCGGTGACGGTCACGCGAATCTGATGATTCGCCTGAGTGACTCAGTGCTTGGCGTCAGTATCCTCGGCGGGCTTGACAGCCGGCTTCGGAGCGGGGACCTCGTCCGTGGCCTCTGCCTTGGTGGAGGGCACCGCGGTCTGCGAGACCTCGGTGGCAGCTGCCTCGCGCGAAGCCGGGGTCGAACCGACCGGACGGGCATCGGCGGGACGGTTGTTCGGCAGCGGGGTCGACCAGGGATCCTCGACCGGCTGGGCCTTCTTCCACACGTAGTAGCCGATTCCTGCGGCCGAACCGATGACGAGGGTCCACACGAGAGCGGCCTTTCCGCCACCGGACTTGCGGGCGGTGTCCTTTTCGATGCGCTTTCCGGCGTTGGCGAGAGCCTTGCGGGCCTTCTTCATGGCCTTCTTGTCGCCGGTGAGGCGGACGGCCAGATCATCGATGAGCTTCGGGGTCTCGACACCGGACAGCGAAGTCGCGGCGTTCGAGGCGAATTTGCCGGCGCGTTCGGTGGCTTCGGGGCGGTAGGCCTCGAGCTTGTCGGCCCAGGAGTGGACCTGGTCATTGGCCTTGTCGGCCAGGGCTTCGACCTGCGGACGTGCCTTCTCAGCGAACTCTTCGGCCTTGCCAGCCAGCGCCTCGACCTGAGGGCGGGCCTTGTCAGCGGCATCACGCAGCTTCGGGGCTGCGTTCTCGCTGGCATCTGCCAGGACTCGGAGTGACGTCTGCTTCGCGGAATCGAGCTTCGAAGTGAGCTGATCTCGGGTGGGCTTCTTCGACATAAACAGTTCCCAATCCTTAGATGTCGGTGGTCAAGGTGATCACTGACCAGTCTACGGCCTAGGGGCAAGACTGTGGACAGCGGATGTCATCGAATTGTCTGCGGATCGCCTGACAGGTTGGGCAATGGACCTGGTGCGGAACTGCATTCGCCGCCTCGCCGTGGAAGAATGAGGTCATGACTACAGCCTCAACGCATACCGCAGTCCTGCACACCAACCACGGTGACATCACCATCGATCTCTTCGGCAACCATGCTCCGAAGACCGTGGCCAACTTCGTCGAACTCGCCCAGGGTGAGCGGGAATTCACCGATCCCTCGACCGGTGAGCCGACCAAGCGCCCCTTCTACGACGGCCTCGGCTTCCACCGCATCATCTCGAACTTCATGATCCAGGGCGGCTGCCCGCTGGGCACCGGCACCGGCGGACCCGGCTACACCTTCGACGACGAGATCCACCCCGAGCTGCAGTTCGATCGCAAGTACCTGCTGGCCATGGCCAACGCCGGCAAGCAGATGGGACGCGGCACCAACGGCTCGCAGTTCTTCATCAGCACCGCCGAGACCCCGTGGCTCAACGGCAAGCACACCATCTTCGGTGAGGTCGCCGACGAAGCCTCGCAGCGGGTCGTCGACGAGATCGAGAGTGTGCCCACCGCTGCGATGGACAAGCCGGTCGAGCCGGTCGTCATCGAGAAGGTCGACATCACCGCGAAGTGAGTCACCGTCCTTGAGGGACCACTGAGTACCATGGTGTGATGGACACACCTGAAGAGGGCTCGGCACGGGAAACCGGCCGGGCCCTCTCTGCATCCCCGCCGCTGGTCACCCGCACGCTCCTCATCGTCACCACGGTGGCGTTCCTGGCAGAGCTGATTCCCGGCTTCGACCTGCTGCGACCGCTGAGCTTCGTTCCGGCACTCACCCTCGAACAGCCGTGGCGAGTGCTCACGGTCGCCCTCGTCCACGAGCAGCCCTCACCGTTCCACCTGCTGGCGAACATGATCGGACTGTTCTTCTTCGGTTCCTTCGTCGAGCGGGCGCTGGGTCATTGGAAGTTCCTCGCCGTCTACATCGTCGGCACCGCTGGCGGTTCGGCCATGGTGCTCCTGCTGGCCGACCCCTTCAGCACCGATTGGGTGACGAACCACATCGGAGCCTCGGGCGCGGTGTTCGCGATCGTCGGCGTGCTCTTGGCCCCCACCCGACGGCTCGACCGGAACATCGCCGGGGTTCTCGTGTTCGTCGCGCTCAACTTCGGCTACGGGTTCCTCGTCGCGGGCGTGTCTTGGGAGTCCCACCTCGGCGGTCTGATCACCGGGTTCGTCCTCGGCTGTGCGGGCCTGCTGGGACCCCGGCAGTCGCGGACACTGGTGTTCACGGCGACGTCGGTCGGCTTGGTGGTGCTCATGCTGGCCGGAGGGGCCTGGAAGATGGCAGGCCTCGGCCTCTGAGCGGGCCTCTGCGTTCGGCCTCTGAATGCGGCGGCTTTCGATGGCCACGGAGTGACGTCCCGACGCTGCCAGGCTTTTACCAGAAAGACGCCGATTTGTGTGCACTCTGCGGTGGAGAATTCTCTGTCCACAAGCTCTATCCACAACGTGGATAACTTACACAGGTGTGTTTAGGCTGGTCAGAAGCCTAAAAATAGTTTTCCACAAGCGACGCACCCGGCTTGGGTATAACTTGGCGCGTGTGGATTGTTGACGCTGGGCTAAGACTGCTGGGATGAGCGGGAGACCCGGTGAATGCAGATTGTCTGGTCGATCCGCGGTGATTCCGAACTCAGAATCGCCGCGGATCGACCAGACAATCGAGGTGATTGCGGCCAGGGCCGACTATCGCCAGCGTGTGGACATGATCAGACCCGCCACGAAGAAGGCGAAGCCGATGAGGATGTTCCAGTTGCCCCATGCTTCGACGGGGAAAGCGCCCTGGGTGATGTAGAAGGTGACGAGCCAGATCAGGCCGACGAGCAGCAGGCCGATGAGGACCGGCAGGAACCAGCTCGGGTTCGGCTTGATCGTCTGCTGACCCGAGGTCGAGGTGTAGTTCGCGGTCTTGCGCCCCTGTGGGCGTTTGGCCGGATTGCCCGAACGCGAGGTGCGCTTGGCGGCCGACCCCTTCGCACCGGTGGCCTTGGCAGCCGACGCCTTCGACGACTTCGCACCCTTCGACGACTTCGCGTCCTCGGCCGTCTTCCCGTCCTTGGTCGACTCGGACTTCTTGTCCTTCGACGCCGTGGCCTTCTTCTCGGCAGCTGCGGTCTCGGAGGCCGTCTCGGAAGAGTCAACTGAGGCCGTCTCGTCCGAAACCTCGTCCGCGGAATCGACCTTCAGATCGTCTGCAGCAACCTCGGCCGCATCCGATTCTTCGTTCGCACCTTCGGCGATGTCGGCGTCTGCCGCATCGGCGACATCGGTGTCGAGCGATTCGGTCTCGAGCTCGTCGACCTCGGTCGCCTCGGTCGCCTCGACCGCTTCAGCGGACTCGGCCTTCTTCGCCTCGGCAGCCGACGAAGTGCGAGAAGTGCGCTGGGGGCGTCCTTTGGACTTGGCCACAAGTACTCCTTTGTCGGCCGACCGCCGGTGGGGCCGCCGAATGAATGGTTGGGGACGATCGCAGACCAGTCTACTCGCGGCGGGGGTCACAGTGAAAAACTCCGACTACCCTGAAAGCGCACCGAGCGCGCCCCGAACGGCGATTCCCATAGGATAAAGTGCATAGGGGTGTCCCGCCTGTCTTCTGGACGGCCCCCGACAATGCAGTGACAGTCACGGAGCAGAAGTGGTGAATAGTTCCTCCTCGGGTAACGAGCCGGGCGTGAATCCGCCCTCGCGACCCACCATCCGTCCTGCTCAGAGACGGATTCCCTCCTCCCACTCCGCCGATCAGCAGGTCGGGCACTCCGCCGGCCAGTCTGCGGGAGGCCCCACTGCCGCCGGAGATCAGCCGCTGCCCAGTCGACGCGAGCTGCGCCGCAGGGAAGCAGAAGCCGCCGCGGCCCAGGGTGAGCCGACCGCCGTCTACTCCGATGCCCCACCCGTCTATCAGGGACAGCCGCAGACCCCGCACGACCAGCAGACCCCGCACGAGGCTCAGCCGCACGGACAGGCCACTCAGGCCATGCCCGCGGTCCCGCAGAACACTCCCGACACCGCCGGCAACGGATACGCGGCAGGCAACGGATACGCGGCCGGCAACGGCCTTGCGGGTACACCCCAGCACGGTGGAGAATCCACGCACGGCCGCCTCGGCGAGGATCGACCTCAAGGACGAACCCGACGTCAGCGGCGTCGTCAGCCCACGCAACGGGAACCGCTCGGTCCGATCCGCGGCACCGTGCGCACCTTCGGCGAACTGTGCATCACGGCCGGTCTCGTCCTCATCCTCTTCGTCGTCTGGCAGCTGTGGTGGACGGACATCCAGGCCAACCGCGACAACGAAGTGCTCGCCGACGAACTCACCCAGGACTGGGCGAACCAGGACCCGAACGAACTGCCCGACGATCCCGACGAGCCCGTGGTCGCCGAACCCGTGGGCAAGAACGAGGCCTTCGGCATCTTCTACATCCCGCGCTTCGGAGACGACTACTACCGCACCGTCGCCGAGGGCGTCGACCTCGAACCCGTGCTCAACCGGATGGGCGTCGGCCGCTACCCGAACTCGGCCATGCCGGGCGAGGTCGGGAACTTCTCCATCGCCGGTCACCGCGTGACCTACGGCAAGCCGCTCAACCAGATCGCGAACCTGCGTCCGGGCGATGAGATCATCGTCCAGACGAAGGATGGCTTCTACACCTACACCTTCCGCAACTTCGACATCATCCTGCCCGATGCCGTCGAAGTGCTCTCACCCGTGCCGGACGAACCCGACTTCAAGGGCAAGGACCGGATCCTGACGATGACGGCGTGCAACCCGATGTTCTCCGCCCGGGAACGCTACGTCGCCTACGCCGAACTCACCGACTGGACGCCGGCCGGCGATGGAGCACCCGAGAACATCAAGGACTCGAAGGCCTTTGAGAAGGTCAGCAAGAACGGCGGTGCCTGATATGTACGCATTCATCTGGCGGATCCTCCCGGGCAACTGGGTCGTCAAACTCATCTTCGCCCTCATCCTCATCGCGGCGGTCGTGCTGCTGCTCATGCAGTACGTCTTCCCCGTGATCGCCCCGTACATGCCCTTCAACAACGCCACCGTGACCGAAGGCGGATAATGACCAAGATCCTCGTCATCGACAACTACGACAGCTTCGTCTACACGCTCGTGTCCTATCTGCGTGAGCTCGGCGCGGACGTCGATGTCGTCCGCAACGACGACATCGCGCCTGCCGAGATCGCGGAGACCGTGACCGCCTACGACGGCGTCCTCCTCTCCCCGGGCCCCGGCGTGCCCGCCGAATCCGGGGTCTGCCCGCCCCTGCTGTCCTGGGCGGAGACATCGGGTATGCCCGCGTTCGGCGTGTGCCTGGGCCATCAGGCCCTCGGCGAGGTGTTCGGCGCCGAGGTGACCCACTCTCCCGTGCTCATGCACGGCAAGACCTCGGTCATCACCCATGACGGCGAAGGCATCTTCTTCGGCTGCCCGAGCCCGCTGACCGTCACCCGCTACCATTCCCTGGCGATCGTCGACGAGACCCTCGATCTCGAGAAGTTCGCCGTCACCGCCCGCACCGACGACGGCATCGTCATGGCCATCGAACACCGGGAGAAGCCCCTGTTCGGCGTCCAGTTCCACCCCGAATCCGTGCTCACCGAATGCGGATACCTCATGCTCGGCAACTGGCTCGAGGTGTGCGGCCTCGAGGGCGCCGCCCAGGCGGCGGCCGGAATGTCGCCGTTGGCGACCGCGATCGCCTGAGAATTCCCGCCGATCCCTGTGTTCAGGGTTCTCGCCGAGGCGGCCGATCGTTATGATCGTGAGCACAGTGGTCCCTGTGCGCAGGCGATCCGAATGCGCACCGTGATCCGTGCACGCTCAGTGAGCTGTGCACGACCGACGATCAGGAGACAGCGACGATGTCAGAACCGACCTATCTGCGCGACGAACCGTTCACCGAACTCACCGTCATCGAAGTCCCAGCCACACCGGCAGCGGTCGTCGAGGCCCGCGAAGTGCACATGGCCGACCTGCCGGAACTCTTCGATTCCACCTTCTCCGGACTCTTCCCCGTCCTCTCCGAGGCGGGACTCGAACCTGCGGGCCCGGCCTTCGCCCTCTACACCCGGCAGCCGAGCGAAACGGTCGATCTGCAGGTGGGGATCCCCACCTCGGCGGGGCTGACGAATGCGCAGCCGATTCCCGGCGGTCGGATCGTCATCCCCGCGGAGCTGCCCGGCGGATCCATGGCCGTGCGCAGCCACGTCGGCGGATATGACGGGCTCGGGGAATCCTGGGCGCAGCTGCTCAAGGAAGCGGTGGCGGCTGGGCACCGTCCGGGACTGCCATTCATCGAACTCTATGTCACCGAACCCAGCCCCGAGGCGGATCCCGCCGATATGCGCACCGACCTGTTCCTCACCTTGGACTGAAACCCTCCGAAGACGACAGCGGCCGAGCCAGTCGATGACTGGCTCGGCCGCTGTGCGTCCTGAGACTGTGCGGCTCAGTTGCCGATGATGCCTTCGGACCAGTTGTCGAAGAGACCTCCGCCCATCGAATCCTTGTCCTTGTCCTTGTCCTTGTCGCCTTCGTCTCCGCCGTCATCGTCGCCGGGAGAGGTTGGGATGCCGCCGGGGATCGAGGGCACGGACGGCGACGGCTCCGGCGGCTTCTTGGCCACCTTCACGGTGATCTCCGAACCCTGCTTGACCTCGCTGCCGCCGGTCGCTGACTGTTCGAAGACCTTCTTCTCATCGTGTTCGTCGGTCTCGACCTCTTCGGTCTTGCACGTGAGCTGGTACTCATCACCTTCGAGGGTCTTGCAGGCCTCCTCGGCGGTCTGGCCGGTGACATCGGGGACCTCGACCATGCCCGAGGACACGACGAGATCGACATTCGAATCGACATCGACTTCCTGACCGTCACCGGGCTTGGTCTCGATGACCACGCCCTTCTCCACATCCGGCGAGTTCTGGGAGATATGGGTGCCGGCCTGCAGCTTCGCATCGTTGATGACCTTCCGGGCGTCCTCCTCGGTCTTGCCGGAGACATCCGGAACCTTGACCGACTCGGGCCCGGAGGAGACGATGAGCTTGACGATGCTGTCCTTGTCGACCTTCTGACCGCCCGGAGGATCGGTCTCGATGGCCTTGCCCTCGGCGACCTCGGAACTGTATTTCTCGTCCGTATCCACGCGCAGGCCCTGCTGGATGAGCGCCGCTTCGGCCTCATCGGCGTCCATGCCCTCCACACTCGTGACCTCGACCTGGACGATCGGCTCGGGTTTGTTGATCTCGTAGACCCACAGGGCCACGGCGGCCAGGGCGAGGAGGACGAAGATGCTGCCGATCCAGATCCAGGCGCGGGACCGCTTCTGCGGCGGCCGCTCCTCCTGGTTGGTCATGATCGTCGACACGGGACCGGTCTCGGGAGCCGCCTCGGCCTCGGCGGCATGAGCCATCGGAGCGGTCATGGGCGGAGCCATCGTCGGATACGCCTGGGTGGCCTCGGCGTCGTCCTCGAAGCTCATGGGACGGCCGTCGCGGGCGGCGAGCACGTCCTCACGGAAGGTGTAGGCGTCCTGGTAGCGGGCGTCGCGGTCCTTGAGCAGAGCGTGGAGGAGCAGCCGGTCGACGGCCGGCGGGATGTTCGGGTTAAAGAAGCCCGGCGGCTGCGGAGTCTCACCGACGTGCTGGTAGGCCACGGCCAGCTGGGAGTCGCCCACGAACGGGGGACGGCCGGCCAGCAGCTCATAGAGCAGGCAGGCGGTCGAGTACAGGTCGGAGCGGGCGTCGACGACCTCGCCGCGGGCCTGCTCGGGGGAGAGGTACTGGGCGGTGCCGACCACCGACTGGGTCTGCGTCAGCCCCGAATTGTCCTTCAGCGCCCGGGCGATGCCGAAGTCCATAACCTTGATGTCACCCTCGGGGGTGAGCATGACGTTCGCGGGTTTGATGTCACGGTGGACGATGCCGTTGCGGTGGGAGTACTCGAGCGGGGCGAGAACCCCGGCGATGACGTTAAGAGCCTCATCGACGGTGAGGGTGCCGTGCTCGTTGAGCACTTCGCGCAGGGTCTGACCCTCGACGTACTCCATGACGATGAACGGCACGGACACGGACGAGCCGCCGGACTCGACGAACTCCTCTTCGCCCGAATCATAGACGGACACGATTCCGGGATGGTTGAGACCGGCCGCGGACTGGGCCTCGCGCTTGAGCCGAGTATGGAACGAAGGATCGCGGGCGAGATCGGAGCGCAGAAGTTTGATGGCCACGCGCCGTCCGAGACGGTTGTCGACGCCCTCATGCACTTCTGCCATGCCCCCACGGCCGAGGAGCGCACGAACTTCGTAACGCCCCGACAGCACCTTGGGTTCACTCATGTATGTCCTCCGCTTGTCTCACCCGGTCTTAAGGGTTCATTCTCACCCGAACCGGGTCGAGTTCTCAGTATCTCAGACTCGTCGTTTCTCGTGATCGCTGCTCTGCATCGTTCAATGTCTAGTCATTGCCGTTGTTCCCGTCCGGGTTGCCGCTCGCATCCGAACTGCTCGCAGAGCCCGGATTGTCGCCTGACCCGTCATTGCCGTTGTCCGGGTTCGATCCGCCGGAGGAATCGGCGGAATCACCGGAACCAGACGAGTCCGACTCGCCCGATGTCTCCGAGGAACCTTCGGAGCCCGATCCGCTCGAGGACTCGGAGTCCGAGGACGAATTCGACGAGCTCCCGGAATCCGAACCGGTGTCGCTGCCGCCGGAGTCGGATCCCGAATCCGAACCCTGATCCTGCGAATCCGACGAGGAACCGGAGTCCGAGCTCGTCTCCGAATCGTTGCCCAGACCAGGATCGGAACCGGAATCCGAGGCCGGCTCCTGCGGCTGTTCGGCGGGACCGGCGGAGATGTAGAGGGTCACGGTGTCGCCCTCTTCGAAGGTGTACCCGTTGTCGCCCTCGCCGACATCGGCGACGGTTCCGGCGGCACGATCCGAGTTGATCTCGGTGGTGTCGACCTCCAGACCCTTGTTCTCGAGGTTCTGCGTCGCCGAGGATTCCGTGAGTCCGATGTAATCGTTCTTATCGATCTCGATCGTCCTCGCCGCCTCCGAGGTGGGCGCCGACGTGGACGGCTCCGGTTCGGGTTCGGCATTGCCCCCGCCGAGGAAGAACCACAGCAGGGACCCGACGGCCAGGAGTGCGACGATCGCGAGGATCCAGATGAGGACGCGGCCCTTGTTCGACTGCTTGTCCTTCTCCAGGTCCTGGTTCTGCGGATCGTCGGGCTCGAACTGGCCCGTGTTCGCAGCGGCGGCCCCCGCTCCGGCGGCACCGGCGCCGGCGAGTCCGGCCGCAGCTCCGTTGGGGTACACCTGGGTGGCGTCATTCGAGGAGGTGACGGGAATGGCCTTCGTCGTGGCCACCGGTTCCGGATTGTTGAAGACCTGGGTCAGCGCTTCGGACGCGGCGGCACCGTGACGCATCTGCGGCACGAGCTCCTCGGCTCCCGCGATGTCCCCGGCCGAGAGCGCTTCGGCGGCCTTGGCGACCTTGAAGGCATCGGAGGGCCGGCGTTCGGGCTTCTTCTCCAGCAGGCAGTCGACGAAGCGGCGCAGCGGTTCGGAGACCGTGTCCGGCAGCGGCGGATGCTGCTGATTGACCTGGGCGATGGCTATGGCCACCTGCGAATCCCCGGTGAAGGGACGCTGACCGGCGAGGGCCTCGTAGGCGATGATGCCGAGTGCATAGAGGTCGGAGCCGGGCCCCGATCCCTTGCCCGTGGCCTGTTCGGGAGCCAGGTACTGGGCGGTGCCCATGACCTGCCCGGTCTTCGTCAGCGGTGCCTGGTCGGTGACCCGGGCGATGCCGAAGTCCGTGATCTTGACCCGGAAGTCCGGGGTCATGAGGATGTTTCCGGGCTTGATGTCGCGGTGGATGACGCCGACCTTGTGCGCGGCACCGAGGGCCTGAGCGGCCTGGGTGACGATGCTCAGGGTGTCGGTCTCGGACAGGGGTGCGCTGCGTTCGATGATGGCAGACAGGGCTTCACCGGGCACGTACTCCATGACGAGGTAGGGCGAACCCTGTTCGTCACCGTAGTCGTAGACGCCGGCGATTCCAGGGTCGGAGACGCGACCCATGTTCTGCGCCTCGGCACGGAATCGGGCGAGGAACGTGGATTCGGAGAGGTACTCGTCCTTGAGGATCTTCGCCGCGACCTCACGGCCGAGCACGGAGTCCACACCCTTCCAGACCTCGCCCATGCCGCCGACGGCGATGCGGGAGGTGAGTTTGTATCGGTTGCCCAACAGGGTGCCTTCGACGGGTCTCATTTCTCGACCACCGCTTCCATCATGTTCTTCGCGATCGGTCCTGCGACCGTCGCACCATAAGCTTCATTGCCTGCGTTTCCGCCGTTCTCGACCACGACCGCGACCGCGACCTGAGGGTCATCGGCCGGGGCGAAGGAGATGAACCAGGCATGGGGTGCCGCGCCCTTGGCGTGCTGGGCGGTGCCGGTCTTCGCCGCGACCTTCGTATCGCCCATCTTCGCCACCGAGGCGGTGCCGTTCTCGACCACACCCGTCATCATGTCGGTGAGTTTGTCGGCCGTATCTCCGGACACGGGACGGGACATCTGCTTCGGACGGGTCTCGGAGATCGGTTCGAGGGTGTTCGCATTGAGCACCCTGTCGACGAGCTGAGGCGTCATCATCTTTCCGCCGTTTGCGATTCCCGCGGTCATCATCGCCATCTGCATCGGAGTCGACCTGACCTCGTACTGGCCGAGCGAGGACTGAGCCAGCTGCGGCGGGTTGAGGTCGGACGGGAACGAGGACGGGGTGACGTTGAGAGGGATCTCGAGATCCTCCCCGAAGCCGAACTTCTCGGCCTGCTTCGCAACCGCGTCCTCCCCGAGGTCCATGCCCAGGGAGGCGAATGAGGTGTTGCAGGATTCGGCGAGCGAATCGGCCAGGGTCGGCTTGCCCCCGTTGCGGCAGGCACCGGGATGCGAGTTGCCGATCGTCGCCGTCGTCTGCGGCAGATCGAGCGTGGCAGGTCCGTTGAGCTGCGAATCGGGCTCGTAGTCCCCGGATTCCAGGGCGGCCGCTGCGACGAGGACCTTGAACGTCGATCCGGGCGGGTACAGGTTGCCGCCGATCGCACGGTTGTAGACGGGCTTGCCGTCGGCGGCTTCGAGGTTCTTGAAGGCCTGGCTGGCTTCGGTCGAGTCGTGGCTGGCCAGGGCGTTGGGATCCCAGCCCGGGGTCGAGGCCATGGCCAGGATCTTCCCGGTCTTCGGGTCGAGCGCCACGGCTGCACCGTTCTGGTTGCCCAGCCCGTCCCAAGCCGCCTGCTGGACCTTCGGGTCGATCGTCAGCTCGACCGCGGCGCCGCGGGGCTGCTCACCGGTGAAGAAGCTGCCGACCTTGTCGTAGAACAGGGCGTCGGAGTCGCCGGAGAGGTAGTCACCGGCGGCGCGTTCCATGCCCGAGGCCCCGGACACGACGGAGTAGTAGCCGGTCAGCGAGGCATAGGCGCGCGGATCGAGGTTGTCCGAGCCGTATTTGCGCTGGAACTTGTACTTGTCGTCCACGGGCTCCGAATATGCGATCGGGGTGCCGTCGACGAGGATCGGACCGCGATCGCGGGCCAGCTGGTCGAGGATCCGCCGGTTGTTCAGCGGATTGTTGTTCAGCGAATCCGCGGTCACGTACTGCACCCAGCTCGTCGACCCGAACAGGAGCGCGAACATGACGAATCCGACGACGGCGATATGCGTCAATGGCTTCTTCATCGTTCACCTCCGGTGGGTCGTTGGTCGGTGGCATCGGTGTCGTCCGGTGCCCGGCCGCGGGACCGTGCGCGGTCGTCGGCGGGCGGCAGGTTCGTCGTCGGGGCTTCGCCGTCGAACGCACGGGAGCCTGCCGGCGGCAGGTTCGTCGTGGGGGCATCCTCGTCGACGGTGCGCGCCGAGGCGGACGTGCCCTGGGAAGGGACGCTGCCTTCCGCGTCCGCAGGGTCCGCTTCCGCCGCGGGGGCACCCGCGGGAACGGGCTGCGGATCCTCGGTGATGGTGAGCACTCCGGTGTGGAACTCCTCCACGGGGCGCCTGGCGTTGTCCGAGATCCGCAGCAGCAGGGCGATGATCATCCAGTTCGCGATGAGCGAGGATCCGCCCTGGGCGAGGAACGGCGTGGTCAGACCCGTGAGCGGAATGAGGCGGGTGACGCCGCCGACGACGACGAAGACCTGCAGAGCGATCGTGAACGACAGCCCGGTGGCCAGCAGGGTGCCGAAGCCGTCGCGCAGCTGCTGGGCGGTGCGGATGCCGCGCTGGAAGATGAAGAGGTAGCAGAGCAGGATGACGAAGAGTCCGGCCAGGCCGATCTCCTCACCGAAGCTGGCATAGATGAAGTCTGATTCGGCGTAGGGGACCATATTCGGTCGACCCTCACCGAAGCCGGTGCCGATGAGCCCGCCGTTGGACATGCCGAACAGGCCCTGCACGAGCTGGTAGGAACCACCGGGAGTCTTGTTGTACTCCTCGGCGGTCAGAGCATTGAGCCAACCGGACACACGCTGGCCCACATGGGAGAAGAGGAACGTGGCCGCGACCGCGCCCGCGGAGAAGAAACCGAGGCCGAGGATGATCCACGAGACCTTCGAGGTGGCCACGTAGAGCATGGCGACGAAGAGTCCGAAGAAGAGCAGCGAGGTGCCGAGGTCGCGTTCGAAGACGAGGACGCCGACGCTGGCGACCCAGGCGACGACGATGGGTCCGAAGTCGCGCAGACGGGGGAAGCGGATGCCGAGGATCTTCGGTCCGGCGGCGACGAGCTGGTCTTTGTAGGTGACGAGGTAGCCGGCGAAGAAGACGGCGAGCAGGATCTTCGCGATCTCACCGGGCTGGAAGGACAGGGGACCGACACCGATCCAGATGCGGGCGCCGTTGATGGTCTTGCCGATGCCGGGGATGAGCGGAAGCATGAGGAAGACGAGGGCGGCGAAGCCGGAGACATAGGTGTAGCGGCGCAGCCAGCGGTGATCGCGGACGACGAAGATCACGGCGATGGCCAGGCCCACGCCGAGTGTCATCCACACC
Source organism: Brevibacterium limosum (assembly GCF_011617705.1). Classification (NCBI taxonomy): domain Bacteria; kingdom Bacillati; phylum Actinomycetota; class Actinomycetes; order Micrococcales; family Brevibacteriaceae; genus Brevibacterium; species Brevibacterium limosum. The sequence continues at coordinate 4,203,199 of NZ_CP050154.1, read as the reverse complement.
AGCTGGGTCATCGCCGAACCGACGTATTCGTCGCGGCCGAGATCGACGCGGTAGATCATAGCCAGTCCGAGCCCGTTGAGCAGCACCGCGATCGGCACGAGCACGGGATCGGCGTACTTCGCCTTGATCCACACGATGATGTGGAGGATGACGCCCAGGGCCGCCAGCCATGCGGCGTAGCCGTAGACATTGGCCGGGACGGTGTCTTCGACACCGAGGCCGACCAAGGCATAAGCGCTGGTGGCGACGGCGATGGCCAGGATCAGGAGACCGAGCTCGGCCAGACGGTAGGTTCTGGGGCGCGCGGTCTGCGAGGGAGCCTGGTTCATCACTGCGACTCCCGGGTGATGGCGTCACTGGGGTCTGCGGACTTCGAATCCGGAGGCGAGGGTGCCGGGTCGGTCGGGCTCGTCGAGTCCTCGACGTCGCCGGACATGCCGGAGGAGCGATCGGATTCCTTGCGCAGATTGTCGATGATGCGATCGGCCTCATCGCGTGAACCGGCGGGAATCGATCCGCGGAGACGATCCTGGGAGTAGCTGTTGAGGCTGCCGACCTCGATCTCCGTGGTGTCGACGAGGCGGCTGAGTTCGATGGGCCCGAGCGTCGTGTCGAGGCCGCGGTAGAGCGAGACCTTGCCGTCGTCGTTGGCGACGTAGTACTGGTGACTGACGTAGTTATAGGCGAAGAAACCGCCGACGGCCAGCGCAACGATCACGATGGCGGTGATGATCCACCCGAGATACGACCTTTTCTCGACCTCGTCATCGAGGTCGGCCTCCTCCTCCGCAGCGGTATCGGTCCGCAGCTGCTGAGTGGTGCCGTCCCGAGCTTCGACGTCCTCCCCGTCCACGGCGTGGATCGGTGCGGTGTCGGCGGACACGTCCGCCTCGGCGAGGGCCCCATGGGCTTCGGTGTCCACGGACGCTTCGGTGTCGGGGCTCGCACCGATCGCGGCGTAGCGGGGGTTGAGGTGGACGGATCCGACGGATACGCCCTCGGTGGTCTCGACGTCGCCCTCGAGGACATCGCCGACGACGACGGTGACGTTGTCGGCTCCGCCGCCGGCCAGGGCCAGGTCGATGAGCTGGCGGCAGGCCTCATCGGGGTCGGCCACCTCTTTGAGCACGCGGGTGATGTCGTCGATATCGGCGAAGCCGGTCAGACCGTCCGAGCACAGCATCCACCGGTCGCCGACCTGGGCTTCGCGCAGGGACAGATCGAGATCGGGGGAGGCTCCGACGTCGCCGAGGACCTTCATCACGACCGAGCGCTGCGGGTGGGTCTCGGCCTCCTCGGCGGTGATCCGGCCCTCATCGACGAGCATCTGCACGAACGTGTGGTCGTGGGTGATCGGCTGGAGTCTGTCGTCGCGGAGCACATAGCCGCGGGAATCGCCGATATGGGCGAGAGCGAGACGGTTGCCGGGGGCGCGCAGCACGGCGGTGACGGTGGTGCCCATTCCGGCGAGTTCGGGCTGTTCGCCGACGCCGCGGCAGATGCGGTCATTGGCTTCGAGGATCGAGGTGCGCAGGAGTTCGAGGGCGTCCTCGCCTCCGGGCTCATGGTCGAGTTCGGCCAGGCGGGAGACCGTGATCGCCGAGGCGACGTCTCCGCCGGCGTGGCCGCCCATTCCATCGGCGATGAGCAGGAAGTTCGGTCCCGCATAGCCGGAGTCCTGGTTGTTCTTACGCACCAGCCCGGTGTGAGACCGGGCTGCCGAACGGAGAGTGATGGTACCGTCGGTCGTCACGATTGGGTCTCCAGGGTCGTATGTCCGATGGTGATCCGGGTGCCGATGGCCAGCTGAATGGGGCCGGTCATGCGTGAGCCGTCGACGATGGTGCCGTTGGTCGATCCGAGGTCCTCGAGCATCCATGCGCCGTTCTTCGCGGAGATCCGAGCGTGATGGCTGGAGGCGAAGTCGTCATTGATGATGATCGTGTTGTCGGGCGCCCGACCGAAGGTCACAGGTGCCCCCGAGAGCATGAGCGTCTGCCCGGCCAGCGGGCCGTCGGTGATGCGGATGGTGCCCGGATGAGCATGGGCGACCGGGGCGGCAGCCGGGCGAGGTGCGGGAGCCGGACGGGACGGTGGCGGCGGGGCGGACTTGGAGCCGCCTCGGCGAGATTTCCTTCCGGCGCGGGCCCGCCGGGGGCCGAAGATGTCACGGCGGAGGACTCCGGCGACTCCGAGGACGAAGAGCCAGAGGATGATGAAGAATGCCAACCGGAAGACGGTGACGGTGAATTCGCTCACTGGGCGTCCCGCTCGTTGTAGTGGACCTCGGCCTCTCCGGCGAGGAGGACATCGCCGTCGGACAGGGTCGCCGATGTCAGTTTGCGTCCGTGCAGCAGTGTGCCGTTCGTCGAACCGAGGTCATTGGCCACGGCACGGTCGCCCTCGACGACGATTTCGAAGTGTCGGCGTGAGACGCCGGGATCGTCGATGACGAAGTCCGAGCTCGACGAGGAACGGCCGAAGGTGTTCGTGCCCTGACGCAGCATCTGCGTGCGACCGTCGATGGTCACACTGGCTTCGATGGCGCGAGCGGGTGCAGGAGTCGGCGCGGGACGGGCGGCAGGGTTCTGGCGCGGGGCCGCTGCCGGGGCCGCACGGGAAGGTTCGGGGGCACGCCGCGGGGTCACGGGCCGGGAACCGGAGTTCGGGGACTCGCCGACGATCGGATTCGCGCGGGAGATCGGGTCGTAGCCGCCGCGGTTGGCCGGCTGAGCGGCGGGGGACCCGTCGGGGCGCTGGGTCGAGGACACGACGCGGTACATTCCCGTGTCGAGGTCATCGGCGAGGGCGAATTCGACGGAGACGGGACCGACGAAGCTGTAGGCCTGTTCGACGGCGTGGTCGCCGATGACCTGGCGCAGGTCCGAGCGCAGCTCCGACTCGAGACCGGAGAGCCGGTCGTGGTCGGTCTGCGAGAGCTCGATGACGTAGTGGTTGGCCGTCAGAGTGCGGCCGCGGGAGACCACGGCGGCCTTGTTGTCGGCCTCACGGCGCAGGGCTCCGGCGAGTTCGACGGGCTCGACCTGGGATCGGAAAGCCTTCGCGAAGGCGCCGTTGACGACGTTCTCCAGCCCTTTCTCGAAGCGATCGAGTAACCCCATGGCACCTCCTCATCAGGTGTTGCCGTGGCCGGACGAAATCTTCGCCAAGCGTATTTGAGCGCTCTGACCAGGTGGTCCTGATCGAGTGCATTCTGGGCACATCAACACCCAATCCTAACGCGGTGAGGCTCTCAACTCACGTCACGCTTGTTCGCGGGGCGAAGCTGTGCCGGGATTCCCTGCGTGTGTCCAGGGAAGTGTGAAGGTCGGCGGGGCCGGGCTCGGGAGCGAGTCACAGCAGCAGTCGCGGTGGGTGTAGGGCCTTCTCCGCGGCGGAGCGGACGCCGTAGTCGCGGTGTGCGCAATGCTCCGACGAGGGGTGCATAACGCTGCGACGGGAGATGAATCGGTGCTTCGACGCTGGGTGAATCACTGCTTCGACGTCGGGTGTATCGCTGTGGTGGTGATCGGGTGAATCACTGTGGTCGTGACCGGGGTAAATGTGAAGGTGGACACGTTTGGGCTGTTTCACCTCCCTCGGTTTTATGTTTCGCCGTCTCCGATGCTAGAGTTTTACCTTGTTCGCGCGAGTGGCGGAATTGGTAGACGCGCTGGCTTCAGGTGCCAGTGGCCGCAAGGTCGTGGGGGTTCAAGTCCCCCCTCGCGCACAGCGAATGAGAAGCCCCTCACCGGGACCTGCAGAAGGTCCGGTGAGGGGCTTCTTCGTGCCCGCAGGAAAGCGGAAGTCGCCCGCAGGCCGCGAAAAGCCCCGTCTGAGGTGGATAGCCCAGGTTCAAATGTGGGCTATTCACCTCGGACTGGGCTGAATGCGGTGAAGGTGCGGGGCGTGAAGCGCATCTGCCAGTCCGCAGGCCACGGCCCCAGTCCCGCGTCCACAGTCAGCAGCCCGCACCCTGCAGTCCGCAGTTCGAAGGTCGCACTTCGCAAAATGGTACTGGTTGCTCTCAACTGCCCACAGAAGAAAGTGAGCAGCTGAGAGAAACCAGCACCATTTCCGGCGTCGGGCCGGAGTCAGACCAGGGTGAGGCCCGCGTCAGACCAGGGTGAGGCCAGAGTGAGGCGCGCGTCGGGCCAGCGCGCCAGACCAGGGTGAGCGCGTGAGGCGGGCGTCAGACCAGGGTCAGGCCGGCGTCGGGCCGGCGACAGGCGAGTGTCAGGCGCCGGGGAGCAGGCTCAGGCGCGTTCGTAGACGCGGGCACGGCCCTTGATGCCGGCGAATCGGAACGGTCCCGTAGTCACCTTCGGAGTCGAGACGTCCTCGGCGCTGGGAAGCTCGGCAGAGTGCAGCGCACGATAGGCATCTATGGACAGCGGCACCCGAGCATCGAGGGCGGCGGTCACGGCCCGCCGGCGCGAGTGCCGCTCGTAGCCGGGGACGACGCGAGCGGTCAAGAACTCTCCGACGCTGCCCGATCCGTAGCTGAACAGCCCGATGCGCTTGCTCGCGAGATCCTCATCGTGGTCGAGCAGAGAACACAGTCCCGCGTAGAGCGAGGCCGTGTACGAATTGCCGAGGCGGCGGTTGTACAGAGTGCTCGTGGCCAGCCCGGTATCTCGCGGGACAGTGGGACCCGAATCCGAGGCGGCGGAGGCGGCCGTGGCGGGAGCAGCCTCGGCGGAGGCGACCGTGGCGGGACCGGCCGAGGCGGAGGCGGAAGGCACGACACCGGCCGCGGCCGCACCGTCAGCGGCGGCGCCGGAGGGTACAGCACCGCCAGCGTCTGAACCTGCGGAAGTCGTCCCCGCGCCGGAACCGGCGATCCCGGCTCCGGTGACGATCTCCGTATCGAGATCCTCACCGGTGAGTCCGGCGAGGTGGACCTGCGCCTTCTTCGCCATCTTCGTGAACGGCTGGTGGTAGAGCACGCGGTCGATCTCGGCCATCGTCGGTCCGCCCTGCGCGGCCAGATCGGTCCATGCCCCGGTGAGCGCATCGAGGTACGCCGTCACCGACAGGGCACCATCGACGATCGCGGTCGTCGAATCGTTCGGGCGCCAGAAGTCATTGACATCGGCCGAGTTCAGGCCCGAGACCGGTTCGATCTCCAGCAGCTTCGGATCCGCAGAGACGAGCATCGCCACGGCGCCGGCGCCCTGAGTGGGCTCACCGGCGGTGTCGAGCTCATAGCGGGCGACATCCGAAGCGATGACGAGCACGCGCTGTTCGGGCGAACGCGTGACGATGCCGACGGCGGCCTGCAGGGCGGCGGTCGCCGAATAGCAGGCCTCTTTGACCTCGACGATGCGCATCTGCGACGGCAGGTCGAGCAGAGAGTGCACCGCCATGCCCGCTGCCTTCGACTGGTCCGTGCCCGACTCCGTGGCGAACAGCATCGTCCGGATGCCCTCGGTGCCGCTGCGCTCGATGATGCGCGCGACGGCCGCGGCGGCCATGGTGACGACGTCCTCATCGGGAGCCGGGAAGCTGAACTCGTCCTGGCCGAGGCCGAGGCGGAACTTGGCCGGATCGGTTTCGTTCGCCCGGGCGAAGTCGTCGAGTCGGACGACATGATGGCTCGTGGCCAGTTCGATGTCGTCGATGCCGATCGGTGCAGTGCCCGCAGCAGTGTCTGAAGTCATGCGGCCTCGCCGTCCTCTCGCTGAGCCTCGGAACCGAGTTCCGCCTCAGCCTTGCGTTCCATCTGCCGGTGGGTGTCCATGAGCTCCCCCGGATTGGTCTGGGCGGCGAGCAGGGAGAGCTCACCGCAGAGCACCGTCGCGGCCATGAGCGCGGCCAGTCGACGCGAATTCGCTCCCGGTTCACGATCCTCACGGCACCCGAGGCGTGTCAGAGCATCATCGACATGCGGCAGATCCTTGCCGTTGCCCACGGTGCCCACGATGAGGTGCGGCAGCGTCGTCGAGAAGTACAGTCCCTCGGCCCGGTTCTCCGCATAGGTGATGCCCTGCGAACCTTCGACGATGTTCGCCGCATCCTGACCGGTGGCCAGGTAGAAGGCGAGCAGCATATTCGCATAGTGGGCGTTCGCCGAGCGCAGGGCACCGGCGATCGTCGATCCGACGAGGTTCTTGCGCACGACGAGTTCGACCATCTTCTCCGCGCTCGTGCGCAGGCGACGCTGAACGACCTCATGAGGCACGACGATCTCGGCGACGACATTGCGACCGCGTCCGAGGACACCGTTGACCGCGGTGGCCTTCTTGTCCGAGCAGTAGTTGCCGGACACCGAGCCGTAGCCGATGCCCAGCTGCCAGGACAGGATGGTGTCCATGAGCGAATCCGAGGCCTGGGTGACCATATTGTGGCCGGAGGCGTCGTTGGTGCGGAAGGCGAAGCGCACGAAGAGCAGGTTCCCGACGATCTCGGGGTGGATCTCGATGAGTCGGCAGTGGCTGCTGCCGGCTTCGACCACGGCCTCGAGTTCGGGCAGCCGGTGACGGATGGCCTGCGCGGCCGCCTCGGCGCCGATCGCGGATTCGGCCACGAACAGCACGGACCGGGTCATCCGCTCGTCGACGATGACGGTGCGGATCCCGCCCTCGATCTCACGCGAGATCGACGCCCCGCGTCCGACGGAGGGCCACAGCGGGGTCTCGTACGTTGCCAGGGGCACGGCCACCTCGGTGTGGGTGCCGTTCGGAGCCAGCGCTTCGCCGCTGACCCGCAGGGGACCGACCCACGTGGTGGGGATCCCGGTGATCGTGGTCTGCTGATTCACAGCTGATTCCTCCTCGAATGGACGTCAGTTCGGTGCGAGAGCGCGGTGACGTCGATACCGCGCAGACGGGCGAACTCGCCGAGGCGGCCCCGCGTGAGCAGGTCCGTGCCCGTGAGATCCGTGGATCGCTGCGCCCCGAGCAGCGCGAACAGAGCCGAGGTCTGAGTCTGCCAGGTGCGCACGAGTTCGACCAGTCCCCCCGGTCCGTGGTCGAGCACGGTCTGCAGGAAGGTGCCGGCGACGCCGACGGCACGGGCACCGCAGGCCAGTGCTTTCACGACATCATAGGGGCTGCGCACCCCGCCGGAGGCCAGCAGCACACGCTTCGAGACACCGTCGACCATCGTCGGCTCGGTGGTCCACTCGGGTGGGGCGTCGAGCAGACAGGCCAGGGCCGACTGACCGAAACCGGTGAGCATGGAGAAGTCATCGGCCCCTGCACGGTCGTTCTCGATACGGAGGAAATCCGTGCCTCCGGCCCCGGAGACATCGGCGAACTGCAGGCCGATGCCAGCCAGCAGCTTCAGGGTGCGGCGGCTGAGGCCGAATCCGACCTCCTTGGCGACGACGGGCACGGGGCAGGCGGCGACGATGTCCTCGAGGCCGCTCAGCCAGGTGGAGAAGTCGCGGGTGCCTTCGGGCATCGCGGTCTCCTGCACGGGGTTGATGTGCAGTTGGAGGGCATCGGCACCCAGCAGGTCGACGGCACGGCGGGCATCCTCGGCGCTGCGGCCGGCACCGAGGTTGCCCATGACGAAGCCGTCCGGGTTCTCCTCGCGGATGACGGTGAAGCCCTTTGCGGCCTCGGCGTCGTCGAGCGCCACGCTCATCGACCCGCAGGCCATGGGCAGACCGGTCTCGGCCGCGGCGATGGCGAGATCCCGGTTGATCTTCGCCGTGGTCTCCGTGCCGCCGGTCATGCCGTTGACGTAGAAGGGAGTCGGCCACGTCCAGTCGCCGAGATCGACGGACAGGTCGACGCGGTCGGGGCTCGTTCCCGACAGGGCATGGTGGACGAATTCGAGGTCGTCGAAGTCGGTGCGGCGGGGGCCTTCGGTCTGCTGCGCCGAGGCGAGGCGAACGTGGTCGTCTTTGCGTGAGGCCCGTGAGGCCTTGGTTTCAGGGGACTCAGAACTCATCGATCTCGCCTTCCTCTCGGTGGATGTCGAGGTCCAGTGGTCGGATGCCGGCGGCTTCCCAGCCGCTGAGAATGGTCTGCGCTTCCGTGTGGGAGTGGGCGAGTGCGATTCCGCAGTCGCCGCCGCCGGCACCCGAAGGCTTCGCGGCGGCACCGTGGGCTTCGGCGATCTCGCACAGATCGTGCAGGGCTACGGTCTCGATGAGGCTGCCCGTGGAGTCGCTCAGCCGCTGCAGCAGTGCGCGCACGGAGCGGATCGTGGTCAGACTGGCCTCGGCATCGTCGGCATCGAAGGCCGCCACGAGATCGTCGACGAGGGTGTGGGACTCGGCGGCGAAGGACTTCAGCGGGCGAGGCCTCTGCGGTGCCGGGGTGTGGACGCGTTTGACGAGGTGTTCGGTCGAGGCCGGAGACCCGGTCCAGCCGACGAGGAGGTCGAGCGAGTTCGGCGGGGTGATCCGCCGGGCCGAGGAGCCGGCCCATTCTGCGCAGCTCATCGCGGAGACGACTCCGTGGGCTTCGCGATGGGCGTGCAGGGCGGCACGGTCGGGAGAGGAGTAGCGGATCCAACCGCCGAACGTGCTGGCGGCAAGGTCCCCGCCTGAGGCCTTCGTGGAGATCGCGATGGTCGCCAGGAGAGCGAGCTTGAAGCGTTCGGTCGGGGTGAGGCCGAGGCGATAGAACTCATCGAGAGCGGCGATCGTCGCCACGGTGACAGCGGCCGAGGAGCCGAGGCCGAACTTCCGGCCGTCGGCGTCATTGAGTTCGCTGGAGATCTCGAGATCGAAGTAGCGGGGGCTGGCACCGCGGCCGGAGCGCAGCTCCTCGACGGTGGAGATCGCCGAGAGCACGTAGTCGAAGGGACGCTCATCGACGATGATGTGCTCGCCATCGTCCTCGCGCCGCCACACGACGGGAACCTGACCGTATTCGCTCGAATGGATGCGGCCGGCGCCCTGGCTCTCGGTCAGGCGCACGCTGATGCATCGATCGACGGCGATGAGCACGGCGGGCTGTCCGGGCTCGACGACGGCGTACTCGCCGGCGATGAAGAGTTTGCCGGGCGCCCGGGTCACGATCATGCCCGGCTGCCTTCACCCGCAGCCGGGGTCGTTCCGTCGGCGGGTGGGACTGCGTCGGCGGCGGTGAGCAGGTGGGCTCCCGGACCGGGACCGACGACGCGGACGTCGCCGAATCCGGAGAGCCTCTCCGCCAGCGCCTCGGCCTCATGGGGACGGACGATGACGGCGACGTTCGGGCCGGCGTCGGCGGTCGAATAGGCTTCGATCCCGTTCTCGCGGGCTTCGGCCACGGCGTCGAAGATCGCGTGGCTGGTCGGGTTGAGGAACCGGATCGGCGGAACGGTGGACTGGATGAGTCCGTGCATGCGCAGGGCGTGGGATTCCGTGATCTCACCGATGCGGGTGAAGTCCCCGGCGGCGCAGGCCGCGACCATCTGCGTCAGGTAGTCCTCGGTCGAGGACACCCAACCGGAGTAGAAGGGTGAGGTGGCGGCGGTCAGGCGCATCGCTTCGCGGGAGGACACGGCCTTCCTGGCCCGGTCGACGGTGACGATGATCATCCGCATGTCCGGGGCGGGAACGGTTTCGGCGAAGGAGGAGTCATCGTCGCCGGCATGCCAGACGGCGATGCCGTGAGGAATCGAGCGGCAGGCCGAACCCGAACCGCGGCGGGCCAGACGGCTGAGTTCTGAGGGTTCGAGGTCGAGGTCGAAGGCCGCGGCGGCGGCTGTGGCCAGTGCTGCGAACCCCGACGCCGAGGAGGCCAGACCGGCACCCGTGGGCACGGAGTTGCGGGACCGGACGAGGACGCGGTCGTCCCGTCCGGCGAGTTCGCGGACGTGGTCGAGGAAGACGGAGATGCGCGAGGTCTGCCCGACGTCGGCGAGTGCGTCGTCGAGTTCGAGGACGTCGGAGGAGGCGTCCGGGGCGGGCACCACGGTGGTCGTGGTCTCGAAGTGGTCGAGGGTCAGTGACAGGCTGCCCGCAGCGGGCAGGATGAGTTCCTCATCGGCCTTGCCCCAGTATTTGACCAGGGCGATGTTCGGGTAGGCCCGCGCCGTCGTCGTTCTCATGTCGGTCTGACCTCCGTCGTCCAGGTGCGCGGCGCTCCCGCCCTGCGCAGCGCATCCGCCAGCTCCTCGGCCTCGTCGTCCCCATCGGCCAGGGCCAGAACGCAGCCGCCGAGGCCGCCGCCGGTGAGTTTGGCTCCGCGGGCTCCGGCCGTGGTGGCGGCGCTGACGAGGGAGTCCAGGGTCGGGGTCGACACGCCGAGGCCGCAAAGCAGTTCGTGGGCTTCGAGCATGCGGTGGCCGATCGTGGCCCGATCACCGGAGCGGATGTCGTCCACGGCGGCGTCGCTGAGCTCGGCCAGACGGTCGATCATTCCGCCGATGCGCAGGGGATCGGCGTCACGGCGGGCACGGACTCCTCCGACCGCCTCGGCGGTTGACCCGTGATGTCCGGAGTCCGCGAGGACGAAGACGAGGCGCTGACCGACGTCGATGGTCTCGGCGCACCCGGTCTGGAAGCGGATCGGTGCGGGCTTCGCCACGGCCCAGGCGTCGATGCCGCTGGGCCGGCCGTGGGCGACGGTCTCGGCCGCCTGCACGATCTCGTGGAGGGTGTCCTCGTCGAACACGGTGGAGTGGAGATTCGCGACGGCGCGGGCCACGGAGGTGGCCACGGCGGCACTCGAACCCAATCCGCGGCTGTGGGGGATCGCGGAACGGATGAGCAGCTCCACCTCGGCGGCGGGATCACCTGCGGCATCGAGAGCCGCCGTCAGACCGGCGACGACGGGTCCCATCGGCTCCGGAGCCGTCTGCGCGTTTCCGGAGAACAGCTGGCTCTCGATCCGGGTCTCCTGGTTCGGGGACCGGCGGATGTCGGCCTGCACGCCGAGCCCGTGCAGCGGCACGGCGACGGCCGGAGAGCCGTAGACGACCGCGTGTTCGCCGAACAGGATCGCCTTGGCATGAGCGAAGCCCTGGGAGGTGCCCGCCGAGGCCGGTGTCGGTTCGGTCAGAGAGGAATTGTGCATGCAGGAGGATTTCGGGATGTGTGGATTGATGTCACCATCATATGCCGTACCCCCGCCCATCCCGAAGACGAGGTGACCTCCGTCTCAGGTGGGCCCGGCGAGGTGGGCGCGCTCTGCGGGGTCGGTGGTGAGGTCGAGGGCACGGCGGCGGGCCGCGTCCGCCTCATCGCTGCGGCCGAGGCGGGAAAGCAGGTGAGCCCGCAGCACCCAGGCCGGTTGGAAGGCGGCCAGACGTGGCGAGTCGGCATCGAGCGCGTCGAGTGCCTCCAGTTCCGCCTCGGGCCCCTCGACCTCGGCGAGGACGGCGGCCCGGGAGACCGATCCGCCGAGGCTCGGCGCGATTCGATCGAGGTCGTCGTGGAGGCGCAGCAGCATCGGCCAATCCGTGGATCCGGTGCGGATTCCGGCCATGTGGAGCAGCTGAATCGCGGCTTCGAGGCCGAAGCGCCCCACCTGCCCGCAGCGGTGGACCCAGGCGAGGTGGCTCTCGCCGGCGTCGCTCAGCGCGCGGTCCCAGAGGTCGGGGCCCTGGTCGGCAAGGGGTACGAATTCCCCGGTCCGACCTCGACGAGCGGGGAATCGGGCGGCGGAGAGGTGGATGAGGGCGGCCAGTCCGTGGGATTCGCCGTCACCCGGGCAGAGTTCGGCCACGAGGTGGGACAGATACAGGGCCTCGCCGATCATGCCCTCCCGTGGCTGCGCGGCCGCTTGGGACCATTCGATGGCGAAGGCCCCGTAGATCGTTTCGTGGACATCGGGCAGACGGGACTCGAGGTCGAGCCGGTCGGGGCTGCCGAAGGCGACGCCGAGACCGGCGACGCGCTTCTTCGCCCTGGTCAGGCGGGCGGAGACGGTGGCGGCGGGCAGGGTCATGGCCGCGGCGACCTGCTTCGCTGTCATCCCCATCACCGCCGAGAGCATGAGCAGCGGCCGGGCGGGAGGATCGATGTCCGGGTGGGCGCAGGCGGCGAGGAGTTCGAGGCGGCGGTCGGGCAGAGCCTCGGGGTCGTGATGGGCGGGGTCGGAACCGAAACCGGGACCGGTGCCGAGAACGGAGCCCGGACTGGAGCCGGGGCTGGAACCATAATCAGTGCCGGAGCGGCTCTCGATCCGGTCGATCGTCTCCTCATCGAGGGCCGTCGAGGTCCGTGCCGCCGCCGATTTCCACATGTCCCGGCGGGCATTGAGCGCCACGCGGTAGAGCCAGCCCTCGGGGTTGGAAGGCGGACCGTGGACCCGCCACGCGGTGACGGCACGTTCGAGCGCGGTGGACAGGGCATCCTCGGCGCCGGAGAGATCACCGTCGGCGGCCGCGATGAGCGCGATGATCCTGCCCCAGCCGTCCCGGGACAGGATCATCGCGCGATCGGCAGGATCGGCCTGCTCTGCGGATTCGGTCATCGGCGAGCGATCAGGAGGAACGATCCGGGCGGGACGGGCAGTCGCCGGATCGGGTCGGACCGTCACCCGGTCGGGTCCAGGCACCGTCGACGAACGAGGTCGCCGCGGGTCGGACCTCGATGGTGCCGTAGCTCGTGCCGGGGAACTTCTCGGCCCAGGCCAGGGCTGCCTCGATGTCGGGAACGTCGATGACGACGACCCCGGCCAGGGCCTCCTTCGCCGCTGCGAAGGGCCCATCCTCGATGACGACCTCTCCGGTCCGCCGGGTCACGGTCTTCGTTTCGGTGTGGGGTGCGAGCATCTCCCAGGCGACGAAGACTCCGGCCGAGGTCAGCGCCTGGCCGAAGTCGTCCATGAGGCGCATCATCTCCTGGAAGTCCTCTTCGGTGGGGGCGGGGCCGTCGGCTCCGGGCTCGGGTGCGTGGAAGATCAGTGAGCAGCGCATGGTTCGCTCCGTTCTGTGTGCGGCGGCCGGATTTCGGTCGCTCACAGAGAAGACGATCGAATCATCGGCGATTCGACACCGTGCTCAGAATTCTTCCACGGAATCCCTTTCGCGGCCTCAGCCCGACCCGCCGCACCCCCTCACACGAGCCCGGTGTAGACCGATCCCGGGTTGAAGATGTTGTCCGGATCGAGGGCCTGCTTGATCCGATGGTTGAGCTCCATGACGTCCTCGCCGAGGTAGGGCGCGAGCCATGGGGCCTTGAGCCGGCCGACGCCGTGCTCACCGGTGATCGTCCCGCCGAGCCCGGTGGCTAGATCCATGACCTCGCCATAGGCGATCTGCGCTCGCCTCTGCTGCTCCTCATCCTTGGGATCGAGGACGAGCAGCGGGTGGGTGTTGCCGTCGCCGGCGTGGGCGATGACGGCGATCGTCACGTCGCGCTCGGCCGCGATCCTCTCGATGCCGAGCACCAGATCGCCGAGCTTCGGCAGCGGAACGCCGACGTCCTCGAGCAGCAGCGCGCCCTTCTTCTCCACTGCCGGGATCGCTATCCGGCGGGCCGTGACGAAGGCTTCGCTCTCCTCGGGGTCGGTGGTGAGATAGCACTCGGAGGCGGCGTTGGCATTGCAGATCTCTTCGATGATCGCCGCCTGCGCTGCGCAGTGCTCCCCGGGCTCGTCGGACTGGACGACGAGCATGCCTTCGGCCTCACGATCGAGGCCCATCTTCAGCTCGTCCTCGACGGCGTTGATCGACGGCTTGTCCATGAACTCGAGCATGGAGGGGCGCATTGCCCGGGCGATGTCGAGCACGGCCTGCGTGGCGTCGGCGAGCTTGCCGAACATCGCGACGACGGTCGTCGGAGGCAGCTGGGCGGGGATGAGACGCAGGGTCACCTCGGTGATGACGCCCAGCGTCCCCTCCGAGCCGACGAACAGCTTCGTCAGGGGCAGACCGGCGACGTCCTTGAGCCGGGGTCCTCCGAGCTTCACGGCCCGACCGTCGGAGAGGACGACGGTCATGCCGAGGACATAGTCCGTGGTCACACCGTATTTCACGCAGCAGAGACCGCCGGCGTTCGTGGCGATGTTGCCGCCGATGGAGCAGAACTCGAATGACGACGGGTCCGGCGGATACCACAGGCCGTGCTCGGCCGCGGCGGCCTTGACCTCGGCGTTGAAGGCACCCGGCTGGACAACGGCCATGCGCGTGACGGGGTCGATGCTGATCTCGCGCATCTGGTCCAGGGAGAGCACGATTCCGCCGTCGACGGCGGAGCTGCCGCCGGACAGGCCGGATCCGGCGCCGCGGGGCACGATCGGGATCTTTGCCTCGGCGGCGATGCGCACCACCGTCTGCACCTCCTCGGTGGTTCTCGCCCGGACCACGGCCAGCGGCACTCCGGCGTCGGGGTCGTTCGCGCGGTCCCAGCGGTAGGCGTCCATCGAATCGGGATCGGTGATGACTGCCGAGTCCGGCAGAGCGGAGGTGAGAGAGGAGACAACGTCCATGTTGCGTATCTGGCCTTTCGAGCGGAGTTCGGCACCCGGAATTCGCTCCCGACGTTACCAGGATCACGTTCGCCGCCGGCGCGCAGGTCAGGGAGTGGACAGGGCAGATTCGGCGGGTGCCGCACGGCTTCGGCGCGGGCCGTGCCGCCGGTCGTCGCGGCGTAGGCTGAGCCCATGACCGACGACCCCGATCAGCCGCCCGCCGCCTGCGTGCTCGGGACGCTGCCCGGCACCGGTTTCGAGGGCCGACGGATCGGCATCGTCGATCTGGATCGCTCGGGTCGGGAGATCAAACGGATCGAACTCGCCGAGGAGGCCCTCCCCGGCTTCGCCCGTGACCGTGAGAACGGGGCCGGGGCAGGCCCGACGGAAACGGGTGGGAGTGGGGGCCGCGCTCCAGCGCCTCCGACGCGGTGGATCTTCAGCGACACCCCGAAGTGGTATCCGCCGCTGTTGGCCGCCGGGGTGAGCCTCGAGCGCTGCCACGATCTGCGATTGACCCATGCGATCCTCGCCCGCTCCGAGCTCGTCACCGACCCGGGTCCGCTGCGTGCCGCCGAGGACTGGGATGAGGTACCCGCGGATGCCGCCGCACCGGAGCAGGCCGCCGCTCTCTTCGACGTCGATGCCGGGCGCGGATTCACCCCGCAGGTCCCGCACGACCTCGCGGCGGCCCTGGTCGAGCACACCAGGCAGACCGCAGCCATCGAGACCGCAAGTGATCCGGGCAGGCTGCGCCTGCTGCTGGCCGCGGAATCGGCGGGAGGGCTCGTCGCCGCAGAGATGCGTGCGGCAGGAGTGCCCTGGGACGAGGCCGAACACGACCGGATACTGACCGAACTGCTCGGCCCCAGGCCGATCCGCGACGGGAAGCCGGCGAAGATGCTGGCCAAGGCCGAGGAGGTCCGCGCCGCGCTCGAGGACCCGCGGGCCAACCTCGACTCGCCGAACCGGCTGCTGTCCTCACTGCGCAACGCCGGGATCAACGTCGCCTCGACCTCGAAATGGGAGCTGGCGGACAGCGACCATCCCGCGATCGCTCCGCTGCTCGAGTACAAGAAGATGGCTCGGCTGCTGTCCGCCAATGGCTGGCACTGGTGTGATGAATGGGTCGAGTCCGGTCGCTACCGGCCGGTCTATGTGCCCGGCGGGGTCGTCACCGGACGGTGGGCGGCCAGCGGGGGAGGGGCCCTGCAGATCCCCCGGCAGCTGCGTCCGGCGCTGCGCGCCGATGAGGGTTGGCGGCTCGTCTCCGCCGATGTCGCCCAGCTCGAACCCCGCGCGCTCGCCGCCATGTCCGGGGATCGGGCGATGGCCGCGGCCGGGTTCGGCAGGGACCTCTACTCCGGGCTCGTCGATGCCGGCGTCGTGGCCACTCGGCAGGAGGCGAAGATCGCCGTCCTCGGTGCGATGTACGGGTCCACGACCGGGGAGGCCGGGGCCTTGGTGCCGCGACTGCGGCAGAACTTCCCCGCTGCGATGAATCTCGTCGATTCCGCCGCCGAGGCGGGACGAGCGGGAGGAGTCGTGTCCACCTGGCTGGGTCGGACGTCCCCACCTCCGGACGAGGGGTGGCAGAGGCTGCAGAAGGCGGCGAACCGCTTCGACGCCACCGGTGCCGATGAGCAGAGGGCCCGGCGGGCGGCCGGCGACCAGGGACGATTCACCCGCAACTTCGTCGTCCAGGGCACCGCGGCCGAATGGGCGCTGGCCTGGCTGGCCGACCTGCGGCTGCGCTTGGCCAGGCTGCCGGAGATCGACGGTGACGATGCGACGGCAGGCGGTACCGATGAGAAGGGCCGGTCCGGCACCCGCCCGGCGGCCGCCTCGGGGCCGGTGTTCTCCCGCCGTGCTCACCTCGTGTTCTTCCTCCATGACGAGGTCATCGTCCATGCCCCGGCCGAACGGGCCGATCAGGCGGCCGAGGAGATCAGGGCGGCGGCCGCCTCGGCGGGCCGTCTGCTGTTCGGGGATGCCCCCGTCGATTTCCCCCTCGATCTGAGCATCGGTCAGCGGGCGGTCAAGGAGTGAGCGCGGACGGGGCAGAGCTGATCCCCGTGCGGCTGAACGGGCTCTGAAAGATAAGCGCAGACGCATGGAATAGACTGCCGGCCGCAGGCGCTGGACGATGTGGCCCAGCAACGGACACGGAATCCAAGGAGATCACATGAGCATCAGCGTCAAGGCACTGCAGAAGACCGGACCGGACCAGCCGTTCCGCGTGGCCGCGATCGAACGCCGGGATCCCCGACCCGATGACGTCGTCATCGACATCAGGGCCGCCGGCATCTGCCACAGCGACATCCACACCATCCGCAACGAATGGGGCGAGGCGCACTTCCCGCTCACCGTCGGCCACGAGATCGCCGGCGTCGTCGAGGCAGTCGGTGAGAACGTCACCGACTGGAAGATCGGCGACCGCGTGGGTGTGGGCTGCATGGTCAACTCCTGCGGAGAATGCGAGGAGTGCCTGGCCGGTCAGGAGCAGAACTGCCTGAACGGCAGCGTCGGCACCTACAACGTCGAAGACGTCGACGGCACGATCACCCAGGGCGGATACGCCCAGAAGGTCGTCGTCAACGAACGCTTCGTCTGCCGGATCCCCGACGCCCTCGACTTCGACGTCGCCGCCCCGCTGCTGTGCGCGGGCATCACCACCTACGCTCCGCTTGCCCGCTGGGGCGCCGGTGAGAAGAGGAACGGCGCGCGTAAGCAGGTCGCCGTGCTCGGGCTCGGCGGGCTCGGCCATATGGGCGTGCAGATCGCCGCGGCCATGGGCGCCGAGGTGACCGTGCTCTCGCGCACATGTAAGAAGGAAGGCGCGGCGCTGGAACTCGGCGCGAAGCGGATGCTCGCCACCACAGAGGACAACTTCTTCTCCGACCACGCCGGCGAATTCGACCTCATCCTCAACACGATCAGCGCCGACATCCCCGTCAACCGCTACCTGCGCCTGCTGAAGCCCCGCGGGGTCATGGCCGTCGTCGGCCTGCCGCCCGAGAAGCAGCAGTTCTCCTTCGGCGCCGTCATCGGCGGAGCCAAGGCGATCGCCGGATCGAACATCGGCGGCATCGCCGAGACCCAGGAGATGCTCGACTTCTGCGCCGAACACGGCATCGCCGCGAAGATCGAGACGATCCCCGTCACCGAGGCGGACGCCGCCTACGACCGAGTCGTGGCCGGAGACGTGCAGTTCCGCGTCGTCATCGACACCGCGAGCTTCGACGACGTCGAAGTGGTCTGAGTCGAGGCCGTCTGAGTCGAGGCCGTCGCCTGAGTCAGCTCCGCCGAAGCTCCGGTGTGAGGCCGCAATCTTCGGGGGTGATTCCCGCAATCCCTGCGGGAATCCCTCGACCCCCATGCCGCAGACGGGCACAATGAGACCGGGCCAAGCGAGTCCGAGCCGAGTCCTCACTGGGAACGGTTCCGAACGATCAGGGGAGCGATGACGGGTGTGAGGCGACGGCTGCGGACGGTGCCCTTGGCGCTGCTCATCCTCTACACGATCTTCATCGGTCTCGTCACGCTCACACCCAACCAGCTCGACACGGGGCCGGGGTCGTTCATCGCAGGGCTGCTCGAATTCCTGGCCTCCCACAGGGTGACCGCATGGATCGACTACGACATCCTCGAGAAGCTCGCGAACGTGGGGATGTTCATCCCCTTCGGTCTGCTCATGGCGCTGCAGTGCGGGCCCAGCCGGTGGTGGATCGGCTGGGTCACGGGGATCGCCTTCACCTGCCTCATCGAGGGCACGCAGGCGACTCTGCTCTCACCAACTCGCTTCGCCACGATCAGTGACCTCGTGACGAACAGCCTCGGCGCGGGGATCGGAGCGGTGGCGGGACTCATCGTCATGACCATCTGGCCGCCGAAGATGGACGGGGTTCCCGTCGACCATGAGGTCCGGTGAATGGGGCAGTTCCCTGATCGGATTCGCACCCGCGGTTGAGGATGTGCCAAGGAATCGGTCGTATGTTGGACGGTGATGACAGATCGTGATCAGCGCACCGTCGGTGCGCCGCTGGCCCTTCTCGTTCTCTACACTCTGTTCATCGCCGCCATCACGCTGACCCCGCAGCAGATGGGCACCGGTCCGGACACGCTCATCGGGCACGCCCTCGACCTCTTCGCCGCTCACCGCGAGACGGCCTGGCTGACCTATGAACGGGTCGAGAAGCTCGGCAATGTGGCGATGTTCATTCCCTTCGGCTTCCTCGCGGCCCTCCACTTCGGGCGCCGACGCTGGTGGCTCGGGTTCGCGTTCGGTGCGAGCTTCAGCGCCGCCATCGAGATCTTCCAAGGCACCGTGCTCACACAGACTCGCTTCGCCACTCTCAGCGACCTCGTCACGAACACGCTCGGCGCCGGAATCGGCGCGCTCCTCGGCCTGTGCTGCATGGCCGTATGGCCGATACGGAGGTCGAGTAGCGAGGCACGCGGGGAGCTCGCGGCCGCCTAGATGGCGTGCCGGCGGCTTCGGGCGGCATGCCGATTCCGGTTCTCCCCCAGCCTTACGGCTCTCAGCTTTCCACCCGCGCCTCAGCCGAGTGAGTCGACGATCTTCTTGATCCGACGATCGCGGGTCTCCTCGGCCTTCGCCGAGGTCACCTGCCGCACATGCTCCTTGCGCTTGGACGGAGCGAGCGCATCGAAAGCGGCGCGGACACCGGCGGCGGCGAGAGCCTCGGCGAGGGAATCGGGAACCGGGGTCTCCCGGTTCGAGGTGTCGTGAGTCAGTGTCACCGCGTGGGTCTCACCGCCGGCGACGCCGATCTCCTCCCGATGTTCCTTGGCCAGCGGGAGCAGGTACTTCCCGCCCATCACCGCGGTCGTCGACGGATAGGAATAGCCTTCGATCGTGACGATGACCGGGACCCGCTTGCCCGCGCCGAAGCCGAGCACGATGTGCTCGGGAACCTCGATGCCGACATTGTTGCCTAGGGCGAGAAGTTCGGTGGTGAACGTGACCATGGGGCCTCCTCGGTGAGTGGTCGTTCTCAGCCGAGCGTAGGCCGGTCAGTCCTCGTCGACAAGGTCGGGAGCGGTTTCGGTGGTCGAGAAACTCGGCCACCAGCAGCGCACCCGCTCGGCGTAGTCGCGGTATTCGTCACCGAAGCGATCACACAGGTCCGCCTCCTCATGGGGGCGGATGAGCCAGTTCCACAGCAGCGAGCCGACGAGCGCGTACACGATCACGAGCCACGAACCGATGAGCAGACCCATCGCCACACCCTGGCCGATGCCGGCGATGGCCATCGGGTTGCGGACGAAGGCGTAGGGTCCGCGGGCGACGAGATGATGGGCCATCTGAGAGGGCAGCGGAGTGCCGGAGCCGAAGTTCGCGATCGCCCGCGCCGACCACACGCCGATGACGCTGGAGAAGGCGAGCAGGGCGAAGCCTAAGACGGCGAGCAGGATCGGGACCTTGTAGGCGAGATTCCAGCGGTCTTCGAAGGCATTGATGATGACCGGGATGATGATGAGGAAGACGCCCCAGAAGACGACGATCTGGATTGTGGTCCGCACCTGCAGGCGGGACCGGATGCGGGTGTGCGAACTGTGGAACGCGAAGGGCCCGACGAGGAGCTTCTCGGACGGGATGCGGCCGAGGATCATGAGCACACCGGCAAGGAGGCTTCCGAGTGCGGCGAGGATCATGAGGACGGCACCGAGCCCCGCCTCGGTGGTGGCGGTGGCATAGATGACCATGCCCAGGGCCACGAGCACGGTCCAGCCGGTGGCGATCCACACGGCCCAGCGGAAGTTCAGCGCGGCCAGAGCCGAGCCGATGACGAAGAGCGGGACGTCGACGATCGCGATGAGCAGCGGATCGATGCCGCCGAGCGTTGCGGCCGCCACGCCGGGAGTCGTCGCGGTACCCAGCCACCACGCCGCTCCGGCGAGGGCCTGGAGGGCGAAGTACATGCGACCGTGGAAGATGCGCAGTCGCTTCTTCGGTCTGTTCACTTCAGTCAGATGTCGATTCATGTGTGCACCGTCCCGCGGATGCAGATGGACGTGGCCCCGCCGACCCAGATCTCGTCGTCCTCGGCCGTGATGGAGACGACTCCGGAACGGCCGAGCGCGGTTCCCTGAGTCGCGGTGTACCTGGTCGGGGCAAGGCCCGCACCGATGAGCCATTGGGCGACGGAGGCGTTGAGGCTGCCGGTCACCGGATCCTCGGCGACGCCGACTCCGGGCACGAAGGCGCGGATCTCGTACTCGTGGTCCGCGCCTTCCGGGTGGGCGCCGAGGACTCCGAGCTTCGCATCGGGAATCTCCGAGAAGTCCGGGTCCAGTGCGAGCACCTGTTCGGCGTCGGCCAGCCGCACCGCCGCCCAGCCCGGACCGTTGTCGGCCCACTGATGACCGAGGATATCGTCGCGTTCAACGCCGAGAGCGGTCGCGATCTCGGCGACATAGGACTCGTCGAGTGCTCCTGTGCGCAGGCGGTCGGGTGCGGCGAAGGCAAGGGTTTCGGAGGAGTCGTCCGTAACCTGGGTGGGGGATTCGGAGGAATCGACGGTTGCCGCGGTCGGGTCGCCTCGGCGAGGGATTCTGCGGATGTCGACGAGGCCGGCACCGCACTCTTGGACGATGCGGTCCTCATGCTTCGCTGCACCGCCGGCGTCGAGCCAGGCTGCAGCCGAACCGAGGGTGGGGTGGCCGGCGAAGGGCAGCTCCCGGTGCGGGGTGAAGATGCGCAGGCGGTAGTCGGCGGCGGGATCCTCGGGTGGGAGGACGAAGGTGGTCTCGGACAGGTTCGTCCAGTTCGCGATGCGGGCCATCTGCGTCTCATCGAGGCCATCGGCATCGACGATGACGGCGACGGGGTTGCCTCGGAAGGGCACGGCAGAGAAGACATCGACCTGGGCGAATCGGCGGTGTTGTGACAATGACACTCCTTCGCAAGATACGGCGCACGCTGCGAGCGGGGATTGCGCGGCCGCTTCTCACAGTGTAAAGGCCCAGGCCGGAGCGTCGGTGGATTGCCTCGCATCGGCCCCGGGTGTCAGCTGCGGGGGTGCGGGGCCCGGCTGTGATGCGTGGGCGGTGCGGCGGGCGCGGCGGGGGTGCGGGTCGGTCGACTCGGTGCGGATGGTGATTGCATAATGAGGCATGCTCTCAGGTGACACTGCACGGGGACGAGATCTCCGCATCGGAATGCTCGGCGGCGGGTTCATGGGCCGTGTCCACAGCCGTGCCGCACGGTCGGCCGGAGCCGTTCTCGACTCGGTCGCATCGTCTCGGCCCGAGAGATCGGTGCAGGCGGCGGCCGAGCTGGGCTTCGAGACCTCCGCCTCCGCCGACGAACTGCTTGGGCGAACTTTCGACGCCATCCATATCTGCACGCCCAATGACCTCCACGCTGCACAGTCCCTGCAGGCGCTGGACACAGGGTCGAACATCATCTGCGAGAAGCCCCTGGCCACGAATTCGACCGACGCGCGTGCCGTGCTCGCCCGAGCCGAAGAAGCGGGGCTGCAGGGGACCGTTCCGTTCGTCTACCGCTACCACCCGATGGTGCGTGAGGCCCGCGCTCGATTTCGCGAGGGTCAGGCAGGGACGCTGCTGACCGTCGATGCAGGCTACCTGCAGGACTGGCTGCTCGGCTCCGGCGATGAGAACTGGCGCGTCGAATCCGAGCGCGGCGGACCCTCGCGGGCATTTGCCGATATCGGCTCCCACCTCGTCGACCTCATCGAATTCATCGTCGGCGACCGGATATCATCCCTGGTGGCGACGACGAGAACCGTCCACCCTCGCCGAGGCGGCACCGCAGTGACCACGGAGGACACCGTGGCCGTCGCCGTCGAGTTCTCCGGCGGCGCGATCGGATCGCTGCTGGTGTCCCAGCTGGCTCCCGGACGGAAGAACGGACTGACCGTGGAGATCGCCGGCACCGAGGCGAGCATGCGGTTCGAGCAGGAACGGCCGGAGCAGCTGTGGGTCGGCAAACGTGCCGACAGCCGCCTCCTCGTCCGCGATCCCGACTCGCTGTCTGCTGACGCCGCCCGCCTGTGCAAGGTTCCGGCCGGTCATCCGCAGGGATATCAGGACGCGTTCAATGCCTTCGTCGCCGACTCCTATGCGCTCTTTGCCGGAGACCGACCCGAAGGTCTGCCGACGCTTCGAGACGGGGTGCGCGCCGTGCTGGTGACGGAGGCCGTGCTGCGATCCGTGAACGAACGATCCTGGGTTGATGTCGAGACGCTGGCTGTCTAGGAGCCCCGACCTCCCGAATCGCTGAGGAGCTCCTGAGGATCCCGCTCAGGGGCGGTTCGTACACTGGGCCGCTATGGACTTCAAGCAGGCAACGGCGACGTGGTGGGACGCCATCACCTCGGGCTTCGGGCGACAGGACGGGCTCGAACTCGACGTCCTCGGACTCGTCCTCGTCATCGGGGTGCCCCTGGTCGTGACCTTGACTCCGGGAATCTGGCGGTTCTTCGGAATGTTCGTGACCTTCGTCCACGAACTCGGCCACGCCTTCGCCGCCCTCATGACCGGACGCGTGATCAAGGGGATCTCGCTGAACTTCGACCATTCGGGGCAGATGAACTCATTCGGCCGAGTCGGGTTCTCCGCCACCTGGGCGGGATTCTGGGGATATCCGGCACCGGGCGTGCTCGGACTCGTCCTGGCCACCTCGGCGGTCTTCGGTTGGGCCCCCTTGGCGCTGTCGGTGGGGGCGCTGATCCTGTTGGTCGCGCTCATCTTCATCCGGAACTTCGCGGGTGCGGTCATCGCTGTGATCACTGCGATCGCGGCCCAGCTCGTCGTCGTGTTCCTGCCTCTGGAATGGATCTCGGTCTTCGTCGCCGCACTCGGCACAGCGCTGACGATCGGGTCGCTCAAGGATCTCGTCAAGGTCATCCGCGTCCACACGCGGAGGCGCCGGGTGCAGCAGTCCGATGCGTATATCCTCGCCCAGGGTTCGCCGCTGCCCGCGGGGGCCTGGCTGACTTTGTTTGCGCTGGTCATCATCGTCTGCGCGCTCGCCACCGCACGAGTGCTGTATACGGCGGTGTCGGTCGGCGCGGTATGACCGCGGTTTTCTCAGGCTCCTGAGCCGGAGGGCGGGGCGGCGAGTCGGCGTGGATGTCGTCCGTCGGGCCGTGGTGCGGGGTGGATGCCCGTGATTCCACGTCTGTGGCGGGTGGCAGAATCGGGGCATGGTCGCACTTCCGAAATTCTCCGCTGTCCTCTTCGACTGTGATGGGGTCCTCGTCGACTCCGAAAGCATCACGAACGGTGTCCTCCACCAGATGCTGCAGGAGCTCGGCTGGCAGCTGAGCGCCGAGGAGTGCATTGCGCGATTCGTCGGCAAGATGCTCCGGGACGAGGCCGATGTCATCGAGGAGCAAACCGGGTTCCGCATCGACGCGGAGTGGATGACGGAGTTCCGTCGTCGCCGCAATGACCAGCTCGCGGCCTCCCTCCAGGCGATTCCGGGAGTCGTGGCCGCGGTTCATCGCATCGCCGAGATCTACCCGGGCAGGATCGCCTGTGCATCGGGTGCGGATCGCCCGAAGATCGAACTGCAGCTGCGCAAGATCGGCCTCTTCGACGTGTTCGAGGGCAGGATCTTCTCCGGTATGGAGCAGCCGAATTCGAAGCCCGCCCCGGACGTCTATCTCGTGGCGGCGGATTCCTTGGGCGTCGACCCCGCCGAGGCGGCCGTGATCGAAGATTCCCCCACCGGGGTGATCGCCGGCGTTGCGGCCGGGTCCCATGTGCTCGGGTTCTGTCCGGATTCGCCGGTGCATCAGAGCGCGGAGACGCTGTTGGCGGCGGGTGCGGCCGAGACCTTCACCCTGATGGAGCAGATACCTGGTCTGCTCACAGAATAGGTCACGATTCCTGTGGGAACCGAGGGTAAGGCGATCTTGGGAACATGGCGGACCGAGTGAACGATGTTCGATGGCGGCGCGAAACTGCGAACATCAAAACCCATCAAACATCATAAAAAATCGGTCAGATTCTGTTTGTAATCGAATTGTGATGTTCATTGAAGCCATCCTCAAGTAGAATAAAACCAAGGCATTCACATCGATGTGAAAGGCGGCGAGACCGATGAAGGATCCTCAGGATCCGGGCAACAGTGGTCTCGAGCCTGCCTCGAATGAATCAGTCTCCAACTCTCCCGCGCCCTCGACCGACTCCGCTTCTTCGCCTCAGGCGCCACTCGTCGGCCCCGACTCACCCCGTCACCTCGACGTCGACCCCGATTCGCCGATGGCCGTCGTCGTCAGCCTTACACGCTTGAGCACGGGCGTTCGCCTGGCAGAATTCCAGGCCGTCGCCGGCCTGTTTCTGTCCGATGCCATCGAGAAGCTTCGCTACGCCGAGGGCGACGCGGTCTACTACCACGCAACTTTCACCGAAACGGCCGGTCGCTTCATCACGGCACGAGACGGTCTGCTCCCCGAAAAGGACGACTTCGTCGACCCCTGGGCATCCACCGGCTTCGTCTTCGACGACCGCGCTCTCGATGCGTCCGATGACGATGCCGACCTCGATGAAACTGTCGAGGACACTGACCGCGCGGACGCTGTCGAGCCTGAGGACACTTCCACTCCCGATGAGGATGCCGACTCAGATGAGGAAGCCCTTCCTGAAGACGCTTCCGCCGAAGTCGATGGTGAAACGGAAGACGCCATTGACACGGTCACCTGTGCCAGTGCTCCTGAGCAGGCGCCGGCGAAGCCGCTTCCGAATTTCCCCAAGTTCGGACTGCACAAGTCATTCAACAGCTGGGTCCACGACCTCGCCACGCGCGAAGAGATCGCCGAGCTGACCACGGTCCTCGGTTCGACGAGCGACGGTGCCTACAACGAGATCACCAGCGCGGTCACCCTGGCATTCGGACTGCCGAAGTTCTTGCAGCGGTGCCTCGCCGGTGAGTTC
Source organism: Brevibacterium limosum (assembly GCF_011617705.1). NCBI lineage: Bacteria > Bacillati > Actinomycetota > Actinomycetes > Micrococcales > Brevibacteriaceae > Brevibacterium > Brevibacterium limosum. Next base: position 4,177,961 of record NZ_CP050154.1, on the reverse strand, counting down.
ACGATCGAGCATGTGCTCGCAGCTACTCGGGCTATCAAGGACGTCGCCTTCGAATATCTGCCCCGGCTTGATGCCTACCTCGGTGACCGCCGCGCTGATATCACCCTGGAGACTTTCAAGAAGTCGCTGAATCTGAAGATCGCGGCGCTCGTACCCGTCGATGATCGGGTCGAACTGGCCGAGAGGCGTCGGCGGGTCGACATCATGACCTACCCTGACGGGACCGCCTCGGTGACCCTGTCGGGGCCTGCCGTGGAACTCAACGCCTTCTACCTGCGGATCGAGGCGTTCGCTCGGGCGATTCGCAACGGCAACATCTCGGCACTCACCGAGGAGAACACCGCCGGTCTCGAGGTCGCCGATCAGGACAGCATCGCCGCCCTCATGTTCGACATCGCCACACGAGCAACCCCGCAGATGGCCATCGCCGTGACGACGCACGACACCACGACCGGAGAGACCTCCACCAACGAGATCGCTCTCGAAGCTGCTGACCAAGCCGACCCCACGGCTCCCATCACCGCAGCAGCCGTCGATCGCACCGCGCACGCGGCGCAACGAGAAGCGGAAGCGTTCGCCAGCACCGGCGTCGACGTGAAGACCACCATCAAGCTCGTCATGCCCACCCACGGACAATGGGTGCGGGAGCAGGCGAAGATGATGGTGACGGTTCCGTATCTCACCGCAGTGGGCAAGTCAGAGCTGCCCGGAACGTTCTCGGACGGTACTCCGGTGCCGCCGGCCGCGGCACGGGCTCTCGCAGGAGAGAGCCCCACTTGGCACCGGATCCTCACCGATCCCGCGACCGGGACGCCGATTGATGCCCGCTCGCGCAGCTACTACATCCCTGCCGACGTGCGCGCTCCTCTGAGCGGCAAGTGGCAGTCCTGTTCTGCCCCGGGCTGCACCCGCCGGGCAGAGACCTCCGAAGTCGACCACATCATCCCCTTCGACCATGCGGATCCGGCTCGAGGCGGACAGACGACGTTCGAGAACCTCCACCCGCTGTGCGCACCTGACCACCAGGCGAAGACCGACCGCAGGTTCTCGATCCGGAAGACCGATGACGGGGCGGTGGAGTATGCCTTCACGCGGGGCGTCGTCGCAAGAATGTATCCGCCCGACAACCCGATCAACGCCGAGCATGCTCGGCAGATGGAGAACTATGCCCACCTGCCGAATCTGCTTGACGAGGGGAAGCCTGGCGACGCACCACCGGTTCACGACAACGGGTATCCGAGTCCCGCGAGTCGTCTCGAAACCACGGATCCATCCCGCAATTCCGAACGAGGGGACGAGTGTGTCCCGACTGCTGGGAGCAAGGGCATCCTGAACTCCGCGGCGCGCGATGCGACGCCCAGTGACTCAGCGCCCGATGTCTCAGCGCCCGAAGACCCGGCGCTGCGCTGGACCTCGGAAGCCGAGCTCACCCCGGCTGAAGAGAAAGAGAACTCTCGCCGGCCGCAATGGGCGAGGGCCGCCCAGGAATCGAGCTGGGATGCCTATTGGAAACCAGAGAAACCGCCTCCGTTCTGACGGCAGCCCAATTCTGCACGTTACCCCGGCCGATCGTCCCTCCAGACGGCGGCCGGGGCTCGAGCGGTCGTTCTAGTCCTCATCCGCGGCGATGAGGCGGCGGACGTCGTCCTGGCAGCGGACCTCACCCTTTTCGGTGGCGTCGATGACCTTCTCGTGCTGCTTCTCGGTGACGACGGGAACCTCTTCTCCGTTGCAGTCGACGATCTTCCCGTTCTTGACGGTGTCGCCCTCGGTGAGGATGGCCTCGTTGTCGATGAGTCGCTGCAGCTCTTCCTTGCGGATGACTCGACCGGTGCCTGCCACGAAGACCGAACGGTCCGAACGGTCCTTCGTCCGCGCACCGATGTGGTTGAAGACGAGGTTGAGCAGCACCGCCATGAGCGTGGCCGAGGAGATGCCCGAGTGGAGGATGATGCCGACCCAGTCCGGGAATGCGTTGTAGAAGTCAGGCTCAACGACCGGGATGATGCCGAAGGCCAGCGAGACCGCCACGATGATCATGTTGAGGTTGCCCTCGTATTCGACCTTGGACAGCGTGCGGATGCCCGAAGCGGCGACCGTACCGAACAGGACGATGCCCGCGCCGCCGAGAACCGGCGTCGGCACCGCAGCAACGACACCGCCCATCACCGGCAGCAGGCCGAGAACCACGAGGATCGCACCACCGGCAGTGACGACGAAACGCGACTTCACACCGGTGATCGCCACCAGGCCGACGTTCTGTGCGAACGCCGACTGAGTGAAGGAGTTGAAGATCGGTGAGACGGCCGACGACAGCATGTCAGCACGAAGTCCCGAAGCGATGCGTTTGGAATCGACCTTCGTGTCGACGATCTCGCCGACGGCGATGATGTCCGCAGTGGTCTCGGCGAAGGTGACGATGATGACTATGAACATCGAGATGATCGCCGCAGCCGAGAAGGTTGGCATACCAAAGGCGAATGGCTCGGGGAACGCGAAGATGCCGCGATCAAGCACATGGGAGAAATCGGCCCAGCCGAAGATGAGACAGCCGATGGTGCCGATGACGATGGCCAGGAGGATCGACAGTCGGGAGATCACGGCGACGGGAATCCGGCTGAGGATGAGCACGATGGCCAGGGTGACCACGGCGATGAGGATATTGCGCATGCTGCCGTAGTCGGCGGCCTCGGCGTCGCCGCCCATGGCCCAGCCTGCGGCCACAGGCATGAGTGAGAGCCCGATGGTCGTGATCACCGTGCCGGTGACCACCGGCGGGAAGAACTTCACGATGAGCGCGAAAGCCGGCGCGACGATCAGGCCGATCACCGAGGCGACCAGCACCGATCCGAAGACCGCAGGCAGGCCATCGCCGCCGGCCAGAATGGACGTCATCGTCGCGACGCCGGCGAATGAGACGCCCTGGACCAGAGGGAGCTGGGAGCCGAAGAACGGCACACCGACCGACTGCAGGATCGTCGCCAGACCGCCCATGAAGAGACAGGAGGCGATGAGGAGGCTGATGCCGTTGCCGTCGAGGCCGGCGGCATTGCCGATGATGAGGGGAACCGCGATGATTCCGCCGTACATAGTGAGCACATGCTGCAGCCCGTAGGCGAAGGAGCTGCCGACTGGAAGCCGTTCGTCCTCCGGCCGGGCCGGCTTGCTGCCGACCGCTGATCTGCGGTCGCTGCTGGGTGATTGATGGGATACCGACATCTATCTCTCCATTGAGTACGTCCTCGGTGTGAAGACCTCACTGTGACTTGCCGACCTCAGTGGCCGGTTTGGCATGCGAGCGGGCATCAGTTCGACCGAGGGATCGGTTGCATAATTCCGTTATGCGAAAGGAATATTCCTTATCGCAAAACTCTAAAGGAATACCATTTGGCTCGCAAGCCGTTTTTGTGACTCGCGGCACATGCTAGAGTCCACGGGAGTCGTGTACTCATCCTCGGCAATCTACTGATCGTTCGCTCAGTTCGATGGTTTTGGATCATCGTACCGTCCCACCGACCAGTGGGTACAGTCGGGGATCACCGATGAGATACCGAACGGCGGAGCAGCAGACGCCGGAAAGCCTGAGCTGGTGGCGTCGGCCCCAGTTCTGTCGCCACAGACCAATAGTGCGCGCTCGACGCGTACGGTTCAAGAGCTGAAAGGCGACAGGATGATCGACACCAACGAAACCGACACACCGGCAGCGGGGAACCGCCCAGGACCAGAGAACTCCCAGGCATCAGGGATCCGTCCGGCAGCGAGACTCTGGCTGCGCGATCCGCTGGCCGTCCACCTCGGTGCCGGTGTCGATCAGGATCAGGCGGCGCGCGGAATCGTCATCGACCGGGCCACCGAGACCATCGTCGAACTCGTCCCCGCAGGCGGCGAGCCCTCATCGGGCGGGGCCGACGGGGCCACCGGCGCTGACGAGGCCCTCGAAGTCGTCGATGCCTCTGCGCACGTGATCACTCCCGGGCTGATCAACACGCATCATCACTTCTATCAGACGCTGACCCGGGCGTGGGCGCCCGTCGCGGACCTGTCGCTGTTCGGGTGGCTGCTGAACCTCTACCCGGTGTGGGCCAGACTGACCCCGCGCGCTCTCGAACTGGCCACGACCGTGGCGATGGCTGAGCTGCTCGAATCCGGATGCACGACCGCCGCCGACCACCACTACCTGTTTCCGTCCGGCATGGACGAGGCCATCGACATTCAGGTCGACGTCGTCCGGAGACTCGGCATGCGCGCCATGCTCACCCGCGGGTCGATGTCCCTGGGCGAGGAGGCCGGAGGGCTGCCGCCGCAGCAGACCGTCCAGGATTCGGATGTCATCCTCGACGACTCCCGCCGCCTCGTCGAGATCTTCCACCAAAGAGGACCCGGCGCCCAGATCCAGATCGGCTTCGCCCCGTGCTCCCCGTTCTCCGTGACCACCGAACTCATGCGCGACAGCGCCGCACTCGCCGCGGAACTCGATGTCCGCCTCCACACCCACCTGGCCGAGACCATCGACGAAGAGGACTTCTGCCGCGAAACCTTCGGGCTGCGCACTGTGGACTACCTCGAATCCGTCGGATGGCTGGGGGAGCGGACCTGGCTGGCGCACGGTGTGCACTTCGACGATTCGGAGATCGGTCGCCTCGGTGCCGCCGGGGTCTCTGTCGCCCACTGCCCGACCTCGAACATGCGGCTGGCCTCGGGCATCGCCCGCGCCGTCGAACTCGAGGACGCCGGAGTCGCTATCGGACTCGGCGTCGACGGATCCGCATCGAATGATGCTTCGAACCTCATCCGCGAGGTTCGCCAGGCCCTCTACATCCAACGCCTGCGCTACGGCGCCGAGGCGGTCACCTGCGACCGTGTCCTCGACTGGGCGACGAAGGGATCGGCGACCGCGCTCGGCCGCGACGATATCGGCACCATCGAAGTCGGCAGGCAAGCTGACCTCGCGATGTTCCGCCTCGACGGCCTCCCGTTCTCCGGATCGCACGACCCGATTCCCGCGCTCGTTCTCTGCGGAGCGGAGAAGGCCGACCGGGTCATGGTCGGCGGACAGTGGCGGGTCATCGACGGCCGCGCCATCGGCGCGGACGGAGTCGAACTCGACAAGGAGGCGCTCATCGCGGCTCATCAGGAGGAGGCGCGCCGTCTCGTTGCCGGGTGAGGATTGGGGCGGCGGGATGAGCTGAGGGATGTCGGGCGGGCAAAGGGGGTTCTCAGTCCTCGGGTCTGCGGAACACCTCGCGCAGGTGGTCGCCGGTGAGGAAATCGCCGACGCCGATCATGACGAGGCTGAACACGATCTGCTCAGTGATCATCCACACCGGGTAGAGGCCGGGGATCGCGGCCATGACAAGGGTGATGATGGGGAAGATCTGCGTGAACAGGCGCAGGCGCTGGTAGCCCCAGTAGAAGCCCTTGGTCGCGCGCCAGAAGAAGTAGAAGAGGGTCACGGTCATGCCGAGGACGACGACCGTGCGCATCCACACGGCAAAGGGAACCGGCTCGCCCGCGCGGGCGATGATGATCGCGTAGACCACGGCCCCGAAACCGAGGACGAGCTCGAAGAGCAGCAGCCAGGTGATCCACGCGAAGGCGCGCTTCGTCTTCGGCAGCTCCAGACCTTCCGACGGCACGAGGATGCCGGCCTTCTTGCCGCCGGCGATGTGGTCGATCTTCGCGAACAGGGTCTCCATGGCCATGCCACCAGGCTAGCCGTGCCACGGGCTCCGCGCCCGCGTTCCGCGGCTTCGGATGCCTGTGTGATGGAACATCAATCGAAAGTTGGGGATGCAGTTCAATCGTGCGGATCAGGTTTCCGCGCGGGGATCCTGATGGAGTGGAAGCATGAAGAAATCATTCTCTGCAGCATTCACGTACATGATCATCGGAGTCCTCGCGGGACTGTTCTACCGCGAATTCACCGAGGCCAACGACTTCCCCGAAGGCGAGTTCACGCAGCTCGCGGTGGTCCACACCCACCTGCTCACGCTCGGCTTCATCGTCATGCTCCTCGTCCTCGCGCTGGACAAGCTGTTCGGACTGTCCGGGTCGAGGCTGTTCTCGTGGTTCTTCTGGCTCTACAACGTCGGAATCGTCCTCACGGTCGGCATGATGATCTGGCACGGCTCACTCACCGTCCTCGGCGAGGTGTCGAACGCCATGATCGCCGGCATCGCCGGACTCGGCCACATCGCCCTGTCCGTCAGCCTCGTCCTGTTCTTCCTCGCTCTGCGCAAGAAGGTCGTGAACGGGCGGGCCGTGACCGCCGAGTAGGGTTGCTGCCGTCGTCCAAGGCGGCGAGCGTCTGTCGAACCGTGCACCGTTCGACAGACGCGTTTCGCCCCAAAGCCTCGGTGAAAGGCCACAATGGTGGCATGAGCAGTGATTTCCCGCGCAGGGTGCGCATCCTCGCCATCGAGCATGAACGTGGAACCGGGCCGGAACGGTTCGGCGATTGGCTGGCCGAAGCCGGCGCCGAGGTGGTGGTGACCCGACCGTATCTCGGCGAAGTGATCCCCGCCGAGGCGCTCCCCGCCGAGGCGCCTGACCGCGATCCGAATGCTTCCGCGGCCGGTCCGGCCGGTTCTTTCGACGCCCTCGTCGTCCTCGGCGGGTCCGCCGGACCCCTCGAAGATGCCGAGAATCCCTGGTTTCCCGAGGTCCGACGGCTGCTCGGGCGCTCGATCGCCGGAGAGTTCCCGAGCCTGAATATCTGCCTCGGCGGGGAGATGCTCGCCGTCGCAGGCCACGCTCCGATCACTCGTCGGATGCACCCGCAGATCGGGATCTACGAACTGCGAGCCACCTCGGCGGGCGGGTCCGACCCCGTCTTCGGGGCACTGGCCCACGGGCCCCTGCCGTCCGTGCTCTTCCATCAGGAGGAGATGGCGCTGCCGACAGGGGCAGAACTCCTCATCACCGGCTCCGACGCGCCGGTCCAGGCCTTCCGCCTCGGCGAGAGTGCGTGGGGCACTCAGTTCCACCCGGAAACCGGCGCCGGTCAGATCGCTCGCTGGCTGAGCGGCAACGATCTCGCCCTGCCGGCAGGCAAGACCGAGGACTCGATCATCGCCGAGGTCGAGGCTCACGATTCCGCACTCGTCGACAGCGGTCGGCGATTGGCTCGTGCCTTCGTCGGATTTCTGGAGGGCCGGCGCTAGGCAGGAATGCACGAAGGCCGCGGACTGAGTCCGCGGCCTTCGTGCCTGTCCGCCTCGATGGGCGGTGCCGCCTCGGTGAGGGGCACCGTCTCCCCTCAACGGGTCAGTCGGCCTTCTTGAGCTTCTGATCGGTGTTGGAGTAGTAGATCCCATCGGCGGTCGAGCCGACGAGCCCCATGGTCACTCTCAGCAATCCCGGTTCGACGTCGTCCATGGGCGGCGGCGTCTCCGGGCCCAGGGTCAGCGACTTCCCGTCCTTCGTCGTGGCGGTGATCGAGCCGATGTACACGGTGACATCGCCTTTCAGCGTCATCGTGTCGGCCGTCGTCACCAGCCCGTGATCCTCGTCAGGCGGCTTCACGGTCAGTGAGAACCCGTTGATCGAGATCTCGTCGGCCTGCAGCTTCAGCGTCACGATGCTCCCGCCGTCTGCGGTGGGCACGGAGACGAACGAAATTCCCTTGAGGCCCTTGAATGACAGTCCTTCCGAGCCCATTGCGGCCGGAGTCTTCGTGAAGACCGGCGCGTTCTCATCCATCTGTGCATCGGACGGGAATTCGCCGTTGCCCTCTTCCTCCGAATCCTCATCCGAATCCTCGTCCTCGGTCGGGTCGTCGCTGGGCTCATCGAGTCCCAGGCCTCCCGGGCCCGTGGGCTCCTCCGAAGGTTCCTCCGTCGGCTCCTCGCTCGGTTCATCCGTGGGGCCCGGTGCGGGCAGCGAGGGGCCCGTCGTAGGCGGATCGCTTGGTTTCACGGGCATTCCGGGCGACAGGCTTCCCGCCGGTGCGGGGTCCTGGGACTTGGCGGAATCGTCGTCATCGCACGTGCCCACGAGCGAGCACAGCGGTGACGAGTGGGCGGCTGCAACCGATCCCGCCCCGAGAGTCGTCGGGAGGATCAGGACAGCTGCCGCCAGGATCGAGGCCGTGCGGCGGCTGGGTGCCCTCATGCAGTCTCCCCCTCAGCGGCTTCGGATTCCTTCGGTCCGCGTGGTCCCATCCATGCGACCACGAGGATCGCGCCGATGGTGGACAGCAGCATGCCGATGATGAATCCGCCGAGGTTCACTCCGATGAGCGAATAGACTGCGAGGACGAGGCCGATGATCCCGTAGAAGACATGGTGCGTGGGCCGGAAGATCGACAGCAGGGCGAGCACGACGATGACGATCGGGATGACCGTCGCCTGCAGACCCTCGATGCCGAATTGGATCTGCATATTGCCGAGGTCCAGCTGGCCGGAGAAGAACAGTTCGATTCCTCCGAGCACTGCAAGCACACCCCCGATGAACGGACGCTGCCGACGCCAATGCTTGAACCCTCGGCCTTTCTCGGCGCCTTCGGTCATCTCGGCCCCCTCGCTGCGCTCAGCATCCCCCGCCTCCGGCGTCGGGACGGCGAATTCTGCCGTCTCGACGCCGGATTCGAGGTGGTCACTCCGCTCATCGGCGCGTCGACTCCGCCGGGACAGCGCAAGCAGGCTCGTCTTCTGCACGGTGGCTTCCTGTTCGGCGGCCTCCCGTTCATCGGTCGGCTGCCCGTTGGCTGCTGAGTCCTTCATCAGTCGCACGTCTCGGATCCGTCGGTGAGCTTCAGCGACATGTCTTTGAGCGTGAAGACCGAAGCCGTGGTCGACCAGGAGTCCTGCTTGAGGCCCTTGATGGAGATGGTGTCGGAGTCCTGAGCGAAGTCGCCCTTGCTTCCCTTGGCCTTCGTGTTGACGTCGGAGGCGTCGACGCCGATGCGGATGTTCTTGAACTCCGCATCGCCCTCGAGTCCGGTCATGCCGATCTGCAGGTCCTTCGCCGAGGCGGGGGTGCCCTTTCCGCCGGCCTTGATGAGGATGCCGACCTTGCCCAGAGGAGTCTCCTGGACAGCCGACTGACAGAGGTTCTCCAGTGTCGCGTCCTTGATGTTCGCGGTGACGACGGCGTGCTCGCCGCCCTCGGCGTCCTTGGCGACTCCGCTGTACTGGGAGAAGCCGGTTCCCTCGAGCTGCGACGAGGTGATCTTGAACTGAGTGCCGGAGATGGCGAACGAGACCGGGACCGCTCCCTGGGCCACCCCGCCCATGAGCATGGCCGAGACGACGCCGGTGGGGATCGCGACCATCGCGATGCGACCGGCGTGAGATGAGACGAGCCTGCGGATCAGGCTGGGATTGCGGAACTTCATTGATCCTCCTTGACCACCGACGGCATGGTCGGCATCGGCATGTGACGTAAGTTACTACGGGGTGTTACCAGACAGTATCGCGGGTGAAGTTTGAGCGTCAACAGGTTTTGCCGCCGTCGTGCTCAAGGGTGAGCGCTCGGGCGCCTGTGAGACCTGGTCAAAAGCTTCCCTGTCGAATCCGGTCGTTCGTCATCATTCCAGGTCAGGCGGTGCAGTCGGAGCGTTCGGGGGCGTGACTTGGCCCGCCCTCGACGCACCGGCTGCTCCGGCGGAGATGACAGAATCCGAGCGGACGCCGTTCGTGAACAAAACTTTCAAAACTCAGCGACACCCCCACGCTCAGAGCTTGGCGAACTCGTGGGCGAGAGCCGCACGCAGGGCGATGATCCGCGGAGCCCGAGCACTGCCGCGGCGGATCGCCGTCGAGAGCCTCCTGCTCGCAGGTTCGGGCAGTCGGCTCGTCGTGATCGTCCCGGAATCGGTGCCCGTGCTCGCAGCGGCAGCCTGCAGCGACAGGCGGGGAACCAGCGCCGAAGCGAGGCCGAGGGAGACGAGTCGGACGAGCAGGACGATATCGGAGGATTCCGTGTGCACCGCGGGTTCGAAGCCTGCTCTCCGGCATTCGGCACGCGACCAGTGCCCGGCACGGGTGTCGGCCGGTTCCATGGCCCAGGCGTGGTGGGCGCAGTCGGCGAGGCTCGGCGGAGCCTCGGCGTCGATGGTGCGGGGAGTGATGAGGCAGAGTTCGTCGTCGCCGAGCACCTCGGTCTCGACTCCCTCGTCACGGCGGGCGGGCCGCGACGGATAGTCCTCTTGGAGGACGAGGTCGAAATCCCGGGCGAGCAGCGCCGGGACGGCATCCTCGGTGCGGATATGCGTCGTGATGACGGTGAGGTCGGGATGGTCGCCGGCCAGCCGGGCGAGAGCGCCGGGCACGATCGTGTGCAGGGCCGTCTGGAAGGCGGCGATACGGACAGTCCCGCCCACTCGATGCCGAACCTCGGCGATCTCGGCCTCTGCGGCTTCGAGTTCACGCAGGACCGCCTCGGTGCGGGTGACGAGGATCTGTGCTTCCTCGGTCAGGCGGACTCCGCGCCCCACGCGCTCGAGCAGCACAGCGCCGGCCTCGGTCTCGAGGATCTTGAGCTGATGGGACACCGAGGACGGGTCCTGGCCCAGAGCGGCAGCGGCGGCGGCCAGGCTGCCCCGCGCCGCGACCTCCCGCAGCAGGCGGAGCCGTCTGAGACTGAACATCGTGCCTCCAGCGCGGTGCAGATCAAGAGAGAATCTCATGAGAGAAGTTCATGAGTGATGGTGGAAGTAAGTCTATCGATTTCATGGGTATGTGTTCGTAGGCTCGACAGCAGAGACTCGAGAAAGGACACTCAATGACCTCCACCACCGCGACCACAGGCCACAAGGACAATTCAGACCTCCGCATCGACGGAGACCGACTGTGGGCCGACCTCATGGAACTCGCCGCGATCGGCGCCTTCGACGACGAGGCGACCGGCCTCGTCGGAGTCAACCGGCAGTCGCTGACCGACGAGGACCGGACGGGCCGTGAACTGCTCGTCTCCTGGATGGAGGAGCTGGGCCTCGAGATCACAATCGACGAGATGGGCACGATCTTCGGGCGCCGCGAAGGTCGGGAACCCGAGCTCGCACCGGTGCTCATCGGCTCGCATATCGACACCGTGGCCACCGCCGGTGCCTTCGACGGCTGCCTCGGAGTGCTCGGCGGACTGGCCGTCTTCCGTTCCTTCGCCGAGGCGGGGCTGCGTCCCCGCCGTCCCATCGTCGTGGCCGCGTGGACCGAAGAAGAGGGGGTGCGCTTCGGCACGGATATGCTCGGATCCGCCGTCGCGGCGGGGAGGCTGAGTCTCGACTACGCCTACGGCCTCACCGATGCCGCGGGTGCCAGGCTCGGGGACGAGCTGATGCGCATCGGCTTCAGGGGAGACCGTCCGGCCCGCCTCGAGCCGCCGCATGCCTACCTCGAATGCCATATCGAACAGGGTCCGGTGCTGGCTCAGGAGGATCGTCCCATCGGCATCGTCACCGGAGTCCAGTCGATCTCCTGGCAGAAGGTGACCCTCCACGGGCGTGCCGCCCATGCGGGAACCACCCCGACCGAACTGCGCATCGACGCCGGCCTGGCCGCCGCACAGATCATCATCGAGGTCCGCCGCATGGTCGACTCCGGGAGATACGGGCGGCTGCGCGCGACGGTCGGGCACGTCACAACCTCGCCCGGGCTGCCGAGCGTCGTGCCCGACCGGGCCGAGATCACCGTCGACCTGCGCAATCCCGATGATGAGGACATGGCCCGCGCCGAGGCGGACCTCGCCGCCTTCCTCGACACACTTCCCGACAGCCAGCCGGGGCTGCGCGTCGAGACCGCACAGATGGCCCGGACGAAGGCGGTTCCCTTCGCCGAGGAGGTCCAGGACGTCCTCGAGTCCGCCGCGAAGGAACGCGGATACGATTCGATGCGACTGATGTCCGGGGCCGGTCACGACGCGCAGGAGATGGCGGCGATCGCCCCGGCCGCCATGGTCTTCGTCCGCGGCCGATACCAGGGGATCAGCCACAACCCCCGGGAATACTCGACACCCGAGGACTGCCGCGCCGGCGTCGAAGTCCTCGCCTCGGCAGTGCAGGAGCTCAGTGTCTGAGCGGCGACCGACTGTTCCGACTGCGCGCGGGCATGGTCAGCGCACCGGCGCATCGGGACCGAGCGGAATGCCCAGACCCCACCACAGGAAGAACAGCAGGCTCCAGCTGATCGTCATGCACACCGCCAGCGGCAGGGTGTGCGAGGCGAGCGTGCCGATGCCGGCGCTCTTCTGATACTTCTGCATGAAGCCGAGCGCGAGGATGAAGTACGGGCTCATCGGGGTGATCGCCGTCGAACCGGAATCGGCGATGCGGAAGATCGCCTGCGAGGTCTCCGGCGGCACCTCGAGGAGCATGAGCAGCGGCACGATGACCGGAGCCATGATCGCCCACATCGCCGAACCGGAGGTGATGAGCACGTTGACGACCGAGAGGACGAGCAGGACGAGGATGAACACCACCCAGGTCGGCAGACCGAGGCCGGTGAAGAGTTCGGACACGGACACCGAGACGAGCATGCCGATGTTCGTCCACTCGAAGTACTCGAGGAACTGTGCGATGGCGAAGAAGAGGACGAGGACCCCAGAGATCGACGCCAGTCCCTGGCCCATGAGCTTCGGGACGTCGGAGAAGGTCTCGATCGTGCCCTCGCGGAAGCCGTAGACGATGCCGCCGATGCCGAAGAGCATGGCGATGAGGAAGGCGATTCCGGTGAGGAAGGGGGACTCGCCGAAGGGTCCGTCACCGCGCAGAGGAGCCCCCTCGGGGACGACGAGGACGACGATGGCGACGACCGCGGCGATGACGGCGAACATGGCCAGGCGCAGAGCCGAGCGCTCCTTGTCGGAGATCACGAGGTCTTCGTGCTCGGCATCCTCATCGGCCTCGAGGTTGTCGCGCTTCATGAGCACGAGCTCGGTGACGATGGTGATGACGACGGCCAGCAGGATGGAGCTGGCGATGTTGAAGTACCAGTTGCCGATCGGGGTGACGATGTAGTCGGGATCGATGATGTTCGCCGCGGCCGTCGTGATGCCCGCGAAGATCGCATCATTGGGTGTCGGGATCGGGCTGGCATCGTAGCCGGAGGCGATCGAGGTGTAGGCGACGATGACGCCGAGGACGGGGGAGCGGCCGACGGCCTTGAACACCATTCCGCCGAGCGGCACGAGGATGACGTAGGCCGCCGCCGAGGCGACGTGTGAGACAGTGCCCATGAACGCGACCGTGAACACGATCAGCCCGGCCGGGACGCGGGCGATCGAGACCTTCATCGCCGTCGACAGCAGGCCCGTGCGCTCGGCCAGGGCCACACCCATGATGACGACCATGATCGTGATCAGCGGCGGAAACGTCTCATAGGCGTCGAGCGCGGTGCTCACGGCCATGGCAACACCCTTGCCGCTGAGCAGATTGTTCACCGGGGTCCATTCCCCGGTGCCGGGATCCTCGACTCCTGCGCCGGCGAAGGAGAGGACGAGGCTGAACACGGCGAGGATCGCCGCGAGGATCCAGAACAGCCAGAAGGGGTTCGGCAGCTTGTTGCCGACGACTTCGATGACGTTGAGGGCGCGGATGACCAGCGGCAGCTTCTCCTGCTCGGACGTCTGCGCGGTGTCGGTGGTCTGGGTCGGTTTCATGTGAGCTCCTGAGAGTCCAGGCGGATGGATCCGGATGGAATCCGGTCGGATGAGGACGGTCGGACGGAGGTGCCGGGCAGTGTTTTGGGGCAGGGACCGCCAGGGCCCGGTGACTCCGGCGCTGGAATCGGGTGATGACGGGGTGGGGTATTCGGCCGGGGCGGCCGGTCAGTGAGAAGCGGCTGTCACAGTCTCTGCAGCTCCCGACAGTAGGCGACGAGTCGGTCGACGACCTCGCCGAGGATGCCCTCCCCGGCCGCGACCGTGGCGGTCCGCGGATCGCCGAGCACGCCGTTGTCGGCGTAGCGGTCGAACGTCACCGCTGTCGACGGTGACTTCGTTCGCGAGAGTCGGGCGCGCGGCTCGAGATCATCGAGCCGGGTGGCGCCGGGGTTGAGATGGTCGGTGTCGACGAGGTCGGCGTCGATGGCGAGCATCTGGGACGTTTCGGACTCCCCGCAGTGGCCGCTGACCTCGGTGCGCGGCAGGGCTTTGGTCGTCTCACTGGCCAGCGCCGAGACCGGGGCATAGGCGAAGACGAAGTCGGGGCGGGTGGCGAGCAGAGACTGCTGGACCACACCGAGCGCGGCGAGGTTGCCGCCGTGGCCGGTGATGACGAGGAGTCTGTCGAACCCGGCATCGGCGAGTTCATGCACGATCGAAGTGACGAGGTCGATGAAAAGCCGGGGGCCGATGTTGATCGTGCCCGGCAGGAACCGGTGATGCGGGGAGACGCCGTAGTCGATGCTCGGCAGAACGAAGGCACTGCCGGCCCGTCCCCGGGCGCCGTCGGTGAGTGAGTCGCCATCGGTGAGCGCGTCGACGACTGCGCGGGCGACGTGAGCGGCACGGATGTTGTCGGTGCCCAGAGGAAGTCCGTCACCGTGCTGTTCGCAGGCGCCGACGGGAAGGACGAGCAGGCTGCGGCGTTCCTTCGCACGCTCGACCTCGAGTGAGGTGAGGTCGGCGTAGTCGCGGATATGCGAACGGATCTCGGTGATCGTCGGCCGGGTCATCGTCGTGATCCTTCCGTGGGGCCGGTGTCGCCGGTGTGGGCGGCGTCGTCTGCCCGGACCGTGTCGTCGGCCGTGGTCGTGCCGTCGGCCCAGTCGGCGAGGACGGCGGCCTTGATCGCCTCGAGGTGCTTGCGGGTGCGGTGGGAGGCTTCGAATCCGTCGCCGCGGCGGATGGCGTCGAGGATGTCGGCGTGTTCGTCGTGATCGCGCAGACGGTCGTAGCTCGTGCGTGCCGCCTGCTGGGTGCGGGAATGGATGGCCAGCAGGGACACGAGCATCTCGTGCAGGGCACGGTTGCCCGAGGCGCGGGCGAGTTCGACGTGGAAGTGTCCGGCCGGCACCGCGGTCGTGACCTGGAGGGCATTGTCGAGCGCGGACTCCATCGAGTCGACGGCATCGGCGTCCTGTACGTCGGCGGCGAGTTCGGCGATGCCGGGTTCGATGGCGATGCGGGCGTCGAGGAGCTCGATGGCGGCGGCGAGGTCGACGGGCACATAGTGCGGGTTGTCGAGGATGCGGCGATTGATCGCTTCGCGGACGTAGGTGCCCGAGCCGTGCTTGAGTTCGACCGACCCCGTCGCTTCGAGCCGGCGCAGGGCCTCCCGGACGGTGGGCACGGTGACCTCGAAGCGGGAGGCGAGCTCTTTCGCCGAGGGCAGAGTCTGCCCGGGCTGGAGGTTTTCGGTGCGAATGGTTTTGACGATCTCACGCGTGAGCCGTTCGACGAGTCCGACAGTGGACGTCATGGTGCTCTCCTTCAAGTGTTTAAGTCATCTAATCACTTTGATGATCGGTGTGTCAACGGTCACTCTTGACCGGGCACTGTCCGGTCACTTCTGGTCCGGTCCCTGCGTCGCGCCCGGATGGCTGAGGAAGAAGTCCCAGATCGTGTCCGTGGCCGAGAAGTCCTTCGTGACGTACCCGCCGCCGCTGTAGACGAGTTCGCCCGGCCAGACGTGGCCGCCGTCGGCGACGGAGTAGAGCTCGACGGCGGCGGATCTGCCGGGCTTTACGGCCGAGTGGCTTCCCGCTCCGCACTGCGTCCACTGGGTGCGCACCACGTCTTCGCCCTTGCGGCCGACCTGGCGTTCGGTCTCCTTCTCGCAGTCGGAGGCGTCTGCCCAGGGCCGGATCCAATCGCGCACACTCGGGTAGTCCTCGCCCTGGCGGTGGCCGCCGTCGTAGTGCATCGTGGCATCGCCTGTGCCGTGGATGGCGAGCATCGGCGTCGGGATCGAGTAGTCACACCCCTCGGTCGATTGCGGGTAGTAGGCGCCGGCGACGGGGGCGAAGGCGGAGAAGCGATCGCGCAGATGGCAGGCGAGCACGGAGACCATTCCGCCGCCGTTGGACTTGCCGGTGGCGAAGATCCGATTGAGGTCGATGCAGTGCTCGGATTCGACCTCATCGAGCAGGTCGGCCACGAACGCGACGTCATCGGCACCGCTGGCGTAGGGCGCCCCCTGCCAGGAGCGTTTGCCGTCGTTGAGGTCGCCGTCGGGGAAGACCGTGATCGCCGGCAGCTGCGGCAGGCCGGTGTAATTCTGGAACTCGGCGCCGTCGGAACCGTTGCCGTGGAACCCGAGGACGAGCGGCAGGGGAGTCGCGATCTCGTAGTCGCGCGGGATGTTGATCCGAAAGCTGCGCTCGCCGTCTGCCGTGGTGATGGTCTTCTCGTCGTTGCCCGGCTTCTGCTCTGTGCCGCAGCCGGCCGACAGGGCGGTCGGCATCGAACCTGCTGATGGCTGCGCGGCAGCGGTCGTGGAGGCGGGCTGCGGGCTCGAAGAGTGCGGCGTGCCCGACGATGCTCCTGCTGTCGGTCCGGCGGTCCCCGTCAGGAGCGCGAGGCTCGCGGCCGCCGCGAGCAGTGTGGTCGTGAGTGTTTTCGTCGTCGATGACATCCTCGGTCCTCTGATCGTCGGTGATCTGTGGTGAGGACTCCAACACAAGTCATCATATGACTTAATGAATCAGCGGCATTTCCTAGGGCTGCTGCCCGGTGATCGTCGACCAGTTCGCTCTGGTCAGCGCAACGCCTCGTCTCTGATTCCCCGCCCGGACCGCGCTGATGATCTCGATGTGCTGCTCGGGCGAGGCCGAGCCCTTGACCGACTCGAAGTGAAGGAATTCTGCGCGACGGAGGGTGGCCGTGACCACCTCGAGGTGCTCGGGGATGAGGGGGTTGGCGCACCGATCGAGGGCCACCTCGTGGAAGTCGTCGTCGGCCGCGATGGCCGCCTCGGCATCGCCGGCCGCCAGGGCCGCACTCAGCCGGTCATTGGCCTGCTCCATCTGGTGAAGCGCCGCCTCGTCGAGCGCGGAGAATGCGAGGTCGAAGGCCAGGGCGTGGAGTTCGGCGGCGATCTGGCGGGCGCTGACGATGAGATCGGGGTCCTCGGGGGCGACTCTCGTCATCTTTCCCGGTTGGGCCACGACGAGACCCGCCTGCGCGAGACGCTGCAGAGCCTCGCGCACGGGCGTCCGAGAGACCTGGAGCCAGGCGCCGAGCTCCTGATCGCGCAGCTGTTCGCCGGGGGCGAGCTGACCGCGGACGATGGCGTCGCGGATCGACCGGTAGACGTCATCGCGCAGCAGGGTGCGGTGCGGCGCCGGGCTGTCCGTGGGGATCGGCACGTTCTGTCCTCTCTTCGGGCGGCGCTGGGCGCGGGTGTGTGCGGCGACGGATTCTCGAGTCATCGAACGTCGATCTGTCATCGAGCGTCGATCTGACGTCGAAGCCGATTCATCTACCCATTGTATGCTTCTCCGAAATGCAATATATTGCATATTGCACGATGCGATCCAGGACACATCGCCCAGAGAACCGAGGACACCATGGCCATCACCGACTTCGAACGCCACCCACTGACCTTCGGTCCGAGCCCGGTCCACGAGCTCCCGCGACTGAGCGACCACCTCGGCGGGGCCCGCGTCTGGGCCAAGCGCGAGGACGTCAACTCCGGACTCGCCTTCGGCGGCAACAAGACCCGCAAGCTCGAGTACATCGTCCCCGACATCCTCGCCTCCGGGGCGGACACCCTCGTCTCGATCGGCGGCTACCAGTCCAACCACACCCGCCAGGTCGCCGCCGTCGCCGCTCACCTGGGACTGAAGGCCCGCCTCGTGCAGGAGCGCTGGGTCGACTGGGAGGATCCGGGCAACGACAAAGTCGGCAATATCGAACTCTCGCGCATCATGGGTGCCGATGTGCGTCTCGACTCGGCCGGATTCGATATCGGCATCCGTTCGAGCTGGGAGAACGCCCTGGCCGAGGTCGAAGAGGCCGGCGGAAAGCCCTACCCGATCCCGGCGGGTGCCTCCGAGCACAAGTTCGGCGGACTCGGCTTCGCGAACTGGGCCTATGAGGTCGCCGAGCAGGAGAAGGAACTCGGCGTCTTCTTCGACACCATCGTCGTGTGCACCGTGACCGGCTCGACGCACGCGGGAATGATCGCCGGATTCGCCGCACTCGAAGCCGCCGGCGGCCGCCCCCGCAAAGTCATCGGCATCGACGCCTCCGCCACGATCGACAAGACTCGCGACCAGGTGCAGCGCATCGCGAACACCACCGCCGACCTCATCGGACTCGGCCGCGAGATCACCGACGACGAGGTCGACGTCCGCACCGGCTGGGAAGGTCCCGCCTACGGCATCCCCGACGAATCGACCGTGGGCGCGATCCGCACCACCGCACGGCTCGAAGGCGTCATCCTCGACCCCGTCTACGAGGGCAAGTCGATGGCCGGACTGCTCGACCTCGTCGGCGACGGCACCATCGGATCGGACTCGACCGTCCTCTACGCCCACCTCGGCGGACAGCTCGCCCTCAACGCCTACTCCTCGATCTTCTGACGATGACCACCGCACAGGAACCGGCCCCGCAGGAAACAGAACGCCACCAGTTCGAGACCTCGCTGCAGGTCAGCCCGCCGGGGACGAACGACCGTCCGCTGCGAGCCTCGGCCTCCGGCGACGAGGAGATCCTCGACGAGATCGCTCAGAGAGTGCTGTGGCTGGCGACATCGATCATCGACCGCGCCAACCGGGGGCGGACGAACCCCGACAGGGTCAAGGTCGGCGGGCACCAGTCCTCCTCGGCGTCGATGACCGGGATCATGACGGCGCTGTGGTTCACCCAGCTGCGCTCGATCGACCGGGTCTCGGTCAAACCCCACGCCTCACCGGTCCTGCACGCGATCAGCTATCTGATCGGCGACCTCGGCGAGGAGTATCTGGACACCCTGCGCAGCCGCGGAGGACTCCAGCCCTATCCCTCACGGACGAAGGACCCGGATACGGTGGACTTCTCCACCGGGTCCGTGGGCATCGGCGCGACCGCCCCGATCTGGGCGGCGCTGTCGCACCGCTACGTCTCCGACCGCTTTCCCGAGACCCCGGAAGCCGGCCGCTTCTACTCCCTGCTCGGCGACGCGGAGATGGACGAAGGGGCTGTGTGGGAGGCGATCATCGACCCGGAGGTGCGCAGCCTCGGCGAACTCGTGTGGATCGTCGACCTCAACCGTCAGTCCCTGGACCGGGTCATCCCCGACGTCCAGATCCGCCGGCTGCAGGGCATGTTCGACGCCGCCGGCTGGCAGGTGCTCACCTGCCCGTGGGGACGCCGATTAGAAGCCGTGTTCGCGGCCCCCGGCGGGCAGGCGCTGGGGGACCGGCTCGTGACGATGCCCAATCCCGAATACCAGCGGCTGCTGCGGGCCCATCCGTCCGAGATCCACGACCGACTGCTCTCGGGTCTCACCGACACCGAGGCGGCCGGACTCTCCACGGTCATCGACGGATTCGACGGCGACGGTCTCGCCTCCCTCATCCGTGACCTCGGCGGTCATGACCTCGGTCAGCTCATCTCCACCTTCGACGCCATCGACGACGACCGTCCGACCGTCGTCTTCGCCTATACGATCAAGGGCAAGGGGCTGGCCACCGAGGGCCACCCCGGCAACCACGCCGCCCAGCTGACCGAGGCGCAGATGCGCGATCTCGCGACCGCCTCGGGGATGGACCTCGACGATCCGTGGGTCGCCTTCGACCCGGACACTCCCGCCGGTCGCCTCTGCGCGAGGACGGCTCAGCGGCTGGCTCGGAACCCGGTCGAAACGCACGCCGTCGCCGAGGTGCCCGTCGAGCTCGGCTTCGCCCCCAGGCCCCAGGTCTCCACCCAGGCGGCACTGGGTCGGTTCCTCTCCGACCTCAAGCACGTCGCCCCCGAGGTGGCCCGGCTGGTCGTCACTCTGTCGCCGGACGTCGCGACCTCGACGAACCTCGGCGGATGGATCAACAAGACCGGAATCTGGTCCCCGGCGGGCCGCCACGACTGGTTCGCCGACGACCGGGAACGGGTGCTGCGCTGGCAGGAGGGAACGAGCGGTCAGCACATCGAACTCGGCATCGCCGAGGTCAACCTCGTCTCCCTGGCCGGGGAGCTCGGCGCGACCGGGCAGCGCTGGGGCCAGCCGCTGCTGCCGATCGCGACGATCTACGATCCCTTCATCAACCGGGCCCTGGAGCCGTGGACCTTCGGCCTCTACGCGGGCGGGCGCTCGATCATGGTTGGCACGCCCTCGGGCGTCTCGCTCGCCCCGGAGGGCGGGGCGCACCAGTCGTTCAACACGCCCTCGGTGACTTTGGAGATCCCGGGCCTGACCAGCTGGGAACCGGCCTTCGCCCAGGATCTCGAGTGGACCCTGCTCGAGGCCATGCGCGAACTCGCCGACCCGGACGGCGACTCCGCGTACTTCCGCCTGTCGACGAAGCCCGTGGCCCAGGAGCTGGCGGCAGTTCCCGAGGATCCGCTGCTGCGGGCCCACCGCCGGGACCAGGTCATCGCCGGCGGGTACCGGCTGACCGCCCGACCGGCCGCAGAGGACGAGGTCACGCTCGTCGGGGCCGGGGCCATCATGACCGAGGTGATTGCGGCCGCGCATCGCCTCGAATCGATGGGTGTCCGCGCCGGTGTCGTCTGC
The DNA here is from genome assembly GCF_011617705.1 of Brevibacterium limosum. Lineage (NCBI taxonomy): Bacteria > Bacillati > Actinomycetota > Actinomycetes > Micrococcales > Brevibacteriaceae > Brevibacterium > Brevibacterium limosum. The sequence goes on along the minus strand of NZ_CP050154.1, from coordinate 4,157,368 downwards.
CTCACCTCGCCGTCGAAGGTGTTCCGGTCGGTCCAGGAGCGTTCGCAGGTCCGTGCCAGTCACCGCTCGGCCATCGCCGATGAGCTGTTCCCCGTCGCGCACCCGGCGCCCCTCGTCACCGTCCTCGACGGACACCCCCACACTCTGGCGTTCCTGGCCGGGGTGCGAGGGGACCGCACACGGAACCTCGGGGTCACGGAATTCGGTCAGGCCTCCTCGGTGAGCGAGGCCTACGAGATCCACGGCATCGACACGGCCTCGATCGCCGCGGCGGCGCTCGAGGCCGTGGGGCGGTGAATCCGCGAACGACACCGGAATCCGCGAACGATATGGGATCGCAACCTTGCGGAATCTTTACAGCCAATTCATGGGGTACAGTCAGAAAACGTACTGCTTATGACTTGAGTCACGTCGTCGATCGACGTTGGAAAGTGATGTGACCCTGATGGACGCTCTCACCGAACTCTTGGCCTCGATCAGCGGCTTCGTCTGGGGCCCGTTCCTGCTCATCCCGCTCCTGCTGGGGACGGGTCTCTACCTGACCATCCGACTCGGCGGGCTCCAGTTCACGAAGCTGGCGCCGGCGCTGTATCTGGGCATCCTCAAGCGCAAGGACGCCGGTTCGGAAGGCGACATCTCCCAGTTCCAGGCCCTGACGACGGCGCTGGCAGCCACCGTCGGCACCGGCAACATCGTCGGCGTCGCCACGGCCATCGGCATCGGCGGACCCGGTGCCCTGTTCTGGATGTGGATGACCGGCCTGCTGGGCATGGTCACGAAGTATGCGGAGGGATTCCTCGCCGTGCGCTTCCGTCGCACCGACGAAGCCGGTGAGAAGTCCGGCGGCCCGCAATTCTACCTCGAACACGGCATCAAGGGCCCGCTGGGCAAGGTGCTCGGCCTCATGTTCGCGATCTTCGCCGTGCTCGCCTGCTTCGGTATCGGCAACATGACGCAGGGCAACTCGATCGCCGCGAACGTCGAATCCAGCTGGTCGGTGCCCGCCTGGATCACCGGTGCCGTGCTCACCGTCCTCACCCTCGTGGTCCTCGTCGGCGGCATCAAGTCCATCGGCCGCGTCACGGCCGGCCTCGTGCCGATCATGATCGTCTTCTACGTCCTCGGCGCCGTCTTCATCCTCATCGCGAACATCGGAGAGCTGCCCGCGGCCTTCGCGCAGATCTTCACCGATGCCTTCACCGGCACCTCCGCGGCCGGCGGCTTCGCGGGATCGGCGATCATCATCGTCGTGCAGATGGGTGTCGCCCGCGGTCTGTTCTCGAACGAGTCGGGACTCGGCTCGGCACCGATCGCCGCGGCCGCCGCCCAGACCTCGCACCCGGTTCGCCAAGGCCTCGTGTCGATGACGCAGACCTTCATCGACACGATCATCGTCGTCAGCTTCACCGGACTGACCATCATCGCCACCGGCACCTGGGACGAGGTCGACCCGGAGACCGGCGAGCAGATCAGCGCGGCGCTCATGACCGGCGAGGCGTTCTCGCACGGACTGCCCGGACAGTGGGGCCACTGGGTGGTCACCATCGGCATCGTCCTCTTCGCGTTCTCCACGCTGCTCGGCTGGTCCTATTACGGCGACCGCAACGTCGAACGTCTCGTCGGCCGGCGGGGAGTGCTGCCGTTCCGGATCTTCTTCTCCCTCGTCGTCTTCATCGGCTGCACGACCGAACTCGAACCGGTCTGGAACTTCTCCGACGTGATGAACGGGCTCATGGCGCTGCCGAACCTGCTCGGCATCCTCATCCTCTCCGGACTCATCGCCCGCGAGACGAAGTTCTACCTCAAGCACGACCCGCAGCTGCGGGCGGACAGGGATACGATCGAATCGTTCATGATCGATCAGCCCGGTTGGGCGGATTGGAAGGCCGGCGACGTCATCGGCTCCTCCCGTCGCTTCGACTGATCAAGACGCCTCGACTGATCCCCTCGCCGAGGCGGCCGACCGAGTTCCGTCCGGCTGTGTCCTCGTCGGTTCGGCCGCTCCTTCGTGGGGCGGCCGTTCCCCTTCTCGGCTGGGTTTCCGGGGCCGAACCGAGCGTACGGATTCCGTCGAATCCGATTCGGAATCCGCACCACCTCGGCGGTGGCGGACCCTGGCGTTCGGAACTGATGAATCCCCCAGGTTTCGGCACTTGTTGCGCGGGTCACGTATTGATAGCGTGGGTGGCAGGCATACGCATTCCGTCGATTCTGACGGCGAACAGGTATGCAATTGCTTGAGCGGCGCCGACAGGCGCATAAGTCAATAAGTCAAAGGAGTCTGGAATGAGCAACGTAGGCAGTGCTGCAGGCGGCTACCGTGTCGAGAACCCGGCCACCGGTGAAGTCGTCGAGAAGTTCGACAATGCCACCGACGAAGAGGTCCAGCAGGTCCTCGAATCCGCGCACAAGGGCTACCTGAGCTGGCGTGAGAAGACCATCGAGGAGCGCGCCGCGATCGTCAACAAGGTCGCCGCCCTCTTCGGTGAGCGCAAGGAAGAGCTCGCGAAGATCATCGCCGAGGAGATGGGCAAGCCCACCGCCGAAGGCGAGGAAGAAGCCGAGTTCTGCGAAGCGATCTTCAACTACTACGCCGACAACGGTCCGAAGTTCGCCGCCGATGAGCCGATCGAATCGATGTCGGGCGGCAAGGCCTTCATCCAGCGTCGCCCCGTCGGTCCGCTGCTGGGCATCATGCCCTGGAACTTCCCGTACTACCAGGTCGCACGCTTCGCCGCGCCGAACCTCGTGCTCGGCAACACGATCATCCTCAAGCACGCGGAGATCTGCCCCCGCTCCTCGGCGAAGATCGCTGAGCTCATGAAGGAAGCCGGCATTCCCGACGGCGTGTACAACAACATCTACGCCACTCATGAGCAGATCGAGACGATCATCGCCGACGACCGCGTCGAAGGCGTGTCCCTGACCGGTTCCGAGCGCGCCGGCTCGGCCGTGGCCGCGACCGCGGGCAAGAACCTGAAGAAGGCCGTGCTCGAGCTCGGCGGCTCCGACCCCTACATCGTCCTCGACACCGATGACATGAACGAGGCCGTCGACACCGCCTGGGGCACCCGTCTGTACAACACCGGCCAGGTCTGCAACGCGAACAAGCGGATGATCGTCATGGACGACATCTACGACGACTTCGTGGCCGGGCTGACGGAGCGCGCCCAGTCCTGGGAGAAGGGCACCCCCGCCGAGGCGGGCGACGGCAAGTACTCGCCCCTGTCCTCGCGCGGTGCCGCCGAGAACCTGCGCAAGCAGCTCGATCGCGCCGTCGAGCAGGGTGCGACGCTCGTCGGCGGCGAACTCGCCGCCGACGGATCCGCGTACGTCTCGCCGGCCGTGCTCACCGGTGTCACTTCGGAGATGGACGCCTACCGCGAGGAGCTCTTCGGGCCCGTGGCCACCGTGTACAAGGTGACCAGCGACGATGAGGCACTGGCCCTGGCCAATGACTCGCGCTTCGGCCTCGGCGGCGCCGTGTTCGCCAAGGACGAGGAGCGTGCCGCGAAGCTCGCTCAGCGCCTCGACGTCGGCATGTCGAACGTGAACACCCCGGCAGGTGAGGGCGCGGAGATCCCGTTCGGCGGCACCAAGCGCTCGGGCTTCGGCCGCGAGCTCGGCCCCTACGGCATGGACGAGTTCGTCAACAAGCGCATGTACTACGTGGCTGACTGACTGGGTCCCTGCGGGGACTCGTTGCCGCTGCAGCTTGACGGGCTGGGCTCCGAAGAGCGCGTGAGAGCACGCGCGATTCGGGGCCCAGCCCTTTCTGCGTCGGACGGGGGTGTTCCCCGCGGGTGGATCCACCTCGAACTCTGTGCGGATTTCGCGGTGAATCCACCCGCAGGAGACACGCTCTGGGTAGGTCCTCCGCTTTTCGGGTGGCTCAGCTCGCGTCGAAGTCCCAGGTCGCCTCGGCGGGGAGGTCAGGCATCGGCCAGTCCGGATCCGGTCGGAAGTCCGGATAGTCCGAGTCGAAGGGGAAGACCCAGGCGCAGATGTCGTCGATGGCGGAATCGGCGGCGGCCCGGATGCGTGCGACCTTGTCGTCGGAGAACATCCCGGCTCCGCGCGCGAATTCGAGTTCGTCCTCGTCCTTGAGCCGGTAGGTGCCGTCGGCGTCGACGACGATGTCGAGGACGTGGTCGGAGGTGAGGATGCCGCGGTCGAAGCGGGTGAAGGACTCCTCGAGGTTGACGTAGAAGGAATCCCGACGGACAGGGACGGCGGGCGGCCTGGAGGAGACTGCCTCGGCATCTGTGGTCCGTGACGCGCGGTTGACGAAGAACCACACCGAATAGTCGGCTCCCGGCCGGAACACGGCGACGATGCCCGGTCCCTGCCACCGTTTGAGTCCCTGCGCCCGCGGGGCACCGAACCGGGCGGGACCGCCGGCGGTGCGGATGCCGGACCCGTCGGCGAGCACATGATGGAGCATCCTCGTCCCCGACTCCAACCACACTGCCAGGTGCTTCTCGTCATCGGCGATGACCGTTACCGGGCGCTGATCGTACAGGCCCGGATGCGCCGGATTCGTGTAGGTCCACAGGATCTGGTCGCCGCGCCGCCAGCATGGTTCGTCTGCTGCGCCTTGGTTCCCTGTTCCGCTCATACTCTCATTGTGTCGGACCGGTGTGGGTGTGAGCCGTGAGTCGCGCGTTTGCTGCGCCCGGAGCGCCGCCTTTCGCGGTCACCGAGGGTGAGGGTCGTCGGAATCTCGACACCTGCCGAAACCGCTCGCTACCGTGTGTGGCGTCCCTGACCGTCGAACGAACCGAGGAATGAGGCGAGGCGGATGCCGAGAGAGCTCGTCCTCGGCCTGTGCGCCGGCTACTTCCTCGTCCTCCTCGATGTGACAGTGGTCAATGTCGCCCTGCCCCAGATCAATTCGGAACTTCAGGCAGGCCAGTCGGGAATGGCCGGTGTCGTCAATGCCTATACCGTCGTTCTCGCGGCGCTGCTGCTGGCGTTCGGGGCGATCGGGGACAAGTGGGGCCACCGCCGAGTCGTGGTGTTCGGGTTCCTCTGCTTCTTCCTCGGGTCGGTGGCCTGCTCGCTGTCACCGACGATCGCGCTGCTTGTCGCCTCACGAGCGATCCAGGGCGTGGGAGCCGCTGCGACGATGGCCGGGACCCTCGCGATGCTCTCCGAATCGGCGGCGGACGACCGAGAGCGGAGCAAGCTCGTGGGACTCTGGGCCGCCTTGGGCGGAATCGCTCTTCCGCTGGGTCCTCTGCTGGGCGGACTGCTCGTCGACGTCGGCAGCTGGAGGGCGGTCTTCTGGCTCAACCTGCCGGTCATCCTCCTGGCGCTCGCCCCGATCATCGTCCATTCCTCCCAGCCGAAGGCAACCGGACGATGCGACGACCAACAACCGTCTCGGGACGGCGGGCTGCCCGAGTCCTCGCACCCATCGCGAGCGCGGCTCGCGATCGCCTGCATCATCGCCGGTCTGCTCAACTTCTGCGTCCTCGGCTCCCTGTTCCTCCTCACCCAGAACTTCCAGGACGATCGAGGGCTGAGTCCGATTCAGGCCGGGCTGGCCACACTGCCCGCTCTGCTGCCGATGCCGTTCTTCGGGGCGCTGTCGGGAACGATCAGCAGCCGCCTCGGGGTCTGGAAGACGAGTGGGCTGGGGCTCATCGTGGGCGGGGTGGGCCTCGGGCTGATGGGGCTGACCGTCTCAGCACCGAGCCTGTGGGCACTGTGGATCGCCCTTGTGGTCTGGGCGATCGGTGTCGGGGCCCTCATGCCCGCGATCGTGGCAGCAGCCATGCACGCCCTGCCGCAGAGGCCGGGATTCGCCTCAGGAGCGGGAAGCACTGCACGCAACCTCGGAGGAGCTGCGGGTGTGGCGGCTTTCGCCGCCCTGCATCAGGTCGACACCGGCGTGCTGATGGCAGTGTCCGGTCTCGCCATGGTCGCTGCCGCAGTCGTCTGCCTCCGGGCGCAGCGGCAAAGGGGCCAGGTTCCGAGTGTCCCTGTCACCGCGACGACGGCGGACGGGTCGTTCCCACGCTCGCGACCACCTCTGTCGGACTGAGCCCGGAGTCGGTGAACCAGCGGTCGGCCGCCTTCTCGGCGATGCCTTCGGCCTGATCGACGAGGTGGCGCCCGCTGTCGGTGAGGGCGAACTCACCGGACTCCGCACGGGAGAGCCAGCCGAGTTTCACGAGGGGGCCGCTGGAGCGGATGGTCTGCGACCGGGTCTCACCCATCGCCTCGGCCAGAGCCTCCCTGGTCAGTCCCTGCGACTGTGCACCGATGATGCGCAGCCGGCGGAGGTCTGTGAAGCTGAGCCCCACGCGCGAGAGCGCGGTGCCGATCGCGGTGTCCAGGGAACTCGTCGCCGAGGCCAGGGCCAATGCGGCCTCGAGGATCGGTTCGGAGGCGGAGCCGACGGTCGTCTCCCCGCTCATGACCGTGTCCTCGGGCGCACCTTGATGTCTTCGACGCAGACGGCAGAGACGCTCGTGGTCCTGCCGCCCAGGCCGCGTGCGGCGAGATCGGCGACGGAGAGCTCCTCGGCTCGGATGTTCGCCAGCGTTTCGGCGTCATCGCGGTCCGCCTCGTCGCTGGTGACGAGGAATCGGTGCTGATAGTTCACGAGTTCGGGCGTGTAGAGGAACGTCCCCTCGGGAGAGAAGCTCGCGGAGAGCATATCGTGATCGTCCTGTGCCGAACGGAGGCTGCAGCGCTGTTCCTCGTCGAGCCCGGCGAAGCGGCCGCGAACGGTGATGCGGAAATTCCAGGTCATTGTGGGGCCTCCTCGGCTCGGGTGGCGTGGTCGAACAGGGCGATGATCTCGCCCGCCTCGATGCGGGGATGGGCGGGAACCGCCGTGTCGAGGACGGAGCGCAGCGACAGGGCCATCGTGACCGGGTCGAAGTCGCGCATCTCGCCGCGGCGCTGTCCGTCCTCGAAGAGGGTTACGAGATCGGCGACGGAATCGGCGGAGCGCTGACCATAGGGCTGACCGTGGGAGGCCGCCGCGGCGGCTCTGCTGAGGTAGCCCACGGCGGCGATGATGGCCGCGGCCCGAGTCGGTTCGCGACGACAGTAATCGATGTGGGTGGAGACATAATCCGCGAGCCGGTCGTTGGCCGACCCCGGCGAATTGAGCGCCCGGTCGAGTTCGGGACCCAGATCCTCGACGACGAACTGCACGACCGCGGCGGCGAGCTCGTCCTTGTCGGAGAAGTTCCCATGGACCGCGCCGCGGCTGAATCCGGCGTTCTCCGCGACCGCGATGAGAGAGGTGGAGCGCACCCCGTGGTCGGCGAAGAGCGTCGCCGCCGATTCGATGAGACGCCGCCGGGTCAGTTCCTGGCTCTCTCGGCGCGTCAGTCGAGGTGTGGGTGAGTCGATCATGAAATCAGAATACATGACAGTATCCGAATACTTCAAAGTATCTCAATGGGGTGTGGTGAGGCGGTCTCGGCCACGTTGTACTGTGGGAACGGTCGGTGCGGTGCGTCGATGTGCCGACTCGGCACCGGCAGGGCGGCCACGGTGCTGCGCCGCCGGCTCCGAAGGAATGCTGGGAACCTGGGAGGTCCGATTTGCCGATCACTGCGACGATCCTCGATGTGGCGCTCGAACGCCCCGATCAGCCCGCGATCGTGGGGGCCGAGGCTCGGCTCAGCTACGCGCAGCTCGTCGACGATTCGCGCACGATGTTCGCCTCCGCCTCCTCCCTCCACGCCGAACAGACCGATCCGCCGACACCTGCTCCCGAAACCCACGGCATCCCGATCACGGCAGTGAGCCTCACCTCGGCGTTCGAGACCTCCCGCATCATCGCGGGTCTCGCCGGCTTCCGCGCGGTCTCGGCCACTATCGACCCCCGCTGGCCGCTCGAGCACCAGGTCGGGGTCATCACGACCACCGGCATCGGCGTCGTCATCAGCGATTCGACCGACCTCGCCGAGGCGCTCGCCGCCGCCGGCTGGACCGGAACCGTCATCACCGCGGCCGACTTCCATGCCCGCGAAACCGCGATCGACCCGGCCGACACCGCACCGCCGAGCGTCCGCGAGTCGTCGGAGCCGTTCCTCATGCTCTTCTCCTCGGGCACGACGAGCAACCCGAAGGCCTTCATCAAGACCCGCCGACAGTACCGCGACAACGTGGCCGTGTCATCGGCCCACCTCGAGCCCTTGCCCGGCGTGGGCACGCTGGCCCCCGGCCCCGTGTCGTACAGCCTCACCCTCTACGCCGTCATCGAAAGCCTCGCCACCGGCGGCAGCGTCCACGTCGCCGACGACTTCGACCCCTTCACCATGGGCCCACGCATCGCGACCGAAGCCATCACCCGCGTCGTCGCCGTGCCCGCCGTGGTCAAGGCCCTCGCCGAGGCGGCCCGCCGAACACCCGATCACTTCCGCGGCCTCGATCTCGTCGTCACCGGAGGAGCGAACCTGCCGGCATCCATCCGCTCGGCACTCGCCGACGTCCTGCCCGACACCCGACTGATCAGCTACTACGGCGCTGCCGAGATCGGCTTCATCGGCGACAGCCGCGACGGCGACGGCACCTGGATCTCGATCTACGACACCATCGGCGTCGAGGTCCGTGACGACGCGGGGATCCGCCTGCCCGACGGAGAGATCGGCACGGTCTGGATCAGGGCCGCCGCCTGCTCCGACGGCTATGTCACCGGCACCACGGACGCGCAGCTGCGTCTTCCCGACGGTTGGGCCACTGTCGGTGATCAGGGACGGATCGACAACGGACTCCTCCAACTCGCCGGGCGGGCCGGCGATATCGCGATCACCGGAGGGCACAAGGTGTCCCTGCCCGAGGTCGAACGGGCCTTCGAGGAATTCGACCGCGGGGATCCGCAAACAGGACGGGACCGCCTCGGCGAGGTCTGCGCGATCGCGCTGCCCGATGACGGCCTCGGCAGCATCGTCGCACTCGTCATCGAACCGGGCTCGGCAGAACCCGGCTCCGAGGGCGGACCGCTGAACTCGGGTGCGCCGGACAAGGCCGCGCTGCTCGCCCACGCCCGGGCTGAACTGGCCCCGCAGTTCGTGCCGAGACGGTTCTATCTGCTCGATCGGCTGCCGCGGACCGTCGGCGGGAAGATTCGGCGCAGCGAAACCGTTGACGTGGTCATGAGCGGAAAGGCACAGAGACTGTGAATGCTTCCAGGGGCAGTCAGCACCGCACGGACAGCGTGCGCGACGTCGTCATCACCGGACTCGGCGCCATCACGCCCAACGGGCAGACCCCGGAAGGCCTGTGGACCTCTGTGCGCCACGGCACCAGCGCGATCGACGTCCTCGCAGGTGAGCAGTTCGACAACCTCGCGGTGCGGATCGGCGGACAGATCACGGGCTTCGACGCCGAGGCGCTCCTGCCCCGGGCGCTCGCTCGTCGTCTCAGCCCCGTCCAGCACTGGGCCATCGCCGCCGCCGAACAAGCACTCAACCAGGCGGGGATCTCCGCCCCGGCCGAGGATCTGCCCTGGGATCGCGACCGCACGGCCGTCATCGCGGCCACCGGCTCGGGACCGGTTGACGCCATGCAGGAGGCGACGCGCAGCCTCGACGCCGGCGGGCCCCGATCCGTGCCGCTGACCCTGTCCATCCACGGGGCACCGGACTCCGCGGCCGCCCTCATCAGCCAGCGCTTCGATCTCCGCGGACCCGGACAGGGGGTCTCGGCGACCTGCGCCTCCGGGACGATCGGCCTCGGCGAGGCGATGCGCCGCATCCGCCACGGCTACGCCGATGCCGTGCTCGTCGTCGGCATGGAAGACTGCCTCGGCCCGGTCAATCTCGCCTCGAATGCGAACATGCGGGCCCTCGCCGCCGGATTCGAAGACGATCCGACCGCGGCCAGCCGCCCCTTCGACCGGAACCGCAACGGCTTCGTCATGAGCCAGGGGGCGGCCGCGATCCTCCTCGAATCCGCCGACTCGGCGGTCTCACGTGGGGCGATGCCGCTGGCCGAACTGGCCGGATTCGGCGCCGCCAGCGACGCCCACCACCCGACGAACCCGCATCCGCAGGGACGGGGGGCCGCCTCGGCGGTGGTCCAGGCATTGAACGACGCCGGACTGGGACCCGGCGAAATCGACCACATCAACGCCCACGCGACGGGCACACCGGCCGGCGACCGAGCCGAACTCGCCGCCTTCGACTCAGCCCTGGGCGAGGTCGGGCGGACGATCCCGATCTCGGCGACGAAATCGACGACGGGGCACCTGCTCGGCGCATCAGGAGTCGTCGAGGCGATCATCGCCACCATGACGATGCGGGATCAGACGCTGCCCCCGACGCTCAACCTCGGCGACAATGAATTCCCAGAATGGGACATCGTTGCAGGTCACGCCCGTGAAATGGGTGGGGTGTCGGACCGCGCCGAGGCGGCTGTGGACACCGTGCTGTCGACGTCGTTCGGCTTCGGCGGACACAACGGCGCGATCATTCTGCGTCGGACTGCGGAGCCCGCGACACCGGCCACCGATGCGACCGACCCGTCGACGAAGGAAAGATGATGACCGACCCCTCGACGAAGGAGAGACGATGACCGACCGTGAGGCGCGCCTGAGCGAACTCGCCGCGCACTATCTGCCCGATGACGTGTGTGATCGCTTCCGCGAACGAGCCGATGTCTACGACCGGGAGAACCGCTTCTTCGACGAGGATCTCGCCGACCTCAAGGAGCTCGGCTACCTCAACCTCTTCGTCCCGGCCTCCCACGGCGGACCGGGGCTGAGCCTGTTCGAGGTATCTCGACTGCAGCAGCGGTTGGCGTCAGCGGCCCCCGGCACCGCTCTGGCGATCAATATGCACCTCATGACGACCGGAGTGGTCAAGGCGCTGGCCGACCGCGGCGACGACTCGCTGAATTGGGTGTTCGGCGATGTCATGGCCGGTGAGATCTTCGCGTTCGGCATCTCGGAGCCCTCGAACGATTGGGTGCTGCAGGGATCGAACACCGAGGCGGTGCCGACTGCCGACGGCGGGTACGAACTGACCGGGGTGAAGATCTTCACCTCGCTCTCGCCCGTGTGGACGCGGCTCATCGTCCACGGCGCCGTGGCCTCCGACGACGACGGGATCGCCGGTCCCGATGCGGACGAGCCGGCTGAGGGTCAGCTCGTCTACGGGTTCATCGAACGGGACGCGCCGGGCATCACGGTCTCCGATGAGTGGGATGTGCTGGGAATGCGGGCCTCACAGTCGCGGGCGACGATCCTCGACCACGTGCCGATGAAACCGGAGCGGGTCTCGCGCGTCATACCCGCCGGCAAGCACCCCGACATGCTCACCTTCGCGATCACGAGCAACTTCCAGCTGCTCATCGCCGCCGTCTACGCCGGAGTCGCGGCAAGGGCGCTCGAGCTGGGTGCAGCCGGACTGCACAGGCGGAAGTCGGCGAAGGCGGGAGTCACCTTCGCCGAGGTGCCCGAGACCCGGACTCGCCTGGCCGATGCGCACCTCGACTTCATGCCCGTGACGGCGATGATCGACGCCTACGCCCGGGACTTCGACGACCTGGTCGACCACGGTGCCGGGTGGCCGCTGCGTTTGGTGGGGGCGAGGATCAAGTCCGCCGAGGCGGCCCGGCGCACCACCGAGACCGCACTTATGTGCACCAGCGGCAGCGGGTTCGGCAACAAGCACGAACTCTCCCGCCTCTTCCGGGATGCCACGGCCGGTCTCTTCCACCCGCCGAGCGCCGACGCGGCCCGTCCGATGTACGCGGCGGCCCTCCTCGACGGGTAGGGAGGAGCGGGCAGCTGCCGCTGGCCTCGCTCAGGTCACGCGAAACTCGAAAAGGGCGCAGCCGGCGACGACTCTTTCGACGTTCGCGTTACCTGAGCGAGTTCGCCCCTGCAGACCTGTCGCCTCATCACCCATAGGCGTTTGTTAGAATTGATGTCATGAACTTCGGTATGCCCTCCAGAAGGCTCCGCAGCCGCCGCTGACGGCGGCGGGACCCTTCATTCCAATCTCGTGTGCCGTCCTGGCCCTCGCCGGACGGTGGCTTCATGCTGTCCGGCTCCACGACGAGCTGAAAGACCACGATGCCGAAAACCACATCTTCATTCCCCCACCACACCCTGCCCGCAGACGATCGAGCGACTACGGACAGCCCACTCCGGGCAGCTGACCATCTGCTGTGCGACGAACAGGTGCCTGCCGGTTCGGCCGCGCATATCCGGGCCGAGGACATCCACGTCATGCTCGGCGATCGCGAGGTCCTCACCGGTCTCGACGTGACGATCTCCGCTGGCTCCCGGCTGGCTGTCGTCGGTGAGAACGGCAGCGGAAAGACGACTCTGCTGCATGTCCTCGCCGGGGCCCTGCCGCCCGACCAGGGCTCTTTGCGGCGAGCCGGAACCGTCACCCTGCTCGAACAGGCGCTCGATGCCGACGAGAACCGAACCGTCGGTGACCTCATCAATGAGTCTCTGCGCCTGGAACATGCCGCCCTGGCCGCGCTCGATGCCGCCGGTGAGGCGATGGCCCGGGACGAACCCGGCGCCGATGAGTCGTTCTCGGAAGCCCTCGGACTGGCGACCCGCCTCGACGCCTGGGACGGTGAGCGCCGTATCGACACCGCACTGGCGGGACTCTCCGCCTGCACCGATCGACAGCGGAGCCTGGCGAGCCTCTCGGTCGGGCAGCGCTACCGGGTGCGCTTGGCCGTCGTGCTCGGTTCGAGTACGGATATTCTGCTGCTCGATGAGCCGACGAACCACATCGACGCGTCCTCGCTGGCGTTCCTCACCAAGAGTCTGCAGGAGCGCAAAGGCGGATTCGCCCTGGTCAGCCACGATCGGGCGCTGCTGCATGACGTCGCCGGTGACTTCCTCGACCTCGACCCGAGCCGCGACGGCCGTCCCCGGAAGTACTCCGGCGGATACTCCGGATGGGTCGAAGGGAAACATCGGGATCGGCAGAGATGGGAACAGGAATACCTCGCCGAGGTGGCCGAGCACTCCCGTCTGACCGACGCCGCCGATGACGCCCGATCCCGGCTGAAGACGGGATGGCGACCGCCGAAGGGAACGGGCAAACATCAGCGTGCGACGAGGACGGCGGGAGTCGTCCAGGCCTTCAACCGACGCGTCGAGGACCTCGAGCGCCACGCCGTTTCAGTGCCCGAACCGCCCTTGCGGCTGCAGTGGCCCGACGTCCCGAGAGCAGACGACGACCAGGTGCCTCGGCACGACGACCAGGTGCCTCGGCACGACGACCAGGTGGCTTCGGACGCTGGCCGCCCGACGGCTGCAGCTCAGCCCTCCACGGTCGGTGACGGCCCGCTCCTGAGCGCGGAGGCGGTCTCCGTCCAAGGGCGGCTGAACGAGACGGTGTCCCTGAGCATCGACCCCGGTCAACGTCTGCTCATCACCGGCGCGAACGGCACCGGCAAATCGACGCTGCTCGACGTGCTCACCGGCAGGCTCGAACCCAGTGACGGACAGTTGTGGCAGCGCCCGCAGGCACGAGTCGAACTGCTCAGCCAGGAGGTTCCGGAATGGAACGCCGATGACACGGCCGAGCGTGTCTTCGAAGACCACTGCCTGCGAGCGGAACTCGACAGCGGACCGAGGTTTGTGCAGGCCGACGGGGATGGACGAACGACGGCCTTCTGTGGAGACATCACTCTGCAGGCTCTCGGCCTGCTCGATGCGGATGCCGCGGCGACCCCGGTCCGCCGTCTGTCGCAGGGACAGCAGCGCAGACTCCAACTGGCGATGTGCCTGGCGGTCGAGCCTGATGTGCTCATCCTCGACGAGCCGACGAACCACCTGTCCGCCTCGTTGGTCGACGAGTTCACGGAGGCCTTCGGAACCGCCTCGGCGGCGCTCATCGTCGTCACTCACGACCGGCAGATGTTGGCGGATCTGGCGGACTGGCGGCGTCTCACACTCGGGTGAGCTGCCGGTCGGCTCTCGGCGTCCAGCGTGGATCCGGCTTCGCAAAGGTGATCGCCACGACCACGATGAGGTTGGCGGCGACCGCCCACAGGCCGCCGTTGATTCCGAGCAGCGGGTCGAGTCCCGTGTAGTGGAGGGCGACCATGACGACGGAGCCGACGAGGAGACCGGCGGCCGCAGCCTGCTTGCTCATGCGCGGCCAATACAGGGACAGGAGCGCGGCCGGGACGACCTGCGCGAGCCCTTCATAGCTGAGCACCGAGAGCTCGACGAGCGCATCCGGCATGAGCAGGCTCATCACGAGAGCGATGACACCGACGGCCAAGCACACCCACTGGGACAGCGCCTTCTGACGCAGACCACGGGCGGCGTGCTGTTCGGCGGTCATCTGGGCTGCATTCTTCGGCCCGGCCAAACCGCCGCCGAGGATGGTCCGGCCCCACATCGACCCGACCGAGAGCATGTACACGCTCATCGGCACGATTGCCGACAGTGCTCCGGCGACGCCGATGATCGCGACGATCGGGGCGGGCAGTGAGTCGATGACCACCGAGAACAATGCCAAGTCGGCGTCTTTGAGTGCAGGGACGACGAAGAGCGCTGCCACCCCGACCATCATCGGCACCAACAGCAGCAGCTGGTACCAGGGCAGGAGGATCGAGTTCCGGCGCAGTGCATTCGCCGACGTGCCAGACAGGTATCCGGCGATCGAGGTCGGAAACACGGTGATGGTGATGCCGTTGAGGATGATCGTCGAGATGAACCAGGCGCCTCCGTAGATGCCCTCACCGGCACCAGGGAACGTCAGCCATTGGGACTTCTCGCCCACGAGGCGATCGAGCAGCGGGGCGAGTCCGTCGAAATAGTGCAGCGGCACGTAGACCGCGAGGAAAGCCACTGCGAGGATGACCAGTCCGTCCTTGAGAACGCTCACCCAGGCGGAACCGCGCAGACCGGAGACGAGGATGAACGCCTCGGCGACGATGAAGGAGATGATTGCGGCGATCTTGAGGTCGATCGCACCGAAGCTCATCGCGTTGACGACCGCACCCATGCCCTGGATCTGCAGCTGGATATAGGGGACGATGAAGATCGTCGCGAGCACTGCCACGAGGATCGCCAGCCCCCGGGAGCGGAATCGGTGCTCGACGATGTCGGAGAGACTGACGAGCTTGTGGCGGGCGGCGTAGGTCCAGAACAGGGGGCCGACGAGGTAGGCGACGACGAGGCCGACGCTCAGGTAGCCGATGAGGTAGAGGATCGGCACACCATAGGAGTAGGACCAGCCTGCCGTGCCGAGGAACGAGAATGACGTGTAGGTCTCGCCCGCCATGAGCAGCAGGATGAA
Source organism: Brevibacterium limosum (assembly GCF_011617705.1). Taxonomy (NCBI): domain Bacteria; kingdom Bacillati; phylum Actinomycetota; class Actinomycetes; order Micrococcales; family Brevibacteriaceae; genus Brevibacterium; species Brevibacterium limosum. The sequence goes on along the minus strand of NZ_CP050154.1, from coordinate 4,142,111 downwards.
GACGAAGCCGAGTCCGCGCCCTGACACCGACCACTCATCGAGGGACTTCTCCCGTCCGCGACCAGACCAGATGCCGACGCCGATGGTCGCGAGCATTGCGAGGCCGAAGATGATGCTGGCGATGATCGCCGACGTGCTCATGTCCCGGCCTCCTCGCTGTCGTTGTGGGGCGCATCGCCGGAGACAGGGTCGACCGCATGGTCCTCGCCGAACGCGACGTCTGAGGGGACGTGTTCGGGGAGGTCACCGCGGTAGAAGTGGTCGCCGCGTGCGGTCATCCAGACGAAGAACCAGGTGAGGACCGTGACGATGATCGTGTAGGTGACGACGAACGGCAGTCCGGCGATTCGCGGCTCGACCGAATTCGCCACGATCGGGGTGAGGGCGTAGAGAACGACCGGGATGATGAGCAGGAACAGGGAGAACCGCCGCCGAGGTGGTCTCGACGGCGGTCGTGAATAATGAGTCCGGGACATGCGCGCACCCTTTCACCATGTACGTCTTCGGCAAGATGACCCGGCAAGGCTAGTGGTGTCGACCATGAGCGACGGAGAAGGGTCCGAATCGTGGAATCTCGCCGGTGAGTGCGGCGCGGGCAGCGTCGTTCAAGGCCGAGCGCACTTGTCGAAAGGTGTACCTCACGACAAGTGCGCTGACGCTTGAACGACGCCGAGGCGGCTCGTCCCGGCGACGCTCAGAGTTCCGGCAGGAGTGAGATCGGGTTTTCGATGCAGTCGGCGACGAAGGTGAGGAACTGACTCGGCTCCTGACCGTCACAGGCGCGATGGTCGAAGACGAAGGACAGATACATCACCTTGCGCACGGTCAGCTCGCCATCGACGACCCATGGGCGGTCCTTGATCCGGCCGAGGCCGAGCATGGCCACCTCGGGGAGGTTGATGATCGGGGCCGAACCGTCGACGCCGAACACCCCGTAGTTGTTCAGGGTGAACGTGCCGCCGGACAGTTCGGACGGATCGAACTTGCCCGCAGCCGCCTTCCCGACGGTCTCGGACACGGTGTCGCGCAGCTGCCGCAGGCTCATCTCGCCGGCCCCGGGGACGACGGGGACCATGAGCCCGCGAGGTGTCTGCGCGGCCAGGCCGAGGTTGATGTCGCCGTGGGTGACGATCTCGCCGGCAGCCGTGTCGATCGACGAGTTGATGATCGGGTACTTCTTCAACCCGGCCACGACGAAGCGGGCGACGAGGGACAGCAGCGAATACTTCTCACCGGTCCGCGCCTCGAGCGCGCGCTTCGTGTTGAGCAGCTCGGTAGCGTCGACATCGAGCCAGATGGTCGCCTCGGGGATCTCCTGCCGAGACTTCGTGAGGCGTTCGGACACGACCTTCCGCAGCCCCGTGATCGGGGTGCGGGTATCGCGGTCGGCAGGGTCGGGGCTCACTGCTGCGGCGTCGCCGGCGGAGGCGGGCAACTTCGCCGCGGCGGCTGTTCCGGATGCAGAAACGCTCGCCGAGGCGGCTCCCCGTTCCGTGCCCAGGTGCGGTTGGTTCGCCGGTGACGTCCCCGCGGGGACGTGCGCGGTGGCACCGTCGTGGTTCGTTCCCGCCCCGGATTCGACCGCGGCAAGTACATCGGCCCTGGTCACGACCCCACCGGGGCCCGTGCCGGGCAGGTGCTTAGCGCTGATGCCGTGATCCTTCGCGAGCTTGCGCACGAGCGGCGAGGACACGGGGGAGGCGTTATTATCCGCATCCCTCGATGATTCGTCGGTGGCGGACACCGACGAGTAGACCGTGGAGGACGGTGACGAGCCATCAGCGGGTGCCGACGCCTCTGTCGGCGGCTGCGAGGGGGCATCCGGGATGACTGTCGGAACAGCGGGAGCCGCAGTCGGTGCGGCGGTAGATGTCGCATCCGGTGTGGCTGCGCGCTTGCCTCCGAACGACCGTGTCTTCGTCGACCGGGTCTTCGGTTCGGAGGTGCCGTAGCCGATGAGGTTCGCGCCGCTCGATTCGCTGGCGCCAGTCTGGCCACCGCCGTCTCCGCCGTCTCCGCCGTTTGCGTCGACTGCGGTCGTGCTCGCCACCGCGCTCGCGACACCGTCGCCATCCACCGACCCAGCGTCCCCGCCTGCCTCGGCCCCCGCCTCGGCGACGGAGAGCAGGGCCTGACCTGCGCTGACAGTGTCTCCGGCGTTCGCGTGGAGGCTGACGATCCGCCCGGCGTACGGGCAGGGGAGCTCGACGACGGACTTCGCGGACTCGACCTCGACGACCATCTGATCGACGTGGACCTCATCGCCGATCTCGACCCTCCAGGAGATCAGCTCCGCCTCGGTGAGACCTTCACCCAGGTCGGGGAGGATGAACTCGCGCGTGCCCGTATTCACATCAGGACTCATCACAGCTCCCAATCCCAGGACTCGAGCGCATCGAGCACACGTTCGACGGTCGGCAAGTAGAACTCCTCGAGCTTCGGCGACGGATAGGGCACATCGAACCCGGTGACTCGCAGGATCGGGGCCGACAGAAAGGTGAAGTTGCGTTCAGTGAGGCGGGCGGCCACCTCGGCGCCGTATCCGCCGAACTGCGCGGCCTCGTGGATGATTGCCGCACGCGAGGTCTTGCGCACCGAGGCGGATACCGTCTCATCATCGAATGGTGAGAGCGTGCGCAGGTCGATGACCTCGATGGACAGTCCGTGTTCGGCTCCGGCCTCAGCAGTTTCGAGCGCCGTGCGCACGGTCGGACCATAGGCGAGCAAAGTGACGTCGGTGCCTTCGCGGATGACCTGCGCCCGATTCATCGGTGCCGTCGTGACCGGCAGGGACAGCGTCTCCTTCATCCAGTACCGCGACTTCGGCTCCATGAACACGACCGGATCGTCGGAGGCGATCGACTCGCGCAGCAGCGAATACGCATCCGCCGGATTCGACGGCGTGACGACGGTGAGACCCGGCGTCGACGTCCAATAGACTTCCGAGGAATCCGAATGATGCTCGACCCCGCCGATGTCGCCGGCATAGGGGATCCGAATCGTGATCGGCAGGCTCACCCGGCCCTTCGTCCGATTCCGCATCTTCGCCACATGGGAGACGATCTGCTCGAACGCAGGGTAGGCGTAGGCGTCGAACTGCATCTCGACGACGGGACGCATCCCGTTCATCGCCATGCCGATCGCGGTGCCGATGATGCCCGACTCCGCCAGCGGGGAATCCCACACCCGATTCGACCCGAATTCGGCCCGCAGACCTTCTGTGACACGGAAGACCCCGCCGAGGCGGCCGACATCCTCACCGAAGACGAGCACGGTGTCGTCGTCGGCCAGAGAATCCCGCAGCGCCTGGTTGAGGGCCTTCGTCATCGTCACCGATGACGGTGTGGCCCCGTCATTGCTCGCCGAGGTGGCTGTGGCTGTTTCGGCGTTCACCGCGGTCGGATCGGTGGTTGGGTCGGTTCCCGTCTCGACGCTCATGCGTGACCTGCCGCTGCGAGTTCGGCTTCGAGGACCTGCCGCTGCTCGGTCAGGGCCGTGCGCGGGCTCGCGTAGACGTGGGCGAAGAGTTCGCGCGGGTCGATCTCGGCCTCGGCGTTCATCGCATCGCGGACGGACGCGGCCAAGGCCTCGGCCGCCTCGGCGACCTCTGCGACTCTCGCATCGTCAAGAGCCCCTGTCTGTCGCAGGTACTTCTCGAGTCGATCGATGGGATCGAACTGCTTCCAGTGCTCGACCTCCTCGGTGTCGCGGTACTTCGTCGGATCGTCGGAGTTCGTGTGCGACTCCATCCGGTAGGTGAGGCACTCGATGAGGGTCGGACCATCTCCGTTGCGACCGCGCTCGAGGGCGGCGGAGACAGCGGCGAATACGGCGGCGACGTCATTGCCGTCGACGCGCAGGCCCGGCATTCCGTAGCCGGCGGCGCGGTCGGCGAGCATCGTCGCGTTCGTCTGCTCGCGCAGGGGAGTGGAGATCGCATACTGGTTGTTCTGCAGGACGAAGACCGTCGGGGTCTGCCACACGGAGGCGAAGTTGAAGGCTTCGTGGGTGTCGCCTTCGCTGCTGGCGCCATCGCCGAGGAAGGTCAGAGTCGCAGCATCCTCGCCCTTGAGCTTCGCGGCCATCGCGAATCCCGTGGCGTGCAGGGTCTGCGTTGCCAGCGGTGTCGCCGCAGGTGAAGTGTGGTATTCGTGCGGGTCGAAACCGCAGTGCCAGTCCCCGCGGAAGGCGGCGAGGATCTCGGCGACGGGCACTCCGCGGGTCAGCAGCGCTGCCGAGTCGCGGTAGGTGGGGAACAGCCAGTCGTTCGGGGCCAGCGCGGTGGTGGCCCCCACCTCGGCGGCTTCCTGACCTGCCGCGGAGGGATAGGTCGCGAGCCGGCCCTGGCGGGTCAGGTGCGTGACCTGTGCTTCGAACCGGCGGACGAGGACCATCTGCCGGTAGAGACCGGTGAGGGTGGCATCGCTGGGGATCCGCAGCCCTTCGGTCGGAGTGTCGGTGAGCCGGCCATCTGCGCCGATGAAGCTGATCGGCTGCAGCTGGGGCAGTGAGCGGCCTGTGGTGGGAACGTCAATGGTCATGGCCCCATGGTGGCGTGAGGCGAGTCACGATTCCACGGTGTCGCGGCAGGTGAGGACGGGCGGCCATTCGTCGCGTCAACTCGGGACGAAGGGGCCGGTACCGGCAGGTCGAGTGGACGTTTGGCTGGAGGGCCGGGGAGGCGATGTGCGTCGTCCTCACCTTCGCCGTCGGGATCCTCAGATCTCGCCCCAGCGATATCCACGGGAGGTGAAGGCCTCGGCGATCGCGGCTTTCTTGCCCTCGATATCTCCCTTGAAGGCCTGATGCCCGCCTTCGGTGACGACGACGAGCTTGCCGTCGGCGAAATATGCGGTCGAGAACGAGGCGCGGGAGATGCGCAGCGGGTGGTCGTCGTCTCTTCCGATGATGATTCCGTGCTCATCGATGACCAGGGGAGTGGTCGAGGCGGAGATGACGAAGGCGGCGATGAGTCCGAGTGCTCCGCCGATGATCGGTCGGGCGATGACGACCCACGCCTGGTCGAAGCGGCTGAGCTTCTCGATGACGTCGCCGAAGGGGATGGGGAATGTCGCGGCAATCGATCCGAGTGCGGGCAGGAAGAATCCGAGCGCCACGCCGATGCCGATGCAGGCGAGACCGATGACGACGACATCGGCGCGACCGAGCGCGAACGTCGCGGCTTGGGGCTGCTGGGCGGTGGAGTCGTTCTTCTGCTGGGGCTTATCCATCACTTGCTCGATCCTCGAAGGCGCTGTCGGTACTCCATGATACCAAAGTGGAACAACAGTGTTCCATAAGTAGACTGGTCTGTATCAACTGCGCGACTGTTCCCGGAGCATTCGCAGAGTCACGTTCACCGAGTCAGGGAGGGGTTGTGCCGGTGCAGGGCATGCGTCGATTGGGCCGAGAGGCCCTGGTCAGCGAGGCGCTGACCTGCCTTGCCGCGAACCCGCAGGCGTCGATGATCGAGCTCTCGCAGTCAATCGGTGTCGGCCGTACGACCCTCTATCGGCATTTCGGTGATCGCGAGGCGCTCGTCGCCGCGGCGGGCCGGCTCGGTGCCCGGCGATTCGGCGAGGCGGTCATGAAGGCCCGTCCCGGCGAAGGGGCCGGATTGGCTGCGCTCGAGCGGATCTGTGCGGAGCTGTTCACTCTGCCCGATGTACTTACCCTGCTCTTCGCCGACAGCCCGATCATCACCGATGAAACCTTCGCCGAGGCGGCCGCCGAGTCCCGGACGGATGCTGACTCTCCGGCAGGCGCTGGGTCCCTTGCGGGTGCAGCTGTTGACGAGGACGATCCGCTCGAAGCCGTCATCGCGAGAGGACAGGCGGACGGGTCCATCGATGAAGGAGTGCCGATCGGCTGGGCGGCAGCGTTCGTCTACCTCACCATCGGCTCCGGACACCTCTACAGCGTGAGCGTCGGCGTCGACGATCCGACCGCGCGCGCTCAGTCTCTCGAATTGACCGTCAGGGCGGTGCGGAAGACTCTCGCCTCGTCAGAGGGCTGAGCGCTGACCAGAGCTTGAGCACTGACCGAGGCCGAAGCGGTGGGCGAGATCGGGGCGACACCCGGAGTGTGATCTCGGTAAAGCCGCGAGGCAATGCCGGGTCGGTTGTGTGGCGGATGAGGTCGGGCTTGTTACCGTTATTGCTTCAGTTCATCCTCGGCAGGAGCAACGCGTGTCTTCTTTCTTCGACAGTCCCGAATTCCACGGTATGGCAGCGGACGGCAGTATCAGCCACGACCCCGGTATGGGCGATCGGATGATGCGGGAGCTGGCACCGTACCTCAAAGCCGAAGGCGTCGACATCGACGATCCGAATGCGGACTTCACCGAAGCCGAATTCCATGTAGCCATGGAGAAGGCACAGGGGGAGTACAAACGTCGCCTGTTCACTCCGGTCGGTGCCCATCGCGGGCTGGCGCTGGGGAAGCTGCGGTCCTTCGCCCTTGCCTTCGCCGAGGGCGATATCAAGCGCGCCGAGGCTGTTGTGGCTTCCCTGCCCTCGGATCCCGAGGACTTCAATCCGAGCGTCGCACAGGTGACCGGGGCGGCGATGGGCCTGGTCGACGAATGGTTCACCGACGAGACGTATGGACCGAAGCTCGGCGGTGTGATGGCACCGAAGTGGTCGGCGAAGAAGTCCCGTGCCGTGGCCCGCGACATCCTGGCCCTGGCGCATAAGGGGCGCGTCGTCGACAGCCTCGACCGCCTCATCACCAGCAACAGCGGACTTCCCGTCCTCGAGGGCTCCATGCTCGCCGTGGCCGCTGCGGTCGTGCGTCTGACCAGGCGGGACAAGGTCTCAGCGGAGGAGGTCTTCGATGAGCTCATGCCACTCGACGGCTATCCGGAACCGGTCGCCGGCACCTACAGCCCCACCGACCGAGTGATCCAGGACGACCGGGAAGTTCAGGACGGCCCCGCTGCGGAACAGGAACTGCCGGAGTGGCTCGGCGGATCGAACGCTGCCGATAATGCAGCTGGTGCTGGCGCTGACCCGCAGGGCATCGATGAGCGAATGGACGAGGTCGAAAAGACCGTCTACGAGATGCCGCTCTACCAGCGCTTCCGCGACTGGCTGGCCGAGACCTACGACGATGTCGATGAAGACTCAGAGGTCTTCGACATCGCCCACCTCCTGTTCTGCATCGCCGTATCCTCCCGCGCAGATATCGACGAACCGGAGGGAATCGACGACCTCCTCGACGTCCTTGAGAGCTTCGCAGTCGACGGACAGGAGGACGCCGAGAAGGCCGACGGCGAATCGCCTTCGACGGTGATCTTCCTCGACAGCCTCGAGGCGCTCGACAACTATCTCCGCTTCCGCGCGGACACCGACGAGACCCCCGAACGCTGGAACGCCGCTCGCGTCCGAGCCGAGGCTGCGAGCATGCGCACCGACCCGCTGCCCTCGGCCCTGATGGCCGCCATCGAGGCCAATGCACTGAGCGAGGAGCAGCTCGCGCAGCCCATGCCGCAGAACCGCCTCGTCGCCGGCATCACCGGAATCCTCGCTTGGATCGGCGACTCCCGACCGCTGACCGGAACGGGACGCGTGAAGCGAGCCGATATCGCCGAGGCGGCCGGCAAGTTCGGCATCGACGCCGTCGGGGTAGCTTCGAACGCCCGGTACGAAGACGGTGTGAACTATGCGCGCAGCGCCGATGAGGTGCCCGTCCTCGAAGCGATGTGGGCCGTGATGCAGAGTGCTGAGATCACCGAGATCACCGGCACCAAGATCCGCCCGGGAAGCGCCGCCGACGAGTGGAAGAAGGGCGAGGTGAGCGCGGATACCGCACTGCCGGTCATCGGCGCGTTCATTCACGAACGGCTCCTCGACGTGGTCAACCTCGTCCCCGGCGACGACTACGCTGCCCCGGCAATCATGATCGCCCAGCGCCTCATCGAGATCCTCACTCCAGACTCGGCACCCGAACGCCCCGAACTCGACCTCGGCGAGGTGCGCAGCGAGCGACTCTCGAAGCTGCTGGCAGACGAGCTGCAGGAGCTCACCGAGCTCGGGCTCCTCACAGCAGACGGAGCCACGCTGTCCGTCGAGCCGGTGTACCGGCGCATCGTCGCCGGTGCCGCCCTCATGCTGCTCTCCGGACCGAGGGAATAGAACGAGGCCGGAGCAGAGGCGTCGGATCGAACTGAGACGGCGATGCGAGGGTGCTGAAAATCAGTGGTTGCACCTCTCGCGATCCCAGGTTAGGCTCACCTATGAGATATAGGGAACATCGGTCTTGCCTAAGGCAGTTGACACACCTGCTTGAAGTTGTGGGTCCGGCTTCTCCGTTTCTCGCTGTTTCATACGTCAAGAACCCTCGGAGCTGAATACATGCCGCGTACTTCCAGGCCTCTGCAGGTGCTGCCGATCATCCTGCGTGAGGTGGAAGTCACCGGCATCGTCGACATCACCCCCCAATATGCGACGCCTGACAGTGGCGGGCGATCAATTGGCGGAGGGTGAGGTCGACGGGATGGCGCGGCCTGCATTCCGCTCCGAGGGTTTCGACGATCACGTGAAACTCGTCATTCCCCCGTCCGACGGCTCATCCCTCGACATCGGCGAGCAGGAGGAGTTCCGCTTCAAGTGGAACCGCGAAGCGCTCAATCGCGCCCGTGACTACACCGTCCGCAGCGTCGACCCTGACAGCAATTCCTTCACCTTCGATGTCGTCCGACACGATTCCGGGCTCGCCTCGGACTGGGCCTTCGGCGTCACGGTCGGTGATCGCATCAGCTTCGCCGGGCCGAAGACCTGCGCCGGTCTGGCCGAGGACATCGACTTCCACCTCCTCGTCGCCGACGAGACGGCGCTGCCCGCCGTCGGACGCTGGCTCGAAGAGGCACCTGCGGGCACGCGCGGGCACATCATCGTCGAAGTCCCCACCTCCGACGACATCCAATACATCCCCACGGAGGCGAACGTCGAGATCGACTGGCTCGTCCGCGAATCCGCAGTGCCGGGCGAGTCGACTCTGATGTTCGACGCCGTGAAGAACCTCGGCCTGCCCGAAGGTCGCACTTTCGCCTGGTGGGCGGGTGAGACGCTGACCATCGCGCCCATCCGCCGCTACCTGCGCCGGGAGATCGGCCTTCCCAAAGAGGACGTCGAGGTCGTCGGCTACTGGCGGAAGATGCCGACTCGCCCCGCCGAGGCCGGGGCGGCAGTCGATTCGGAGGCCGGGTCCACGCTCGAGGGATCAGCCGCCGTGTCCACGTCGGCCGGCTCCGGCGCAGCGGGGTCCCCGGATTCGGCCGGGTCCGCCGCGACCGGGAGTGAGGGCCGCGCCGAACCGGACAGCACTCTCGAGGTCCTCCACCAGGTCCACGAAATGACCGAACTGCTCCCCGCGATCATCACCCGGACAGCCGTCACCCTTGGCATCAACGACCTCATAGCCGGTGGAGTCGCCACCGCCGAGGCGATCGCCGCCGAACTCGGCATCGACGCCGACCGCGTGCGGCCGGTGCTGACGGCCATGTGCTCCCTCGGACTCCTCGCGCGAGAGGGCGAGGCCTACCGCAACACCCCGACCGGAGCGGTCCTCACCGGCGAAGGCGCCTCCGACGGACTCGACCTGAGCGATCCGGCGCTGCTCGACCTGTTCTCCCTCGTCGATCTCGTCGACGTGCTCAGAGGCGGATTCGCCTCCCGCACTTCCCGTGCCTCGGCGATCGAGGCTCCCACCTGGCATGACCAGCGTGCCGCCGATCCCGGGCTCGACGCCGCCCATCGGCGCCGCAGCCTCGACCACCTTCAATACGTCCTCGATCTCATCCTCGATCTCGAGCCCGTGGCCACAGCCGGGAGCCTCGCCGTCGTCGGTGATGTCGACGCCGAGGCGGCCGCCGCCCTGACGCGGAAGGCCCCGCACTCCGGGCGGACGATCCACACCCCTGGCGCAGAGAGCCTGTCCGGCCGACGATCCTGGCCGGACGTCGACTGCACCCTCGTGATCGCCGGACTGACAGGGCGTTTCCGAGCAGAGGTGACAGCGCTGCTGGACCGGATGCTCGCAGCGAGCAGGACCCTGATCATCGTCGAACCCTTCACCGACGAGGCCGAGGCCGATGACCATCAGGCCGAGGAGCTCATCACGACCCTGGCCACCACCGGGAGCCCGTCGCTGACCAGCGACGGGATCGTCACGGACATGCACGCGCTCGGTGCCGCACACGTCGAGGTGAAAGACATCGGATGGGGATTCGGCCGCTTCCGATCGGCCGTGATCGCCACACGCTCCTGAACCGGCCCCGCCACCGCCCGGCCGCCTCACCCGGGCACCCCATCCGGACACCCATCCAGAACTGAATAGACCAGATAAGAATAAGGACAACCTATGTCATTGACACGCCTGACCTCTGCTCTCATCGCCGGAACCGCCGGCCTCGCGCTCCTCGCCGGATGCGCAGGCGGCGGTGAGGAAGCGAGCCCGGGCAATGCTTCCGAGACGCGCACCGTCACCGACGCGACCGGCGCGAAGGTCGAGGTGCCCGCCGACCCGAAGGCCGTCGCAACGCTGCACTATGCCGCCACCGAAACCCTCATGGACCTTGACGCGCCTCCCGTCGCCCAAGGCGAGTACCAGGATCCGGCCGTGCCCGAGGAGTGGATCGACGAGCTCGATAAGATCCCTGCGGTCAGTCAGCAGGAGCCGGACCTCGAGAAGCTCGCCGAGACCGAACCCGACCTCATCCTGTCCCCGAACATCTTCGAACCGGACATGATCGAGCAGCTCGAGGAGATTGCACCGGTCTACCAGTTCACCCTGCGCGGAGGCGACCGCGCGAATTGGCAGCAGCGGGTCGAAGAGGTCGCTGACGCCGTGAACAGGACCGATGAGCTCGACGAGCTCGACAGCGAGTTCCAGGCTCGGCAGAAGAAGCTCGGCGAGAAGTACTCCGAGGTCACCGAGGGTACGACGATCGGAGTCGTGTCCTCCTTCGAGGAGAACTCGGCCTACCTGTGGGGCAGCGAGAACATGCTCGGCACGATACTGTCCCCGCTCGGCTTCGACTGGTCGGCCGACGAGGACGCCATGGTGAAGAAGTACGGCAAAGCCGAACAGGGAGGCAATAAGTCCGGGACCGTCGAGTCCGAGGCTCAGATCTCGCTTGAGGTCCTCGACCGGAGCCTGTCCGACGCCGACGTCATCTTCGTCAACTCGGATTTGCGCGGCGACTACGATTCACTGACGAAGGCGCTCATGGACTCCGCCGTGTTCAAAGACCTCCCAGCCGTCAAGGCCGGACATGTCTATCCGATCGGCAAGGCCACGATCGCCGGCTATGCCGACGCGGATTACGGTCTCGACCTGGCCGAGAAGGCCATCACCGAATACCAGAAGGACTGAGTCACGGGAGTCAGCCGGCGCCCGGCCTGTGCCCCTCGGCTTCATCGAGGATGAGCAGCGATCGGGAGGACACGACGCCGGGGACTTCGTGGATTCTGCGCAGGATGACCTGCGAAAGTGCAGTGTTGTCCGGAGCGTTGACAGTGACCAGGGCGTCGATGTCCCCGCTGACGGCCTGCACCTTCTCGACGAAGGGCAGAGCGGCCAGGTCATCGCGGACCTGCGGCCACGGGCGCTCGCCGATCTTGACGACGACGACCGCGGTCACGGTCATGCCGAGGGCTTCGCGGTCCACCTCGGCGGTGAATTTCCTGATCGCACCCGACTCGATCAGGGTGGTGAAGCGCTTATGCGCGGCGGAGCGGGAGATGTGGACGCGTTCGGCCAGCTGGCGCACGCTCAGGCGCGAATCCTCGACGAGGGCGGCGATGATGCTGCGGTCGATGTCGTCGAGGTCGAAAGCCACGGGGCGCTCCTTCACCGTTGATGTTCGCGTCCTGCCCGCCCGAACCGAAGCGGCACCGGTCGGGAAAGGTCGGTCTGACCGCATGCTCACGGTCTGACCCCATTCTAGGGCCCCGCCTCGGCGCAGGACTCGTCGCAGCCGCTGCGCGGAACCCGCTTCCGGCATTGGACAAATTCTGTCGATCGTTCGTACAGTAACGAGCACGTCTGTGGTTCCCGCCACGTACCATGGATCATGGATATAGGATCGGTTCCGACTGGACCCGGTCAACGGACGGAAATCAGCCACCTGTAGATTATGAGATGAAAGTCTCATTGCAGCTGGAACTGCTTCACGAACCTAAGGAGTCATCCTTGAAGATCGCGGTGTTGGTCAAAGAGGTGCCGGATACCTACGGCGACCGCAAACTGAACTTGGAAACCGGGCTCGCCGATCGCGGCGCCTCGGAAGCCGTCCTCGATGAGATCGGTGAGCGTGCCCTCGAGGTTGCGCTGACCCAGAAAGACAGTGACGGCGACACCGAGGTGACCGTCATCTCGATGGCACCGGATACCGCGACCGCCACGATCCGCAAGGGTCTGGCGATGGGCGCCGACGACGCTGTGCACGTGGCCGATGAGTCGCTGACCGGGGCCGATCTGGGACTGACCGCCGAGGTGCTCGCCGCCGCTCTGCGCCGCGGTGAATTCGACCTCGTCGTCACCGGAAACGTCTCCACCGACGGCAACGGCGGCATGATGCCGGCGATGCTCGCCGAGCACCTCGACTATCCGCACGTGACCGGCCTGTCGACCGTGGAGCTGACCGATGGCAAGGTCTCGGGCACCCGCGGCGTCGAGGGCGGCCAGCAGCAGGTCTCGGCCGAACTGCCCGCCGTCATCTCCATCACCGAGGCGCTTCCCGAGGCCCGCTTCCCGAACTTCAAGGGCATCATGGCCGCGAAGAAGAAGCCCTTCGAAGTCATCAGCCTGTCCGATCTCGGCATCGACGCCGAGGACCAGTCCGTGGCCCGTTCCATCATGGTCACCGTCGCCGAGAAGCCGCCGCGCGAAGCCGGTGAGAAGGTCGTCGACGAAGGCAATGGCGGAGTCGAACTCGCCGAATACCTCACCAAGAACCGTCTGGCCTAAGGAGAATCGTCATGTCAGAATTCCCGCAGGATTCCATTCTCGTCGTCCTCACCGCCGATGCCGAGGGCCAGTTGGAGAAGCCGGCCGCCGAACTGCTCGGCGGCGCGGCTGAGATCGGCTCGCCCGTGGCCCTCGTGCTCGCCGCCGGAGCCGCCGACGCCGCTGCCGAGAAGGCCGCCGAACTCGGCGCCGTGGCGACCCTGACCGCCGCAGCCGCCGAGGGCAACCTCGGCACCGCGGCCGTCGATGCCGTGGCCGCAGCCGCCGAGCTCACCGCTCCCGACGCCGTCCTCGTGCCCAACACTCTCGACGGTCGTGACATCGCCGGTCGCTTTGCCGTGCGCAGCGGATCGGCTGTGTCCGTCGACGCCGTCGGACTCGAGCGCGACTCCGAGGGCATCGTGGTCAACCATTCCGTCTACGGCGGCGGCTACACCGCGTCGTCGGCCCCGACCTTCGGTGCCCCGATCGTCACCGTGCGGCTGGGCTCGATCGAAGCCCGCGCCGAAGCGCAGTCCGCGAACACGCAGGCCCTCGAGGTCGCCGATTCCGGTAAGCGTGCGGCCTCGATCGATTCGTTCGAAGCCGTTGTCGAGACCTCGTCGCGGCCCGAGCTGCGCGGTGCGCAGAAGGTCGTCTCCGGTGGTCGCGGCGTCGGTTCGGAAGAGTCCTTCGAACTCGTCGGCCAATTCGCCGACACTCTCGGTGCCGCACTCGGTGCCTCCCGTGCGGCCGTCGACGCCGGCTATATCGCGCAGTCGCACCAGGTCGGCCAGACCGGTGTGTCCGTGTCCCCGCAGCTCTACGTGGCGCTGGGCATCTCCGGCGCGATCCAGCACAAGGCCGGAATGCAGACCTCGAAGACCATCGTTGCGGTCAACAAGGACGCTGAAGCCCCGATCTTCGACATCGCCGACTTCGGCGTCGTCGGCGACCTGTTCAAGGTCGTTCCCCAGGCCATCGAATCACTGAACGAGAACAAGTCCTGATATGGCAACCTATTCCAGTTCGCTGCGCTCGGGTCTGCCCCGGGTCGAAGGCGGAGATCCCTGGCCCCCGGAGGGCACCATCGGCGAACCCTTGGAGGAGGGCGCATCGTGGCTGCCGGAGACTGCCGAGACGGAGGAACTGGATGAAGGTTCCCCCGCCGAGGCGGCCGAGTCCGATGTGACCGACGCCGAGGAATCGACGGAGACCGTGGCTTCCGCTGAAGCCGAAGAGCCCGTTGAGGATTCGGTCGAGGAGACCGTTGGAGATTCCGTCGAGGAACCAGCAGAGGCAGTTACTTCGGCCGAAGTGCCCTTGCGTCGCGGCCTGCCGCGCGTCGAGGGTGGAGAGCCCTGGCCGCCGGAAGGTCTTGCTCCGGCCGGAGTGAAGGCCGCCGGTGCCTCAGCTGCTCCTGTCGCGTCTGCAGAATCGTCGGCTCCGGAAGAGCCTGCAGTCGAAGTGGATGTCGCTGTCGAGGATTCGACCGAGGATGCGGCGTCCGCTGAATCGGACGAACAGGCCTCGGCTGCCCCGGCTGCAGCTGCCGCGACGGCTGGTACCGGAGTGGCCGCTGGCGCTGCCGTCGTCGCTTCCGGTTCGGACGATGAGTCGTCTGCGGCAGAACCTGCCGCCACTGATGCTACTGCCGCCGAATCAGCTCCTGCCGCCGAGGTTCCACTGCGGCGCGGTCTGCCGCGTGTTGCCGGTGGAGATCCTTGGCCACCGGAAGGCTTCGCGCCCGCCGGCGTCAAGGCCGCAGGTGGATCCGCCGCTGGCGCTGCTGCTCCGGCAGCGGCTGCGCCTACGGGCGAGGCTGCAGAAGAACCGGCTGCTCAGCCTGACTCTGCCGAAACTGTTGCCGCTGAGACCTCAGCGGACACTGTTTCTGAATCGTCGTCTGCTGCTCCTGCTGCTGCGGCAGCGGGTGCCGGTGCCGCAGGTGCCGGCGTGGCTGGAGCAGCCGCGAGCGGTGAGGGCTCCGGAGAACTATCCGATGTACCGCTGCGCCGAGGACTTCCCCGCACCGTCGGGGGAGACCCCTGGCCGCCGGAAGGCTTCGCACCCGCACACGCTGCCAAACCTGCCGCGGGCTCGGCCGCCGCTTCGGCTCCGGCTGAAGAGAAGGCCGCCGACGCCACGTCGACCGATGCCGCATCTGCCGAGGCAGGCAAGCCAGCCGAACACGCACAGTCCGGCGAAGCCGCGAAACAGGAATCGAAGCCGGCTGCCGCTGACGAATCCGGTGAGAAGAAGCCCCAGGGTCGACGCACCGGAATCGGCGGCGTCGGTGCGGCAGCCGCTGGCGCGGGAGCCGCCGCCGGTGCAGGTGCGGCCGCTGCGGGAGCCGCCTCGGCGTCAGAGAAGAAATCTGACGAAGCCGAGAAGAAGCCCGCTCAGCGCAAGCCGATGGCGAAGCCTGCGGCGAAGACCACGGACAAGCCCGCCCAGCGCAAACCGATGGCCAAGCCCGCCGCGAAGGCCGACGACAAGGCTGCGGCACGCACCGCGGACAAGCCGGCCGCGAAGACGGCACCGGCCGCGAAGGCCGCGTCGTCCGGTTCGGGCAGCACCACCTCGGCGAAGCCTGCAGCGAAGAAGGAACCGGTCATGATCGGTTCGAAGTCGCTGGGACAGTGGTCCAAGCTCGTCGGGCTGGGTCTCGGCGGACTCATCGTCGTGGCCGGGATCCTCATCCTCGCCGCGCGTGGTGTCACGACCCTGCCGGGTGTGCCGGAGTTCCTCGAACGCTACCCGGGCGAATATCACATCCCGGAGTTCGTCGATCCCGGCTTCCCGGGCTGGGTGCGGTGGACGCACTTCCTCAACATCTTCTTCATGGTGCTCATCATCCGTTCGGGTCTGCAGGTGCGACACCAGCAGAAGCCGCCGGCGTTCTACACCCCGAAGAAGGGCGGGAAGAAGGTCAGCATCAACCTCTGGCTGCACACGGGTCTCGACCTGCTGTGGCTGGCCAATGGTGTCGTCTTCGTCGTGCTTCTCTTCGTCTCCGGACACTGGGCACGCATCGTGCCGACCAGTTGGGAAGTCTTCCCGAACGCGCTGTCGGCGGCGCTGCAGTACGCGACGATGGAATGGCCGGTGGAGGATGCGTGGGTCAACTACAACGCGCTCCAGCAGCTCATGTACTTCATCATCGTGTTCATCGCCGCCCCGGTGGCTGCGATCACGGGTGTGCGGATGAGCGAATGGTGGCCGAAGGACGCTGCGACGCTGAACAAGATCTACCCGGCACCGCTGGCTCGGGCGATCCACTTCCCGACGATGCTGTTCTTCGTGTTCTTCATCCTCGTCCACGTATTCCTCGTGTTCACGACCGGACTGCGGCAGAACCTCGGTTACATGTTCGCCGGGACGAACATGCTCGGTTGGGCCGGGCTCATCTGGTTCCTCGTTGCGATGGTCGTGGTCGTGGCCGGTTGGTTCGCGGCCAGGCCGCTGCTGTTGGCTCCGATCGCGAACCTCTTCGGACGCGTCTCGAGCAGGTAGGCGGTGTAGCCGGCGCGACCGGAAGTCACAGCGGGCCCCGCACGATTATTCGATCGTTCGGGGCCCGCCATGTGTTGAGTATTTCCCCTGTGAGAGACATCAGTGAAGGTAACTACGGGCTGGAAGGTGTGTGTTCGAACTGGCTCTTGATCGCCGCTGCCATCCCCGCACTCGCTGTTTCGAGTAATATCCGCCCCTTGTCGGCAGTCGCCTCAACGGCCGACGATAAGCACCCGGACGCAGGTGTGAGCTCTGGACGGACCGGGAGCACATCGTAGTTCGGCAATTCCGCTGGGGGAGAGTCCTCTACCTTGGTCATGTCAACCTGTTCGGGAAACAGATGAAGCATCAGTGAGGTTTCGAGAACCCCACCATGCTCGAGATCCCAACCCGTGAAGCCGTGGGGATACAGTTTGGAGATCGTCTCGTCATCGACAAAGTCCCAATATGAGAGCAACATGATTCGAATATTGTCATGCCCGGCGTTCGCGAGTTCTTTCAGCGCCAGGTCTGCGCCCTCGTAGAGGAACTGGTAATTTTCGAAATGGCCGTTGATGAAACCTATCTGCTTGACTCCTTGCCTTACGAATTCAAGGACGAGTGTCTTGGCGATTGCAGTGACCAGGTCGCCAGTGAGGCTGGTTGTCCCAGGAAGGTGATTGCCACCCCCAGATCGCTGTTGTGACTTGTAGCCGTAGGAGATCGGAGCCGACACGACAGCCCCGATGCGCCTGGCCGTTTCACCGGCTATGGTGCGTGAGAGCAGGGAGTCGACATGCAGTGGCATATGTGGCCCGTGCTGTTCGATAGAGCCTGCTGGAATGAGCACAGGCGCTCCGGCCGCTAACTGCTCGGAATATGCGAATGCGTCGAGTTCTTCCATAAATACGGTCAACGTGAAGTCTCCATTTCCTTGTGATTAAGTCAGTTCCGGAGATCATCAGAGTCTCCGAGGTCTGTGCTCTGTCGCTCAGATTTCCTTGGATCGCTGATCTCGATAGGAACTCCGTGTTTGTCGACATAGTCATCTTCTGGGAGATAGTGGTTTTCATTGATGATCTTTTCTTCTCGTCTGATCTGCGCGTTACGGCTGCGTAATCTGCGAACGAGATTGGCGAACATCAGTAGCAGCACGAACGTGAATGGGAAGGCGCCGATGATCGTTCCCGTCTGCACCGTATCGACGACCGATGTCCCTCCGACGGTGAGAAGGACAACGGCTACGGTGCCGATGCTGAGCACGAGGACCACTCGGAACCAGGGGCCGGACTTCATCGGTGCTGTGACAAATTCGGCAAGCGCATAGGTCCCTGAGTCGAGACTTGTGACGTAGTAGGTGGCCACCAGGATCGTGGCGACCACGAGGAGAATTCCGCCGATCACAGGAACCATTTCGAGCATAGAGAAAAGTCCGGTTGACGTATCCCTGGCGACGTCGGACGAGATTGAGCCACCCGCTTGGTCGTCGTAGTAGATGGCGGCACCGCCGAGGATGGCGACCCAGACCATGACAATGAGCGAAGGCACGATTGTGACTCCGAGGACGAACTCGCGAATCGAACGACCGCGAGAAATCCGCGCGATGAATCCAGCGACGAACGGGGAGAACGCGATAACCCAGCACCAGATGAAGACGGTCCACGAACCGTTCCACGCATCTTCCCAGCTGCCCAGCGGTGCCGCGGAGATCTGCGCTTCGGTCCAGAAACTCATCGGCACAAAGTTTCCGATGAAGGAACCGAAAGACTGAGTCATGGATGAGAGGATGAAGATCGTGGGCCCGAACACCAGAACGCCGACCATCAGAATGATGCTGAGGATTGAGTTGGCCTCGCTGACTCGTTTCATTCCTTTATTCACTCCGAGAAAGGCCGAGACCATTGTCAACCCGCCGAGGACGGCGATGACAACGAGCCATAAGGTCGGTCCGCTGGGTAGACCAGTGAACGATGAGAGACCTGACGTGAACTGGAGTGCGGCGAATCCGAATGAGGTCGCAAGACCAAGAACCGTCGCGATGATTGCGAGCAGCTCCACAATGACTCCCGCAGTTCGGCGGGTCTTGAAGGGCAAGATGTCAACGACAGCTTCACGAAAGGTCAGGGTTTTACCGAGGTTGTGGTGGGAATAGGCGAGGCAGAGTGCAACGAGACAGTACATGGCCCAGGCAGTGAGTCCCCAGTGGAAGTAGGTCCATACGATCCCGCCCTCGGCGAGGAAATCACCGGGAGGAATCACCGGACTGCCCTCGCGGAGAAGAATCGGCTCAGCGACGGACCAGAAGATCAGTCCGATTCCCTGGCCGCAGGCAAACAGCATCGAATACCATGCAAACTTTCCATGTTCAGGACGAGCTTTGGGACCGCCGAGCCGAACTGAGCCGACTCTGCTGAAAGCGACCCAGGCGCAGAGGATGACTGCGATGATCGAGTAGGCGACGAACAGCCAGGTGAATTTGGAGGTGACGAAAGTCCGGAGCGCATTGATGACTTCGGCCGATCCTTGTGGATTGACAGTGACGGCTATGACGACTGTGACAATGAGGATCGGCGGCAGCACCATGATGATGTTGCGGTCGAGGGCAGCCATCTTTGATCCACGAAATCGCGGAATGGAGACGAATCTCGGCTCCTTCTCCTGGTCTGTATTGTCAGCGGGAATCGCGTCGGCCTCTTGCTCCTCGGTTTGAGCAGCGACTTCGTTGTGATCGCCTGAATGCATTTCGGAATCTCCATCGTTTCCTGCGGTGGGTTTGTGGCCAGTGGTCATGCCGAGTGTCCTTCCTTGAGCTGCGTCATTGCGCTTTCATCGGAGAAATCATCGTGATCGGCTGTGGTAACTCTGCTTTCCGCGTCCGAATTGGATACGGGATGCTTTCGCTCTTTGCGACTGGGTTGCCAGTGAATCCGCTGGAACTGCCGAAAGCTCTAGCCCGAATCTGATCAATGTCGAGCTGTGGCGACGACCGAACTGCCATTGGATTCTTCCCATCCTAGAGTTCCGTTTTTGTTGCGACAATGTTCGATCCGTCATGTGACTGAGGATTCGTATTGACAGAATGTAAAGTGAAAGAATTTCTTCGACATAGACTGTTCGAAGCATCGCAATAATCCGCGAGTCGAGAACTCGACAGTCGCGGAATTTCGGACGGAGTAGTCACATGAATATCGCAGAGGTGCTCGCCCACCCGACGATGAAGGCCGCAGATCCAGTCGTTCGAGCTGGCGCCGAACTAGTGAACACGCGCGACATACGGTGGGTGCACTCGAGCGAGGTCCTCGACATCGGCCTGCTGTTGCGCGGCGGTGAACTCCTTCTGACCGGAGGAGAGGCACTGGCGTCCGCTCCCGACGAGAAGCAGAAGCAATATGTCAGGGAACTCGCAGCACGTAACGTGGCGGCCTTGGCGATCGAGACTTGCAGCGACCTCGACGGAATCCCTGCAAGCATCATCGAGACTGCCGAAACGGAAAACGTAATTCTCATTGAACTGCGAGCAGTTGTGCCGTTCGTCGTCATTGCCGAATCGATCAACAGCGCTTTTGTGAGCGACTCCGTGGCCATGTTGCAGAAGGCGGAGGAGCTTTCGCACACGATTGCTGTCGATCTCGCAGCCGGTGCCGAGCTCCGAGACATTCTCGGAGTCATCGCAGCCGAGCTCTCTGCGTCCGTATCGTTGCTAGTTCCCGGCACCTTTTCGCGCGATCTCGTTGACATCGCAGATCCCTCTTCCGCTGGCGAAGCCGTATCGGACCCAATCGAGGTAGAGATTCCCCTTCGCGGGATTGTTGCCGCTGCGCTTCAGATCGAGATAGCCGATCCCGGAGAAGAAGCATACGTACGCACGGTCGGAGAGCGAGTTGCAGATGTGCTCGGACTTGCACTCCTGCAGCAACGTCCACCTTCGCTCAGTGATATTGCTGGAGTCCAACTGATCCGAGCGGTGGCGAACAACGAGCGTGGGGCCCCACTGGCAGATCTGTGCGCGTCGGCGGGCATTGAGCCGACAGCGCCGCTGGTGCTGATCGCTGCGCGGTCGACAGAGCCGAATAGGTTGAGGGGGAAATTCGAGCACACGCTCGCTGGCCTGGTGCCCCGGTCAGTGTTCTACGCCACGCCGGGTGAACTGATTGGTCTTGTGGTTCTCTCCGATTCCGGTCGACGTGCGAAGAGACGCGAGTTGATCACTGAGCTTGAGCTCAGCCTCGTTGCCGGAGACGGGACCGTGTGCGTCGGTCCGCTCGTCTCGGGTGCGGCAGCGGGTTACCGCTCGCTCACGCAGGCGGAGGCGGCGCTGAAAGTGGCACCTGTTACCGCGAATCGAGCAGTTGTGGTCGATTCTGATGACTACCTGGTCGACAGGATGCTCTCCGAGCATCTGGGCATCGAGACCAAGCAGGAGCTGATGGATGAGCTGCTTCAGGAACTGATTGAGCACGATGCCAGACGCGGCACATCGCTGATGGACACGCTCGAAACTTGGCTGATAAGCGGTTGCAACACGACAGCATCGGCACGGGCCCTGTTCCTAGAGCGGCAGTCGATGCACAACAGGCTTCAGAAGACCTTCTCACTGATCGGCGGTGACCCGCGCGGAACCGGAAGAGTCGGCAGTCTGTTTGTCGCGTTGCGTGTATACAGGCAGGCGACGGGAACGCGTACCCGAAACTGACTTTTCGAATGTGTCTTGACGAGGGGCAGGCCTGTCACATAACTTGGGTGCAACATAGTTGTACTGAATGCAACATGTGAAAGTGTCGTGATGCTGTCCGTGCGGGCCTTCTTATCGAAGGGTTGGTTCGGACGATTGATTCAAAGGAGAAACATGACTGTAAATGCGCCGACCTCACCCACCAACGTCGCCGAACTTGAGCGTCTCAAGGTCCTCCACAACGGATCCAAGACGCCCCTGACCTTCTCCGATGCGGAGATGGAGCGGAGGCTGACCGGGCTGCGCGCCATCATGGCCGATAAGGGCCTCGATGCCGTGGTCCTGACGTCGTATCACAACATCAAATACTATTCGGACTTCCTCTTCACCTACTTCGGTCGCTCCTATGCGATGGTCGTCACCGCAGATGACACCGTGACCATCACGGCGAACATCGATGCAGGAATGCCGTGGCGGACCAGCTACGGGGAGAACATCGTCTACACCGATTGGCGCCGTGACAACTACTACTACGCGATCCAGGAGGGCCTGCGTCAGCGTGGCATCGGCAACCCGCGCCGCCTCGGTGTCGAAGACGACAACCTGCCCCTGGAGAATCGCAACAGGCTCCAGGACGCCTTCCCGGGAGCGGAGCTCGTCGACATCTCGCAGGAGTCGATGCGCCAGCGGATGATCAAGTCACCCGAGGAGATCGAGGTCATCAAGCACAGCGCTCGCATCGGCGACCTCGGCGGCGAGGCTATCAAGGCTGCCATCACCGAAGGCATCAGCGAATACGAACTCGCGCTCATCGGCACTGAGGCAATGACTCATGAGATTGCAAAGACGTTCCCCGATCAGGAGATCCGTGACACCTGGGTGTGGTTCCAATCAGGTATCAACACCGATGGCGCGCACAACTGGGCGACGACACGACGGATCCGCAAGGGCGATATCCTCAGCCTCAACTGCTTCGCCATGCCGACCGGCTATTACACTGCGCTGGAGAGGACGCTGTTCTACGGCGAGCCGGATGAGCGGTCGTTGGAGCTGTGGAACGTCAACGTCGAAGTGCACAAGCGCGGCATCGAGCTCATCAAGCCAGGTGCTGTATGCAAGGACATCGCCGCCGAGCTCAACGAGATCTACATCGAGCACGGACTTCTGGCCAATCGCACCTTCGGATACGGACACTCCTTCGGGGTTCTCAGCCACTACTACGGCCGCGAGGCAGGTCTGGAGCTGCGCGAGGATATCGACACCGTCATCGAGCCGGGAATGGTGGTCTCGATGGAGCCGATGATCACGGTGTTGGAAGGTCAGCCGGGCGCTGGCGGGTATCGGGAGCACGACATCCTCGTCGTCGGCGAGGACGGCTCCGAGGACATCACGAAGTTCCCGTTCGGACCCGAACACAACATCATTCCCGCCTGAGTCTGTCAGAACGCCGGTTCCCACTGCCCGACGGTGGTCGGTGAGCTGGCGGTTCGGTGAGCGGGGAGAGCTGAGGACAAGACCTCAGCTCTCCCCATCGCTGTGTCAGAAGGTCGACGTCGGCAAATGGGAATAGGGTGAGATTATGCCTCGAACGAGCTCGAATTCTGATTCCATGAGTCGTGGTGCCTCGGTCATCGAGAACACCGTGTCGATCCTGCGCTGCTTCGCGCCGGACCGGCAGGAGCTCGGAGTCACCGAGATCGCCCCACGCGTGGGGCTGCACAAGAGCACGGTGTCGCGCATCCTTGCCTCGCTCGAGCAGGAAGGGATCGTCGAACAGGTGCCGTCCAAGCGGTACCGGCTCGGCCTCGGCATCATCGCGATCGCAGGACCGCTGCTGGCCGACCTCGATGTTCGGCGTGCCGCCTATCCGACTCTGCAGGCGCTGACGCGTGCCACTGCGGAGACGAGCGCGCTGATGGTCTGGAACGGGGCGGAGGCGATCACCGTCGAGCAGATCCCGAGCCCGCAGCCAGTCAAGCACACGTCGATCCTGGGGTCACGATATCGGACGGAAGGCAGCGCCTCGGTGAAGGTCTTCCTCGAGGCCGAAGACGGTGAAGGACGAACCGATGGTGTCGCCTACGCCCTCAATGATGCGGAGACTTCGCCGAACGAGGTCGGCATTGCCGCCCCCGTGCGCGATCATCGCGGTGAAGTGGTCGCCGCTGTCCTCATTGCCGCCCCGAAGTTCCGCACCGACGCTGAACGGGTCGTCGAGCTCGGCGAACACTGCGTTCAGGCGGCCAGGCGGATTTCGCAGCGGCTTGGCGGTCGTTGAGCGGTGGCGTCGCCTCGGGTGATCACTGGATCATCCGAGGCGACGTTCTGGGGATCGGTACGGGTGGTCGATGTGTCGAGAGTGATCGGCCGCCTCGGTGCGGGGTCAGCTTTTCCGCTCTGCCGCGTGGCGGATCGTGCGGATGATCATCAGCACCAGGAGGACGATGCCGACGTAGCCGTTGATGACGTAGACGATGTTGACCATCTGCGAGAACGGCAGGACGAGGCCGATGATCGTGCCGAGAACGGCGAGTGCGATCGTCACGTACTTGAACTTCTTCGTCTTGTCGTCGAAGAAGCGCGATGACACCGTCCACAGCAGCGGAATCGCCGTCGTGTAGATTCCGGCGAGGATCATCACGGAGATGAGCGCCCCGATCCACGGTCCGAGGCTGCTGGCGAGGACGAGCATCGGGATCTCGACGTCGAAGACCTCGCCGATGTTGGCCAGCAGCCCGAGGCCGACGACCATGCAGGCCAGGGAGAAGGCAATGCCTCCGACGAAGCCGCCAGCCGTGGCCTCGCGCCGGTTCTTCACGGTCTTGCCGAGGGCGGCGAGGAACGCTGCGAGCCAGAGCATGCAGAATCCGACATAGGACAGCCCTGAGAGGAACCAGTTCGAGGACGCCTGAGTGACGTCGAGGCTCGGCAGGATATCGACTCCGGTGGAGACGCCTGCGGGGTCGCGCGTGATGCCGTAGACGCCGAGGGCGATCGCGACGACGACGATGACCGGGCCGATCTTGCCGATGACGTCGACGAGGCTCGTCAGCCCGAACCACACGGTGGCACAGACGACAGCGGCCAAGGCGATCCCGCCGATGAACTTCGACAGTCCGTAATGCTCCTCGAAGACCGCGCCGGCACCGGCGATCATCACGGTGAAGGAGAGGAAGACGAAGAGGATCGAGAAGTAGTCGAAGAACGTCCCGAGGTACTTTCCGCCGTAGTAGTAGAAGACGCGTGAGGGTTTCTCGAACTGCTCCCGCCTGCCCGTGAGGAAGAGCTCGACGGCGACATAGGAGATGAGCACGAGCACCAGAAGACCGGTGCCGAAGACGCCCCAGAAACCGTAGGACGCGTAGTACTGGAGGATCTCTTGGCCGGTCGCGAAGCCCGAGCCGATGAGGAACGCGATGATCGCTCCGGCGTATGTGATGATCCGCAGGATGCTGGTCTTCTCGGTTGAAGCCAGATGAGCGGCGGTGGAGGTGTCAGTCATGGAAGTCCTTCGTCGTTGAGGGAATGAGGTGGTCGACAGAGTCAGGTCGACAACTGATATATCACATTCAAGCACGTTAGCGTGTGTTTGTGATCACGTCAACGGATGCCGAGGTCGGTACGGGGCGGAGTGGGCCCTCGGTGCCAGGTGGAGGGGCGCCTCAGCGCAAGGTGGAGCGGACGGTCTTGTCGAACTCGCGGACGTGCTCGGCGGCGCGGGCGGCCACGGTCTGTTCGTCGCCGTCGAGGATCGCCTCGAGCAGATCGATGTGCTCGCGGATGTGGGTGACGAGATCCGGGATCCCCGGGATGACGAGGCACCAGATGCGGGTGGCCAGATCGTCGAGGCGGATGAGCGTCTCCGACAGGTGCGGATTGTCCGCAGACCCGTAGATGAGTCGGTGGACCTCGAGGTCGCGCTCCATGAGCGTGCGCTGATCGTCGGTCGACTCGAGTGCCTTGAGGCCGGCGATCGCGGCCGAGAAATCCATGCGCCGCTCGGATGTGAGGCTGCGGGCCGCGCGACGGGCGGCGATCGGCTCGAGAGCTTCCCTCATCTCCGAGATCGTCGACAGATCGGTGAGGTCGACATTGGTGGCGAAGGTTCCGCGCCGCGGATAGGACACGACGAGGTGATCGCGCTCGAGGCGTTTGAGTGCCTCGCGGATCGGCGTGCGGCCGACCTCGAGTTCGGCGCTCAGGGCAGCCTCGTTGATCGGATCGCCCGGAGCGATGTCGAGCACGATGAGCCGGTGCCGCAGGATCTCATAGGCGTGATTCGCCAGGGACGTCGTCGGTGACGTCGCGTCGGCGGATGCGCTCATGAGAAGACTCCTGGAAAACTCTGCTGACAATGTATTGCGTCGACTGGATTTCTCTGCCTACACTACAGGAACGCATCTGATATATTAGTTGCTGATCAGTTGAGGACAGCTGATTGCGACAGGTCAAAGGAGATCCATGACAGAGCAACTCGCAAACCCCGCCGAAGCCGGCACGACCGAAGCCTTCCCCAGTCGTGAACCCGTCGAACTGAGCACCTCGATCGCTGAACTCGATCCGCAGATCGCCGGATTCATCGACGCCGAACTGGCCCGGCAGCGCGAGGGACTGGAGATGATCGCCTCGGAGAACCACACCGCCTCGGCCGTCATGGAAGCTCAAGGGTCGGTGCTCACGAACAAGTACGCCGAGGGGTACCCCGGCCGCCGCTACTACGGCGGCTGCGAACACGTCGACGAGATCGAAGGCATCGCCATCGACCGCGTCAAGGCACTCTTCGGAGCCGCGTACGCGAACGTCCAGCCGCACTCCGGAGCCCAGGCCAACGCCTCGGTCATGCACGCCCTCATCCGTCCCGGGGACACCGTCCTCGGACTCAATCTCGCCCACGGCGGCCACCTCACCCACGGAATGAAGATCAACTTCTCCGGCCGCCTCTACTCGATCGTCCCCTACGGCCTCGACGCCGAAACGGGACGCGTCGACATGGCCGAGGTCGAACGCCTCGCCCACGAGCACCAGCCGAAGCTCATCGTCGGCGGCTGGTCGGCCTACACCCGGCAGCTCGACTTCGCCGAGTTCCGTCGCATCGCCGACTCGGTCGGTGCCTACCTCATGGTCGACATGGCCCACTTCGCCGGACTCGTCGCCGCCGGACTCCACCCCTCACCGGTCCCGCACGCCCACGTCGTGTCCTCGACGACGCACAAGACCCTCGGCGGCCCCCGAGGCGGCATCATCCTCACCAATGACGCGGACATCGCGAAGAAGATCAATTCCGCCGTCTTCCCCGGTCAACAGGGCGGACCCCTCGAACACGTCATCGCAGGCAAGGCGGTGGCCTTCGGTCTGGCCGCCACCGACGCCTTCGTCGACAAGCAGAAGCGGACCCTGGCCGGGGCCGGCGAACTCGCCCGCCGCCTGACCGAAGACGATGTCGCCGAACGCGGAATCTCCGTCCTCACCGGCGGCACCGACGTCCACCTCGTCCTCGTCGATCTGCGCAACTCGACCCTCGACGGAGCCCAGGCGGAAGATCTGCTCGCCCAGATCGGCATCACCGTCAACCGCAACGCCGTGCCCGACGACCCCAGGCCGCCGATGGTCACCTCCGGTCTGCGGATCGGCACACCGGCGCTCGCCAGCCGCGGATTCGGCAGCGAAGCATTCGCTGAAGCAGCCGACATCATCGCCGAGGTGCTCAAGGCCGGCACGGACGAGAACGGCGCGAGCCCGGAGGCCATCGCAGAGCTGAGCGAACGGGTCACCCGACTCGCGAACGACCACCCCCTGTACCCCACCCTCACCGAGATCGGAGCACGCTGATGGCTGACCAGCTTCCCGAACACCCCGACTTCCTGTGGCGCAATCCGGAGCCGAAGAAGTCCTACGAAGCCGTCATCGTCGGCGGCGGCGGACACGGACTCGCCACCGCCTACTATCTGGCGAAGAACCACGGAATGACGAACATCGCCATTCTTGAGAGGGGTTGGCTCGCCGGGGGCAATATGGCCCGGAACACGACGATCATCCGCTCGAACTACCTGTGGGACGAGTCCGCCGCGATCTATGAGAAGTCGCTCAAGCTCTGGGAGCAGCTGCCGGCCGAACTCGACTACGACTTCCTCTTCTCCCAGCGCGGCGTGCTCAACCTCGCCCACACTCTCCAGGACGTGCGCGAATCCCAGCGCCGTGTGAATGCGAACAGGCTCAACGGCGTCGACGCCGAATGGCTCGATCCCAAGCAGGTCAAGGAAGTCTGCCCGATCATCAACATCGGCGACGACCTCCGTTACCCCGTGATGGGCGGGACCTATCAGCCGCGCGCCGGCATCGCCAAGCACGACCACGTGGCCTGGGCCTTCGCCCGCAAGGCCGATGAGATGGGTGTCGACATCATCCAGAACTGCGAGGTCACCGGCATCGATCGCATCGGCGACAAGGTCGTCGGCGTGCAGACGAACCGCGGACCGATCGCCACCGAGAAGGTCGCCCTGGCCGTGGCCGGCGACTCCTCGGTGCTCGCCGACATGGCCGGGATCCGTCTGCCGATCCAGACCCACCCGCTGCAGGCGTTGGTCTCCGAACTCTTCGAACCCGTGCACCCGACCGTGGTCATGTCCAACCACGTCCACGTCTACGTCTCCCAGGCGCACAAGGGCGAACTCGTCATGGGCGCCGGCGTCGACTCGTACAACGGCTACGGTCAACGAGGCGGCTTCCACGTCATCGAGGAGCAGCTGGCCGCGGCGGTCGAGCTCTTCCCGATCTTCGCCCGCGCTCATGTGCTGCGCACCTGGGGCGGCAACGTCGACGTCACCCTCGACGCCTCACCGATCGTGTCGAAGACCGAAGTCGAGGGACTCTACGCCAACTGCGGCTGGGGCACCGGCGGCTTCAAAGGAACCCCTGCGGCGGGCTTCACCTACGCCCACACCATCGCGAACGACGAACCCCACCCGCTCAACGCCCCGTTCGCCCTCGACCGCTTCGAAACCGGCCACCTCATCGACGAACACGGCGCCGCCGCCGTGGCGCACTGAGCGAGTCGACGCACCGGACTGAAAGGACCGACATGCTGCTCATCCACTGCCCGAACTGCGGGCCGAGGGACGAAACCGAATTCCACTACGGCGGACAGGCGCACGTTCCCTACCCCGAAGACCCGTACGCCCTGACCGACAGGGAATGGGGCGAGTACCTCTTCTACCGTGAGAACAGTCGCGGTGCCTTTGCCGAGATGTGGAGCCACAGCGCCGGCTGCCGGAAGTGGTTCAACGCCGTCCGCGACACCGCCACCTACGACTTCACCGCGATCTACCCGATCGGCTCGCCCCGTCCCGACACGCAAGGAGAGGTTCGATGACGAACACCACCCGTCTGCACTCCGCTTCTCGACTGCCCTCTGCCACCGGCATCGACACCACCCGACCGATCGACTTCACCGTCGACGGACAGACCTACTCGGGCTTCGCCGGTGACACGATCGCCAGTGCCCTCATCGCCGCGGGCCGCATCGACTGCGGAAACTCGACCTATCTGGGTCGGGCCCGCGGCATCCTCGGCGCCGGCGTCGAGGAGTCCAATGCGCTCGTCCGCGTGCATTCCCGGTACTCCGGAGACGTCTCCGAGTCGATGCTGCCCGCCACACGCGTGGCCATCGCCGAAGGACTCGAGGCCGACTACCTCGCCGGGCTCGGGATCCTCGATCCCGGCCAGGACGAACTGACCTACGAACACGAGCACGTGCACACCGACGTCCTCATCGTCGGCGCCGGGCCCGCCGGACTCGCCGCCGCACGGGAGGCCGGCAAGTCCGGTGCGCGCACCCTCCTCCTTGACGACCAGTCCCTGCCCGGCGGCTCCCTGCTCGCCGCGGGACCGGCCACGGCCGAGACCATCGACGGACAGGACGCCACCGCCTGGGCCGAGGCCACCGTCGCCGGTTTCGCCGAGCACGAAGAACTCACGTACGTGAAGAACACCACGGTCTTCGGCAGCTACGACTCGAACTTCTTCGTTGCCCTCGAAGACCGCACCGAAGCCGTCGCCGCGGCCGGTGGCCGCGGAGTGCGCCAGAGAGTCTGGCACATCCGCGCCGGCCAGGTCGTGCTCGCCACCGGCGCCCACGACCGTCCGATCGTCTTCGCCGACAACGACCGCCCGGGCATCATGCTGGCCTCGGCCGTGCGCACCTACCTCGGCCGCTTTGGCGTCGCCGCAGGGCAGAACGTGACCGTGGCGACGACGAACGACTCCGCCTACGATCTCGTGGCCGACCTCCACGCGGCAGGCATCACCGTCCCCGCGATCATCGACTCCCGCCCGACCGCCTCGGCGGTGGCAGAAGCCGTCACCGAAGCCACGGGCACCCGTCTCATCCTCGGCTCGGCCGTCACCGACACCGCCGGTGAGGGGCCCGCCGGACGGATCAGCGCGATCACCGTCGCCGGACTCGACGATGACGGCGTTGCCGCAGGTGAGAGCGAAGAGATCGCCGTCGACCTGCTTGCCGTCTCCGGCGGACACTCGCCGGTCATCCACCTGCACGGTCAGCGCAAGGGCAAGATCCACTGGAACGGCGACATCGCGGCCTTCGTGCCGACGACGCCCGTGCGTGACCAGTTCACGGCAGGCTCCGTCACCGGAGACTACTCGCTCGAATCGGCATTGCGTCAGGGTGCCGAGGCGGGCAATGCCGCAGCGAACCGGACCGGGTTCCCCGCCGCCCTCGCCGTCCCCGCGGCCTTCCCGATGGCCTATGCCCCGGCCCGTCCGCTGTGGCTGGTCACCTCGGCCGAGGATGACCACGACGCGCTGACCACGCACTTCATCGACTTCCAACGTGACCAGACCGTCGCCGATGTGCAGCGGGCGATGGGCGCGGGCATGCGCTCGGTCGAGCACATCAAGCGCTACACCTCGATCTCGACGGCGAACGATCAGGGCAAGACCTCAGCAGTCAACGCGATCGGCGCGATCGCCTCGGTGCTGGGGGAGGCCGACGACCTCGGACAGGTTGGGCACACGACCTTCCGCGCCCCCTTCGCCCCGGTGCCCTTCGCGGCACTGGCCGGACGGCGCAAGGGTGAACTCTTCGACCCGGCGCGGGTCACCTCGATCCACCCCTGGCACGTCGCCCACGGTGCCGAGTTCGAAGACGTCGGGCAGTGGAAGCGCCCCTGGTACTACCCGAAGCCGGGTGAGGACATGGAGGCGGCGGTGCTGCGCGAGGGCAAGGCCGTGCGCGAATCCGTCGGCTTCCAGGACGCCTCGACGCTCGGCAAGATCGAGATCCGCGGGAAGGACGCCGGGGAATTCCTCGGCCAGATCTACACGAACGGCTTCAAGAAGCTCAAGGTCGGCAAGGGCCGCTACGGACTGATGTGCAAGCCCGACGGAATGATCTTCGACGACGGCGTGACCCTGCGGGTGGCCGAGGACCGCTACTACATGACGACGACGACCGGCGGCGCGGCGACCGTCCTCGAATGGCTCGAGGAATGGCACCAGACCGAATGGCCCGAACTCGACGTCGTCTTCACCTCGGTGACCGAACAGTGGTCGACCGTCGCCGTGGCCGGTCCCCGGTCACGGGACGTCATCGCGAAGCTCGCTCCGAACCTCGACGTGTCGAACGAGGCCTTCGAGTTCATGGGCTTCCGAGAGACCACGTTGGCGAACGGCATCCCCGCACGGATCTGCCGGATCTCCTTCTCCGGCGAGCTCGCCTTCGAGATCAACGTCGACACGTTCTACGGGCTGACTGTCTGGGAGGCCGTCGCCGAGGCAGGTGCCGAGTACGACATCACCCCGTACGGGACCGAAGTCATGCACGTGCTGCGTGCCGAGAAGGGCTTCATCATCGTCGGTCAAGACACCGACGGCACCGTGACCCCGCAGGATGCGGGTATGGAGTGGATCGTCTCGAAGCTCAAGGACTTCATCGGCAAGCGCTCCTACACACGGGCCGACAACGTCAGGGAGGACCGCAAGCATCTCGTGGGAGTGCTGCCGGTCGACGGGACCACGCGACTGGCCGAAGGCGCCCAGCTCATCACCTCGGGCACCCCCGTCACTCCCGAGGAGGGACCGGTGCCGATGATCGGCCACGTCACCTCGTCCTACATCTCACCCAGCCTCGACCGGCCCATCGGGCTCGCGCTCGTCGAGAACGGCCGCAACCGGACTGGTGAGGTCGTCCAGTCCCCGCTCGGGGACACCGTGGTCGACGTCGAGATCACCTCACCTGTCTTCTACGATCCGGAAGGGAACCGCCGCGATGGCTGACACCACCTACTCTACTGACACCCTGGTCACCCTCGAATCCCTCGAAGACCTCCGGGTCTCCCCGGCCGCGCATCTGGCCGAGGCGATGACCGATGCGAGTGCCGCCGGCGGGCGCCGGGTCGCTCTGCGCGAGCTGCCGTTCTCCGTCCAGCTCGGTCTGCGGGCAGAGCCGGATTCGGCCTCTGGGCGGGCGCTCGAAGACGTCTTCGGCCTGCCGCTGCCGCGTCGGGTCGGTGAGGTCACCGGCGATGGTGCAGGACTGCACATCCTGTGGCTGAGCCCCGATGAGTTCCTCGCCGTCGACGTCTCCCGCCAGCAGCAGCCAGGGGAGACTCTCGTCGCCGAGGCGGGTCTCGAAGGACTGCCCGGACAGGCGGTCGATCTCTCCGCCAACCGCACGATCCTCCAGCTTTCGGGCTCGAAGGCCCGGGAAGTGCTCGAGAAGAGCTGCCGCGCCGACCTTCACCCGCGCGCCTTCGGCGTCGGCACCGCGATCGTCACTGCGCTGGGCCCCGTCCCGGTCATCCTCCACCACTCCTCGGTGCTCGAATACCGTGTCTACCCGCGAGCGAGCTTCGCGGACTTCACCGTCCGCTGGCTGCTCGACGGAATGGCCGAGTTCCTCGACGACGGCGAGAGTGCCGAGGTCGGGGCGGGCGATGCCGGCCGTGCCTCGGCGCGCGAAGAGGACGTCGGCTGATGGCACTCGGGGTCCTCGATCTCTTCTCGATCGGCATCGGCCCCTCCTCCTCCCACACGGTGGGGCCGATGCGGGCCGCACTCCGATTCGTCGACGAACTCAACGGGCAGGGGATCCTGCACCGGGTCCGCCGGGTCCGCGTCGGACTCTACGGTTCGCTGGCCGCGACCGGAATCGGGCACGGTTCGGACTCGGCGGTGCTCGTGGGCTTAAGCGGTTTCGATCCCGAGACGCTCGACCCCGACCAGGTGGGCCCGCTGGTCGAGGAGGTCAAGACGCAACGCAAGCTCCACCTCGGCGGGCGTCTGGTCATCGAATTCGAAGCGGAGACGGATCTCGTCCTCCACCTGCGGAAGAGCCTGCCCGGCCATCCCAATGGGATGGTCATCCGTGCCGAGGTCGACGATGAGGTCATCGAGCGCGAGTACTACTCGGTCGGCGGGGGATTCGTCGTCACCGCCGAGGAGCTCGCTGCCGAGAACGACGCCGCCGAGGCGATCGAGGCCGCCGAGTCGGCCGGCCAGCAGGGCGCCACCGAGGGGGAGACGGGTCAGGCGATCGAGTTCGCCACGGCCGATGAGCTCCTCGCCCGCTGCCGTGAGCACGGGCTGAGCATCGCCGAGCTCATGGCCGTCAACGAACGCGCTGCTCACACCGATGCTCAGCTGCGGGAGAAGCTGTTGGCGATCTGGGCGGTGATGCGCGAATGCGTGCACAACGGGTGCACGCGTGAGGAGACGACGCTGCCCGGCGGGCTCAAGGTGCGCAGGCGTGCCCCTGAACTGCGGGAGAAGCTCGAAGCAGCGGACTACCAGGCATCGGGGTCGCTCGACGCCCTCGAATGGGTCAACCTCTACGCGCTGGCCGTCAATGAGGAGAACGCCTCGGGCGGACGCATCGTCACCGCCCCGACGAACGGGGCCGCGGGCATCATTCCGGCGGTGCTCCATTACATGGACCGGTTCGTCGTCGAGACGGAGGATTCCGACGATGCCGTCGTGACGTTCCTGCTCACGGCCGGGGCGATCGGGATCCTCTTCAAGCGCAATGCATCGATCTCCGGCGCCGAGGTGGGCTGTCAGGGAGAAGTCGGATCCGCGTGTGCGATGGCTGCCGCAGGATTGTGCGCCGTCCTCGGCGGCACACCGGAGCAGGTCGAGAACGCCGCGGAGATCGGTCTCGAGCACAACCTCGGGCTCACGTGCGACCCGGTCGGCGGGCTCGTGCAGGTGCCCTGCATCGAACGCAATGCCATAGCCTCGGTGAAGGCGATCAACGCGGCCCGGCTGGCGATGCACGGCGACGGCTCGCATCGGGTGAGCCTCGACCAGGCGATCGAGACCATGCGGCAGACTGGAGCCGATATGAAATCGAAGTACAAGGAGACATCGCGCGGCGGCCTCGCCGTCAACGTCATCGAGTGCTGAACAGCACGAGATCACGGGCCGGCCTCGGTGCACCGCCGCAGCCGGTCCGTGTCGGACACCGCCCCTGATTTCGCACCACACCAGCTGCTGCACCACCCCAGCTGCTGGACTACCCCAGATCTGGCACGACCGAACAGGAAGACAAGCACATGCAGGATTTCATCTTCACCCTCGAATGCGACGAGCGTCCCGGCATCCTCCACTCGGTGACCGGCGCCCTGCTCACCCACGGCGGCGACATCAAGGAACTCAAGCAGTTCGACGACCAGTACACCGAGCGCCTGTTCCTGCGCATCGATTTCAGCGTCTCGGCGGAGCCCGGCAACGGGATAGAGGCGCTGCGGACCGACTTCGAGGCGATCGGAGAGGAGTTCGGAGCGACCTGGCAGCTGTGGCCGCAGGGGGAGAAGCGGCGGGTGCTCATCATGGTCTCGAAGTTCGAGCACTGCCTCAACGATCTGCTCTTCCGGGCCCGCGTCGGCGAGCTGCCGATCGAGATCGCGGCCGTCGTGTCGAACCACCCCGACCATCGGGAGCTCGTCGAATGGCATCACATCCCCTTCTTCCGGATCCCCGTGACGAAGGAGACGAAGCCCGAGGCCGAAGCGAAGCTGCTCGAACTCGTCGACCGCTTCGAGGTCGACCTCGTCGTCCTCGCCCGTTATATGCAGATCCTCTCCGACGACCTCGCCCGTGAGCTCACGGGCCGCGCCATCAACATCCACCACTCGTTCCTGCCGTCCTTCAAGGGTGCGAAGCCCTACCACCAGGCGTGGGAGCGCGGAGTCAAGACCGTCGGGGCGACCGCGCACTTCGTCAACAGCGAACTCGACGAAGGTCCGATCATCGCCCAGCAGCTCGTGGAAGTCGACCATTCCTTCGGTCCCGAAGACCTCGTCGCCGCCGGTCGCGACGCCGAATGCAAAGCCCTGTCCAATGCCGTGAAATGGCACTGCGACGGCCGCGTGTTCCTCTCGGGCAAGAGGACCGTCGTCCTGCGCTGACGCCTCTCGAGTCCGCTGCGCGGCAAACTTGGCGTGGATAGACTGTCGAATATGAGCGAGACCCAGACCGAGATCGGACCCCGCATCGGCGACCAGGTGTTCGAGGCTCTGCAGGCGAGCATCCTCTCCGGCGAATATCGCAGCGGAGATCGACTGCGGATCCGCCAGCTCGCGGCGTCCCTGGGTACGAGCGTCATGCCCGTGCGGGAGTCGCTGGCCCGGCTCGAGGAGGTCGGACTCGTCGAGACCAGCCCGCACCGCGGGGCAGTGGTCAAGGAATTCACCGCCGAAGAGCTGCTGCAGATCTATTCGGTGCGTCGCATCCTCGAGGTCGACGCGACGGTCCAGGGTGCGCAGAAGCTCGATGAGGCGGGCCGGGCGCGGCTCGATGAGGAGTTCGCGGCGATGGAGGCGGCTCTCGACTCCGGCGATGCCTCGGAGTATCTCGACCACGACGAAGAGCTGCTTGCGACGATCTACTCCGCCTCGGGCAATCCCGTCCTCGTCGAGACGATCCGGACCCTGTGGCTGCGCTGCCGGGCGTACAAACTCGTCGGTGCCAGGCGGGAGATCGCGGCCGATGCCAAGACGCCGCTGCTCAAGCACCAACGCCGACTCATGGACGCCGTCGACGCCGGTGACCCTGGGGTCGCCGCCGAGGTGACCGAAGAGTCCTTCGATGACGCCGTCCGCCGTATCCGCGCCGGGCTCGGGGCCTGAGGGTCGACCGTCGAGGACAGTCCGCTCAGGGCTGGGGACCGGGCCGGCGACTAGTGGTCACTTTTGGAGACGTTCCAGCAAACATGGGTCGTGATCGGATAGTTTTCCTGCGGCGGTTTCTATCTTCTAGTGCAACACCCGGCCTGACCTATATTCGTCGGACCGATTGTTTTCCGGACCGGCGGAGCGGCTCACCGAGGACGTGGCGAACATCCGCTACATCAAGGACTCGAGCGCGAACTGGGAGCAGGCGCTCAAGCTCATCCACCACCACAGCGACGTCATCTCCACCTTCATCGGCTGGGACAGCTTTATCTACTCCGGTCTCGTCGAAGGTACGGCCGGAATGGTCGCGGGAGCAGCGAACGCCCTCCCTGCCGAGATCGTGTCGGTGTCGAAACTGATCGCCGACGGTGACCTCAACGGTGCCCGTGAGGAGTGGAAGCGGCTCTACCCGGTCATCGACGCGATGATCTCCGAACCGTTCATCCAAGCCGTCAAGACCGGGCTCGAGCTGCGCGGCGTCCCCGTCGGCTCGCCGAGGCGGCCCCTGGCCGACACCGATCCCGACGCCAGGGAGAGGATCAAGGCAGCACTGGCCACCCTCGGCGGCTCAGCTGCGGTTGACGAGTTCCGAGTGCAGTTCGCGGGGTAGGTCGATGACTTCGAGGCTGCGTTTGCGGCCGAAGTCGAAGCCGAACCGTGCATGGAGACGGTCAAGATGCTCGGCGACCCGCTGCGAATAGCCAGGGTCGAAGGCATCTGCCGCGATCGCGATGACGAACAGCCCCGTGCCCGGGCTCTCCTGCCCCGAGTCGAAGGCGGGAGCGTCGACGGAGAAGCGGCCGCCGCCGTGGACGGCAAGGAGTTCGATCATGAGCGCGACATTGCTGCCCTTGACCCCGCCGAATGGCAGCAGGGAACCGGCGAGGGCAGCCTCGGCATTGTTCGTGGCCGCCCCGTCGGGTGCGAGCGCCCATCCGGCGGGGATCGTCTCGCGTCGATCGGCGGCGTCGCGGACGTTGACCCACGCGGTCGCACTGGTCGCCTGGTCGAACATCCGCGGGCCCTCGACATGGGGAACGGCGAATGAGAAGGGGTTCGTTCCGGTTGCCGAACCCGGTGCGCCGAACAGCGACATCAACGCCGGTGAGTTGGCCCCTGCAAACGCCACCAGGCCTCGTTCGGCAAGCCGCGTCGTAAAGTAGCCGAGCTCCCCGGCAGTGAAGGCGTTGGCGATGTTGAGGACGGAGATCCCGAGCGTCGCGGCAGACGAGGCGAAGCTCTCGAAGGCTGCGTTGAAGGCCAGCTGCGCGGTACCCCGATCGGCGTCGACGTGGTGTGCTGCTGGCAATCGGTTCGTCACCTTCGGCTGCGCCTGCCCGTTGATGCGGCCGGCCTCGAGGCCGTCGAGGTAGTCGAGGAGGTGTGCGGTTCCGACCTGCGTCTTGCCCCGTCGTTCGGCCGCGACGGTTGCGGCGGCCAAGGACTGTGCCAGTGCGGGTGACCCGCCAGCCGCGGTGATCGCTGCGATGCACAGGTCCCGCAGCTCGGTGATCGTCATGGACACGGTAGGGGAGTCGGAAGTCTCTGGCATGCCCTTCACGCTACCCGAGGTCGTGCACTGCACCGGTGCTGAGGTCAGGTCAGAGGTCCCCGGAGTCCGGGATGGGATCGGTCTGCGAACTCAGCGCCTCGGCGATGGCCTTCGCCTCCCGACGCAGCAGCGCGACGAGGCGTTCGACCCGTGGGCCGGTGACGCGGTCGGCGATCGAGGCGATCGACAGGGCCGCACGCGGGCGGGAGCCGCGGATGCGCAGCGGCACCGCCACGGCCCACGACCCCTTGGCGAAGAGCCCGGGATTGTGGACGAAGCCGTCGATGCGGGCCTGATCGATGATGTCGCGAAGGTGCGGGACCGAGACCTTCGGATACCGTTCGGCCAGGATCTCGGTGTTGGCCTCGAACTGGGCGTCCACCTCGGCGGGGGAGAGCTCGGAGAGGATCGCCAAGGATCCGGCTCCGATGCCCAGCGGATGGCGGTCGCCCACGGACAGGGCGTTGTTGAAGATCTCGCCGAAGCCCTCCTCGCGGCGGGCGCAGATCGAATAGCTGCCCGTGCGCAGGGTGAGGAACACGGTGTCCTGGCTGAGCTCGGCCAGGCGCAGCAGGCTCGACTCGGACTCCGTGACCAGGGGGTCCACCGATTTCTGGGCGAGCTGCCCGAGGATCTGGGACTGCACGCCCAGCCGATATCCGCCCTCTTCGAGTCGTTCGACGTAGCCCATGGCGATGAGCGCCTGGAGCATGCGGTGGACGCTGGCCTTCGGGCGTCCGCTGATCGAGGCCAGCTCGGACAGGCTCGCGCCTTCGCGACGTTCCCCGGCGATGAGACCGACGAGGTTGAGCAGCGTCAGCGCACGTTGGATGCTCTGCGCGCCGGTGCCCGGTTCGAGGCTGTCGACGGCATGGGCGACATTGAACGAAGCGGACCGGCGCAGAAGCCGACCGCGCATCTTGATGCGATATTCCTCGCGGAGGTCCTCATTCGAATCGGCGCCGTTGTGCATGCCTCCATTATGGCCTGTGCCGACACCGGAACCGGCGGCGGCCGGCACGGAGATCTTCCCTGCGGTTTCGGAGATCGATGCGCGCTTCAATCGTGTGCGGATCTGGTCCCCGGCGACGCCGGGGCGCACACTGGAGGCATCGCCCCGAGCGGAATCCCATCGCGGCATCGGGCCGCGCCATGCTCGGCAGCCTGCTCAGTGAGGAGCGACCATGTCCGCGACCTACACCTTCGACGTCTTCATGAGCCTCGACGGTTTCGCCTCGATCATCCCCGAGGGCGACTGGGGAGGCTACTGGGGCAAACAAGGTCCCGAACTGCTCGACCATCGTCTGCAGGCATACAACGACGACTCTCGCGTGGTCCACGGCGCGACCACCTTCCGCGAATTCGCCGCTATGCTTGCTGCCGCCGACGAGTTCCCCGATGTGCTCGACCCATGGGTTACCGCCGTGCGCCGGAGCCCGACCACAGTCATCTCGACGACCCTGACCGAGCCGCTCGCCTGGCCCGACGCCGTCATTGCCCGCGGAGACGCCGTCGACGTGGTCGCCGCGCTCAAGGAGGAATCGGACGTGCCGATCCGCTCCCACGGATCCCTGTCGACGAACAGAACGCTCATGGCCGCCGGACTCGTGGACCGTGTCCAAGTCACCGTCTACCCTGTTATCACAGGTCGGACAGGGTCCCAGCCGGTCTTCGCCGGTGCCGCGGACTTCGACCTCGACCTCCTCGAATCGACGTTGCTGGACGGGAATATCCAGGAGCTCATCTACCGTCCGAGTCTTCACTGACTGGAACCCGGCACCGGCTCGCTCTCGCGATCCAGGATATGGAACGCCGGTCTCTCGACCCGGCAGCCGCCTCGGCGAAGTGGGTCCTAGAATCGGATCGGCCCCACCGGACGATGGGGCCATCGATCTGAGAGCCGAACACCGTGGCGCCTGCAGCCGGGATCCGGTTCGGAAGGGTGAGTGAGACGTGGCCGAGACCGTCCTCGACATCGCTGACGTGACATTCCGGCGTGGGCACACGCAGATCCTCCACGGCATCGACCTGCGCATCGACGCCGGCGAGCACTGGGTGCTCATCGGGCCGAACGGGGCGGGGAAGTCCACGCTGCTGAGCTTCGCCTCGGCGCAGGTGTTCCCGACCTCGGGCACCGTCGACATCCTCGGTTCTCGGATGGGCCGGGTCGAACTCGCGGCCCTGCGCCGGCTCATCGGACACGTCAACCCGCGACATCCGCTGCGCTCGAACCTCAGCGTGCGCGAAGTCGTCCTCACGGGGCTGACCGGCACCGTCGAACGTCCCATGCGGTGGGAGCCCGAATCGGACGAGGTGGCGAAGGCCGATGCTCAGATCGCCGAGGTGGGTCTGACGTCGCGTGCCGACGCCGGGTGGAAGGTGCTGTCACAGGGGGAGCGGGGACGTGCCCTCGTCGCCCGGTCGCTCATCGCCGACCCGCAGCTGCTGCTCTTCGACGAACCGACCACCGGCCTTGACGTCGCCGCCCGCGAACAGCTGCTCGAGACCATCGACGCCCTGTCGCTGCGCTCGCCGGAGCTGTCGACGCTGCTGGTCACCCACCATCTCGAGGAGATCCCGGAGACCACCACGCACGCCGCGCTCATCTCCGACGGGCGTCTGACAGCCGCAGGTCCCATCGCCGAGGTGCTCACCTCGGAGCAGGTCTCCGCCACCTTCGACCATCCGATCGAGGTGGGTTTCGCCGACCGCCGCTGGTCCGCCCGCGCGGTCCGTACGACCAGTGCGTCTGTCGCGTCCGTCGGCTGAAGATCGTCTGGGACGATCACCGCGCGCATTGCACCGCCGTGGACTCGGGCCTAGGCTTGAGGCATGAAGATGAGTACCGTGTGGAGCATCATCGGCGCGATCATCGCCGTCATCATCGCGTGGTGGGTGGTCAACGTCGCGTTCTCCATCGCCTGGTTCCTCGTCAAGGCCATCATCACCGTCGTCGTGGCGCTCGCGATCTTCGGCCTCATCAAGGCCTCCCTCAAGTCGAAGGACCGCGACCGAACGCGCTGACCGCCTGCGTCAGAGATCGCCGAGGCCGGTGTTCGCCCCGCAGAGGACGACGCACACCTTCTCTCCCGCAGCCGGAACATAGCCGCCGGTCGTCTTCGACTCGTCGGCGCCGCTGATCCCCGCCAGAGCTGTGGCCGCCGCATGTTCGACCGCCAGCCGGTGATCATCCCACAGATGCTGCCGGGCGCCGATGATCGCCTCATCGCTGACCAGCACCGAGGTGACCAGATCCGACCGTGCCGCGTCCAGTGCCAGCGGTGTGGCCCGACGGGCACCGAGCGAATCCGCCGCCACCGAATCGACCGTGACGTCGACCGGCTCGCCCGCTTCCAGTGCGGCATCCAGCGCGCGACAGTTCTCCGGTTCGACCGCCACCGTGCGCACCCCGTGATAAGTCGCGGCTGTCGCGACTCCGGCGAACAGTCCGCCGCCTCCGACGGAGACGACGACCGTGTCGAGATCGGGCACCTGCGTGAGAATCTCGGTCATCAGCGTGCCCGCGCCGGCGGCGATGAGCGGATGGTCGTAGGCGTGCGAAGCCAACGCCCCCGAGGAGTCGACGAAGTCACGGCAGGCCGCGGCCGCCTCGGCGTACTCGCTGCCCGTCAGCACCACCTCGGCGCCGTAGGAGCGCAGACGATCGACCTTGACCTCCGGCGCATTCGCGGGGAGGAAGACGGTCGCGGGCACACCGGCGGCACGGGCCGCCCAGGCGCAGGCGAGCCCCGCGTTCCCGCCCGAGGCGATCGTCACTCCCGCCTCGGGGAAGGTGCCCTCCTCGAGATGGGCCCGGATGAAGTTCTGCGCACCACGGGCCTTGAAAGTGCCCGTGTACTGCATGAACTCGAGGGCGAAGAGCAGGCCGGATGCGCTCGGGTCCTCGGCAGGGCCGGAACTCCACGCAGCCGCGGTGGGGGAGGCCGCCTCGGCGAGGTTCCCGGGCTGCGCGGACGCCACGGTGACCGGTCGGACTCGTCCGGCGATCCGGGCTGCGGCGGCTTCGATGTCGGGATACGTCAGCTCAGTCATGTCATCACCCTATGCGAGAGCTGCTGAGGGGTCTCGTCTCCTCGGCGGATTGTCTGGTCGTTCCAAGGTGATTCAGGCGCGGAAATCGCCTCGGATCGACCAGGAAATTCGGATCGACCAGGAAATCAGGTGGCAGGAGAAGAGC
Source organism: Brevibacterium limosum (assembly GCF_011617705.1). Taxonomy (NCBI): domain Bacteria; kingdom Bacillati; phylum Actinomycetota; class Actinomycetes; order Micrococcales; family Brevibacteriaceae; genus Brevibacterium; species Brevibacterium limosum. The sequence goes on along the minus strand of NZ_CP050154.1, from coordinate 4,101,054 downwards.
CGGGGGCCGAGCTCGGCCTCAGTGGTGCTTGGTCAGGCCGAGGTCGACGCCCTTCGTCTCCTTGACGAGGCTGACGCCGATGAGCGAGATGATGCACACGATGATCATGTAGATCGCGATCGAGATGGACGAACCGGTCTCGGCGAGCAGGGTCTCGGCGATGGTCGGAGCGAAGGCACCGCCGAGGATCGCGCCGAGCGCGTAGCCGATCGACACACCCGAGTAGCGGACCTGGGCGGGGAACATCTCCGCATACATCGCCGACATCGGGCCATAGGACAGGCCCATGCCGACGGTGAGGACGAAGATGCCGATGCCGTACATCCAGATGTTGGCCATGTCGATCATGAGGAACGTCGGGATGAGCCACACGATGAGCAGGATGTAGCCGATCTGGAAGGTGCGCACGCGTCCGAGCTTGTCCGAGAGCGCGCCGCCCCACATCGTGAAGACCAGCCAGCCGAAGCTCGCCAGCGTCGTCGCCAGCAGCACGGGTGCCCGGTCGAGGCCGACGGATCCGCCCTCGGCCAGCGGGCGGGAGGCGTAGGCAGCGAAGAACGCGATGATCATGTAGCCCACGGCGTTGTTGCCGATGAAGATGAGCGCGGAGAGGACGACTTCCTTCGTGTTCTTCTTGAACAGGGTGCCCAGCGGGGCCGAGGACTCGGCCTTGCGTTCGGCGAGCTCGGCGAAGACCGGGCTCTCTTCGACCTGGCGGCGGATGTAGTAGCCGACGAGGACGAGGACGACGGAGAAGAGGAACGGAATGCGCCAGCCGAAGCTCGCGAACTGTTCGGGGGTGAGCACGGTGGTGAGGACCCAGATCACGCCGGTGGCCAGAATCATCCCGACCGGCACGCCGATCTGCGGGTAGGCACCGAAGATGCCGCGCTTGGAGATCGGGGCGTGCTCGACGGACAGGAGTGCCGCTCCGCCCCATTCGCCTCCGGCGGAGAATCCCTGGAGGATCCGCAGCAGAGTGAGCAGGATCGGAGCGCCGATTCCGATTATCGCGTAGTTCGGCAGCAGACCGATGAGCGAGGTCGCGGCCCCCATGAGGATGAGCGTGAGCACGAGCATCTTCTTCCGCCCGATGCGGTCGCCGAGGTGGCCGGCGATGATCGCGCCCAACGGCCGGAAGAGGAACGAGATGCCCAGGGACGCCCACGCCATGATCTGCCCGAGCGCCGGATTGTCCGAGGCCAGCGGGCCGAAGTACTGGGCGGAGAGGACGAGGCCGGCGGCCTGGGCGTAGATGAAGAAGTCGTACCACTCGATGGTGGTGCCGACGAGGGTGCCGGCGAGGACCTTGCGCTCTTCGCGGGTGATCGAATGGGGCTCGGTCGGCTGTGATTCGGTCGGGCCGGGGGCTGTGGTGGACATGACAGGATCTTTCGGTTGCTGGGCGACATTGCCTGGTGCCGTTGCCGGCGGCGGTGGTCCTCGACTCTGAGTGATCGCCGGTGCCGCCGGTGGGGCGCGTGACGAGTGGCCGCCCGTCACGGCTGACTGCTTGGTCAGTAATTGCCTCTGACTATATTGCAGATGCTGGCCGATGTCACCTGCATGAGGGCCGGAGGCGATCCCTCACCGCAGGCTGCGCCCGTTCGCGGCGGTCATCGGTGAGTCAGCGGCCCGGTTCCGCGCCGTTGCCCGGTGCCGTTATCGTGGCCGGAACAGCAGAGAGAGGGGCATGATGAAAGGCAGACTTCTACTGGCGGCAGGAATCGGAGTGGGGTTCGTCCTCGGCTCCCGAGCCGGCCGACAGAGCTACGAAAAGCTGAAGGGATATGCGCAGGATCTGTGGAGCGACCCCAAGGTCCAAGACCGCGTGTCCGACGTCGAGGACACAGTCAGAGAGAAGGCTCCGGTCGTGCAGGACAAAGCCGAGCAGGCGCTGAAGAGCGCCGGCGAGAAATCGAAGAGAGTCGGCGATGAGATGAAGTCGAAGATCTCCGGCGACTCGACTGACGACCCGACGGAGGACAGCCATGGCTGAGATCTCCGACACCGCGCACTTCGGGGCCAGCCGAAAGGCCATCGAGGCCGAACTCGGCGTCATCGCCGCCCAGTGGGAGCAGCAGGGCCGTATCGAGCCGGTGGTGGACAAGGACACGGGAGAGATCCATCCCGACGCCGAGCGAGAGCTGCTCGACCGCCTCTGACCGATCTCGCTGCGTGGCGGGTGACCTCGCCCTATGCCGCGCTCACGCTGTGTCGGTCATACGATGCTGCGCTCACCCTGTGGCGGCCCCCATGCGTCCTGACGGCACCCTATGACAATTACCGACCGATTGGTTAGTATATTTCTAGGAATCGGCAGCGGTGCCGACAGCGGCCGCCGTGGACCGGGAGACGTCGTTTCACCAGGGAGAGCAAAGCATGACCGAAATCCTCAGTTCCTATGTGGCCGGATCCTGGCACACGCCCGGGGCGACCGAGTCCGCCCGACCCGTCCGCGACGCCGGCACCGGAGAGCTCCTGCACTCGGTGAGCTCGGCCGGAATCGACTTCGCCGCCGTCGCCGACCACGCCCGGACGACCGGCATCGAGGCGCTGCAGAAGCTGACCTTCCACCAGCGCGGTGTGATCCTCAAGAAGCTCGCGACCTACCTCATGGAGCGCACGAAGAGCTACCACGAGATCTCGTTCTCCACCGGCACCACGAAGCGCGACGCCTTCGTCGACATCGAGGGCGGCATCGGCACCCTCTTCACCTACTCCGGCGTCGCCCGCCGTCAGATGCCGAACTCGACCGTCCACCTCGACGGCGGGGTCGAGCGCCTGTCGAAGAACGGCACCTTCGTCGGCCGCCACATCCTCACCTCCCGGCAGGGCCTGGCGCTGCAGATCAACGCCTTCAACTTCCCCGTCTGGGGCATGCTCGAGAAGTTCGGGCCGATGTTCGTCGCCGGCATCCCCGTCGTCGTCAAGCCCGCCACGGACACCGCCCACCTGACCCGCGCCGTCGTCGCGGATATGATCGAGTCCGGCCTGCTCCCCGCCGGTGCGATCCAGCTGATCAGCGGTGATGTCACCCCGCTGTTCGACCACCTCGCCGAACAGGACGCGATCGCCTTCACCGGCTCCGCGAACACCGCCCGCCACCTCTCCGGACTCGACTGCGTGACCCAGCGCGGCACGCGCTTCTTCGCCGAGGCGGATTCGCTCAACTTCTCCCTGCTCGGCCCCGACGCCGCACCCGGCACGCAAGAATTCGACCTCTTCGTCTCCGGCGTCGTCGCCGAGATGACCGTCAAGGCCGGACAGAAGTGCACCGCGATCCGCCGCACCTTCGTCCCTGAGGCCCACGCCGAGGCGGTTGCTGAGGCCATCATCGCCAAGCTCGCCACCCAAGGCGTGGGCGATCCGCGCGAGAAGTCCACCCGCCTGGGCCCCGTCGTCTCCGACAAGCAGCGCACCGACGTCCTCGACGCGGTCGACCGGATCATCGCCGGGGGAGCGCACCTGCTCGCCGGCGGACGTGAGGAGTCGGATCGGCTGGCCGCCGAGCACGGCGGGGCCTATGTCGCAGGCACCGTCCTCCAGGCCGATGACGCCTGGGCCGACGGCGTCCACGACATCGAGGCCTTCGGTCCCGTGACCTCGATCATCACCTATTCAGACACCGAGGAGGCCGTCCGCCTGGCCGCCCGTGGCCGCGGCTCCCTGGTCGGCTCCGTCGTCACCCACGATCGCGATTTCGCCACCGAATTCGTCCGCAGGATCGCTCCGTGGCATGGCCGGGTCCTCGTCCTCGACCGCGACGATGCCGAAGAGTCGACCGGTCACGGTTCGCCCCTGCCGAATCTCATCCACGGCGGCCCCGGTCGGGCCGGCGGCGGCGAGGAGATGGGCGGACTGCGCGGCGTCGAACACTTCATGCAGCGCACCGCGATCCAGGCCTCCCCGGATATGCTCACCGCGATCGGAGGGGAATGGGTCAACGGTTCGCAGCGCCGCCTCGGCGAGCATCCGTTCACGAAGTCGCTGGCCGATCTGCGCCTCGGCGACACCCTCGATTCGGAGTGGCGGGAAGTCACGCTCGACGACATCGAGCACTTCGCGAACTTCACCGGCGACACCTTCTACGCTCATATGAACGAAGAGGCGGCCGCCGCGAACCCGTTCTTCCCGGGGCGCGTGGCGCACGGCTACCTCATCGTGTCCTTCGCCGCCGGACTCTTCGTCCAGCCGGACCCGGGCCCGGTGCTCGCGAACTACGGCCTCGAGGGGCTCACCTTCATCACGCCCGTCTCCCCGGGCGACAAGCTCAAGGTCACGCTCACCGCCAAGCGCATCACCCCGCGAGAGACCGACGAATACGGTGAGGTCCGCTGGGACGCCCAGGTCGTGAACCAGAACGACGAACCCGTCGCGAACTACGATGTGCTCACGCTCGTGGCCAAGGAGTACTGAGGGTCGACGAAAACTGAGGGCCAGGCACCACTGAGGGCCAAGGATTGAGCGTCGACCCGTGGGCGCTCAGTCGTGTCACCGGCGGGACATCCTCACTGGCGGGGGACGCGGACCTTCAGTGACGACGGACGAATCGTCACGGTGGCCGGGGTCTGGCCGATCTCGTCGCCATCGGCGACGATGGCGACCGGAGTTGCGCCGGCCGGGGTATCGATGCGGATCTCGCGAGCATGGCCGAAGTGGATATGCGGGTGACGGTCGTGCCTGCCCGACATGAACGCGACGAGCTCGACAGCGAGTCTGGGCAGGAACGCGTCCTTGAGCAGGACGACGTCGATGAGCCCGTCGTCGAGCTCCGCCTCGGGGGAGAGCTTGAGCCCGCCCCCGTAGCGACCCGAGTTCGCGAAGCCTGCGGTCAGGCCCCGGAAATCGACGCGCTTGCCGTCGACGGTCAGCTCGAGCTCGATGCTCTTCGGCGGCAGGATCGCCCGGAGGACCCCATACAGGTACACCCACTGTCCCTTGACGTACTTGGCCGAGTTCGCGTGGCGCTGGACGGTTGAGTCGAGGCCGAGGCAGACATTGCTGAGACTGACCTTCCCGTCGAGGTCGAGGACATCGATGATCTGATCGCGGCCGGCGGCGATGTTCGCCACGGCCCCCTCGGTGCCCTTGGGGATGCCGAGCTTGCCGATGAGGTCGTTGCCGCGACCGCCGGCGATGACGCCCAGAGACGTCTCCGTATCCACGAGGCCGGCCGCGACCGAACGCGCCATCCCGTCACCGCCGAGTGCGCCCACGACCCGTGCGCCATCTGCGGCGAATCCGGCGGCGAGCTCCTTCGCATGCTCCTCGCTCGTGCTCCTCACGAGCCGCGCCTCGAGACCATGGGCGGCAAAGGCCTCGACCAGCGGATCGATGCGCTTGAGCACGGCGCCTCTGCGTGCGGTGGGATTGAGGATCACGGGCACGGTCGAGCGATCGGCGGTCGGGCCTGCGGATCCCCTGACCGTGGAGTCCTTGTCTTCGGGGTCGCCGCTCACAGCCTTGCAGGTCCGTTCATGAGCTTGTCCGGATTCATGATGCCTGCGGGGTCGACCTCGGCCTTGGCCGCCCGCAGCATCCGCAGCCACAGCCCACCGGTCTCTGCTGTCATCCAGGGGGCGTGGTCGGTGCCCACGGCGTGGTGGTGGGTGATCGTGCCGCCGCCTGCGACGATGGCGTCGCCGGCCGCGGACTTCAGCGCCTTCCACTGGGCGATCTCCGCACCGGGCTGCTGCTCGGCGAAGATCGTGTAGTACAGCGAACATCCCGAGGCGTAGAGGTGCGAGACGTGGCAGAGCACGAACGCGGGTGTCCCGCGATCGGCCAGGGCTTTCTCGACGGCGGCGCTGATCGTGTCGTGGAGCTGTTCGACCGTCGACCATGGTGCCGAGGTCTCCAACGTCTCGACGATCATCCCCTCCTGCAGCAGCTGATCGCGCAGGTACGGGGTCGAGAAGCGGTGCTTCTCCCACGTCGTCTCCGGAGCCGCGCCGAGGTTGGCGCCCTTGTGCTTCCGGGCGATCGAGCGGGCCTCGGAGCGGCGTGAGCGATTCTCGGTCGGGCGTCCGTCGAAGCGGACGACGAGCAGGCAGGGAGTCGAGACTCCGCGAGCGCGCAGATAGGCGAGGATGCCCTTGCGCTGCAGTTCGCTGCCGAGCTGAGAGAGCCCGAACGCGGTCTCGTTGACATCCGAGAGCCGCGCGATGTCAAGGCGGAGTCCCGACTGCTCCATGTCACGCAGCGCCGCGGTTCCCGAAGCGAAATCGGGGAAGAACCAGGAGTCGGCCAGGCTCGACTGCGGTGTGCGGCGGATGCGCAGCGTCACCTCGGTGATGATGCCCAGCGTCCCCTCGGAGCCGACGAACAGCTGGCGCGGATTCGGGCCGGCCGCGGTGGCTGGGGTGGTCCGCAGCTCGATCGGACCGCACGGAGTCGAACAGCGCAGGCCGTACACGTTCTCGTCGATGCGTCCGTATCCGGTCGACTGCTGACCGGCAGATCGGGTAGCGACCCAGCCGCCGACGGTGCTGAATTCGAAGGACTGGGGGTAGTGGGCGAGCGTGAAGCCGCGAGCCTGCAGCGCCTCCTCCAGATCGGGTCCGAAGACGCCGGCTTGGACCGTGGCCGTCAGCGATTCTTCGTCGATGTCGACGATCTTGTCGAGGCGGGCCAGGCTGATGCTCACGCATGCCGAGAACTGCGCACGGGCGGCGGTGATGCCGCCGACGACGCTCGTGCCGCCGCCGAACGGAACGACCGCAACGGATTCTTCGCTGCACACGGTCAGCAGGGCGTCCACCTCGGCGTCGGACGCGGGGTAGACCACCGCATCGGGAGCGTGGGTGAGCGCTCCGCTGCGCAGGCGGATGAGGTCGGGCAGGCTGCGGCCGGCCGCATGGGAGACGCGGACGGCACGATCGTCGCGGACGAAGTCCTCGCCCACGGTCTCGGTGAGGCGGGTGCGCACCTCATCGGTGAGCGTCGATTCGGGCAGCGAGACGTCCTCGAGTGCCACCGGCGGGTGATCGACCCCGGCCGGCCAGCCGCAGTGCCTGCTGAGGATCTTCTTCGCGCCGGGCTTGACGGGGCCGTCGTTGCCGTCCTCGCCCCAGCCCCACCAGCGCATGCGCGGTCGAGTGTTGTCCATGTTCGTCATCCTTCGTGTCGTGATTCGGTGATGAGTTCCGGAGCGAGCCGGACCACAGAGTCATAGAGGTCGGTGCGATCGGCGTCGACGAGACCCCAACGAGACCGCCGGTCGATGACGTCCTCGACCGTGAGGGCGAGTTCGTGCTCGACGGCGAAGCGGACTTCCGCCCCGGTCAGCGGGATCCCCTCTCTCACCGGTTCGTTGAGGGCGGGGTCGGCGTCACCGTAGGCGGCGACCTTCGCGGCCTCGGTTCCGAAGACGGCGACCAGGCGTTCGGGCAGGCCGGGGGCGGGGGTGCCCTTGCCGACGAGTCCGAGTTCGGCGGTCCGGCACGGCCCGGCCGACAGGCCGCCGGCTTCGACCACGGCGTCGACGGCGTCTTCGGCCATGCGTCGGTAGGCGGTGAGTTTGCCGCCGACGATGGTCAGCGCACCGGTCCGCGAGTCGCGCAGCAGGGCGTGCCTGCGGGAGAGGTCGGCGCTGGCTGACGCTCCCGCGCTCTTGATCAGCGGGCGGAAGCCTGCGTAGCTGCCGACGATGTCCTCAGGCGTGAGCTTGTCGCCGAGGACGGCGTTGATCGTGTCGAGGAGGAACGTCTCTTCGTCGCCGTCGGGGTGGGCGCGCTCCGGGATCGGCCCATGATGCGGATCGTCGGTGAGGCCGATCATGACCAGACCGTTGTGCCACGGCACAGCGAAGACGTAGCGGCCGAAATGACCGGGCACCGGTGCGGTGATCGCGGCCTCCGGGTGGCCCAGGCGAGCGGCCGGCACGAGGATGTGCGAACCCTTGCTGGGGGCCAGTTCGACCTCGTCGGAGAGCGTATCGGACCAGACGCCGGCGGCGTTGACGATCTGCTTGGCGCCGATGGTGTGCTCGTCCCCGGTGAGGCGGTCCCTGACGTGCACGCGGCCGGGTTCGACGGCGGTCGCCTCGGCGTAGGTGATGATGCGTGCACCATGGTCTGCGGCCGTGCGGGCCAAGGCGACGACGAGCCTGGCGTCGTCGATGAGCTGGCCGTCCCAGCTGAGCAGTCCGCCGCGCAGACCAGCGGCGTCGGTGGTCGGGGCGAGCCGCCGGACTGCGGCGGCCGAGATCCGGCGGGGGTGGGGGAGCAGTTCCTTCGGGGTGCGCGCGAGCATCCGCAGGGCGTCGCCGGCGTGGAAGCCGGCGCTCGTCACGGCGGCCTCGACGCGGCCGATCCCCGGGTGCAGCGGGAAGATCATCGGCAGCGGCCGGATGAGGTGCGGGGCGATGGTGTTCATCAGCCGGCCGCGTTCGACGGCTGATTCCCATGCGATCCCGATGTCGGCCTTGGCTAGGTAGCGCAGTCCGCCGTGGGCGAGTTTGGAGCTCCAGCTGCTGGTGCCCGAGGCGAGGTCGCCGCGTTCGACGAGGGCGACGCTGAGCCCACGGGCCGCCGCGTCGAGGGCGACCCCGACGCCGGTGAATCCGCCGCCGATGACGACGAGGTCGACCTCGCCTTCGGTGACGGAGGCGAGGTCCCGAGCTCGTCGACCAGCGTTGAGCGCGGAGTCTCCTGGAAGGGTGGACTTCATCGGCGTCCTTTCTGGTACGAGTGCGTACCAGTTTGCAATCGTTCGCCGATGTTGTCAAGATCACAGTGTGAGTGATGAGGGACGCCAGTACGCCGGCAGCAGCGCCGCAGAGCGCACCAGCGCTCGTCGCGAGCAGATCATCGCGGCCGGCCTCTCCCTTTTCGGCACCCAGGGGTATCGGGCGACGACAGTCGGGGCGGTCTGTGAGTCCGCGGGCCTCAACAAGCGCTATTTCTACGAATCGTTCTCCACCCTCGAAGACCTCCTCTGCGCGGTCTACGAGCAGGTCGTCGCCGATCTGCGCGCGACTGTGCTCGCCGGCGGCGGGGACAGCGCCCCCGAGGTGCTGCGCGGCTTCATCGCCGCCTTCCTCCACTGGGCTCAGGCCGATCCGGTGAGGGCACGCGTGCATCTCTTCGAAGTGCTCGGGGTCAGCGCGCGGGTCGACGAGCTCTATCGCCGACATGGGAGGTCGATCGGCGGCGAACTGGTCGACCGTCTGGCCGCGTCGGTCCCCGGGTTGAGGGCCACGGACGAAAAGCGGCGCATCCTCGGCGATGTGCTCGTCGGAGCGGGAATCCAACTCGTCGTCGATTGGGTGATCAGCGGTTACGAGCCGCCGCGCGAGGAGCTGCTGGCCGAGATGGACGGGACGGTGGAGTGGGTCGTCGCCGCCGGGATGTCGGCGCTCGGCTTCGACCTCGGCTGAGAGGCCGGGAAGGTGATCAGCTCTCCAGGCCCTGGAAGGCCATCGTCGTGACCGCCTCGGCGATGGTGTCGGGGTCGACGGGATAGCCGGGTCGATACCACTCGGTGATCGAGTTGACCATGCCGAAGAGCAGACGTGTGATGAGACCCGGGGTGAAGTCCGAGCGCAGACCGCCCTCGGCGATGGCGCTTTCGACAAGCGCACGGACCTTCGCATCGATGTTGCGGCGGGCCTCAAGTGCGTCGCGCTCGAGCGGTGAGTTGCCGCGCACGCGCAGCAGCAGGGTCACCGAATGGTGGTACTCGATGAGGATGACCACGCTGGCGCGCACGGCCAGCTGCAGGCGCTCGAGCGCGGTGAGGTTCTCACGCAGGCTCTCGGTCTCGACTGCCGAGTCGAGCGCGCGGATCCCGCGGCTGATCGCCAGATGCAGCAGCTCTTCCTTCGACTTCACATGGTGGTAGATCGCTGACTTCGTGATGCCGAGCTCACGGGCGACCGTGTCCATGGAGGTGCCGTCGTAGCCGCGGGAGACGAAGACCTCCGTGGCCTTGTTGATCAGCGTCTCCCGGTCGTAGCCGGGACGGCCGCGGCGCGAACGTTTGGCGGTCGCCTCGGCGGAGCCGGCAGGCGTGGGGGCGGTCGCCTCGGCGGGGGTGGTCGACGGATCTGCCGCGGCCGAAGCGTTCGATGCAGACGTCGGCGACGTCGATCCGGGAGATGTCGACGCGGGTGAGGACGATTCGGGCATGCGCATCAGTCTAATCGGCCACCTCGGCGAGTGCCGCGACGCAGGTCACAGCACTGAGAGCAGCACTCACAGCAGGACTCACTGCAGCACTCACAGCAGGACTGACCTCAGCGCATGCCCAGCGCCTCATCTCAGCGCACGCCTTCGCGGCGGTCGATGATGCGCTTCATCTTGCCGACCGAGCGCGGCAGGTCACCGGGCAGCTTGATGTCGATGGTGCAGGAGACGCCGAGGCGCTCCTTGATCCGGGCGGCCACGAGCTTGTCGAGACCATCGATCTCAACGGCGCCGACGCCTTCTCGGGCCTCGACCTCGACGGTCATCTCATCCATCCGACCCGGGCGGGTGAGGACGAGCTGGAAGTGCGGGCTCAGGGGCGCGAACTCGAAGAGCACGGTCTCGACGTTCGCGGGGTAGACGTTGACGCCGCGGATGATCATGAGGTCATCGGAGCGGCCGGTGATGCGCGAGATGCGGCGGAAGTTCGGACGTGCGGTGCCCGGCAGCAGCGTCGCCAGATCGTGCGTGCGGTAGCGGATGATCGGCAGCGCTTCCTTCGTCAGCGAGGTGAAGACGAGTTCGCCCTCCTGGCCGTCGGGCAGCGCCTCGCCGGTGAAGGGATCGACGATCTCCGGGTAGAAGTGGTCCTCCCAGATCGTCGGGCCGTCCTTCGTGACTGCGGATTCGCAGGCCACGCCGGGGCCCATGACCTCGGAGAGGCCGTAGATGTCGACGGCGTTGATGTTGAAGGAGTTCTCGATCTCCTTGCGCATCTCGTCCGTCCACGGCTCCGCGCCGCAGATCGCTGTCTTCAGGCTCGTCGAGGTCGGGTCGATGCCCTGCTTGTGGAATTCGTCGAGGATCGTGAGCAGGTAGGTTGGGGTGGCCGTGATGATGTCCGGCTTGAAGTCCTGGATGAGCTGCACCTGGCGCGGGGTCTGACCGCCGGAGATCGGGACGACGGTGAACCCGTGACGCTCCGCCCCGTGGACGCCGAGTCCGCCGGTGAACAGGCCGTATCCGTAGGCGTTGTGCATCATCTGTCCGCGCTTGCCGCCGGCACCGAGGATGGACCGGGCGATGAGGCTGCCCCACCGATCGAGATCGCCCATCGTGTATCCGACGACCGTCGGCAGGCCGGTGGTGCCCGAGGAGGCGTGGATGCGGGCGACCTGGTCCTGCGGGACGGCGAAGAGCCCGAACGGGTAGTTGTCGCGCAGGTCCTGCTTGGTCGTGAACGGCAGCTTCGCGATGTCCTCGAGGCTCGTGATGTCTGCGGGAGTGACGCCGAGGTCGTCGAAGGCCTTCCGGTAGAACGGCACCCGTTCGTACACCGAGGTCACCGAGGTCTTGAGGTTCTTCAGCTGGTCGGCGCGCAGCTCGTCCAGGCTCATCCGTTCGCCGGCGTCGAGGTCGGTCTCAGTCATCATCGTCTCCTTGCGAATAGCTTCTGTGTGCCAGATCCAAAGACCGCCGAGGTGGTCCACCGTGCTTCGGTGTCCGGTCGTCGACGGGTGGTGCGGTGGGGGTGGTCCGGCGCGGCTGGGAGCCGGACGCGGGCCGGGAGGTCGTGCAGTCGGCCGGGTCTACTTGCGGGCGGGCAGCGTGCGGGAGCGGCCGCGGTAGGTGGCGATGATGTCGTCGCCGCGGGTGACCGTGACGTCGTAGATGCCCGAGCGGCCCTGCTTGACGACTTCGTGGCCGCGGGCGACGAGCTCGTCACCGAGGTAGGTGGGTTTGAGGAAGTCGATGTCCCCTCCCGAGGCGACGGTGATCGAGCCGGGATAGTTGCAGGCCATCGCGAAAGTGGTGTCGGCGAAGAGGAAGACGTAGCCGCCGTGGGTGATGTCGTGGCCGTTGGTCATGATCTCGGTGACCGTCATCGAGCACTGCGCCCAGCCGGGTCCGTGGTCATCGACGGTGATGCCCAGGTGCTGGGAGGCGCGATCATTGGCGAACATCGCGGCCGCACCGGTGAACTCGGGCGCGGCCTCGGTGGTGGAATCTGCGGGGGACGCACTGGTTTCGTGGGCCGCCTCGGTCTCTGGGCCCGCCTCTGTGAGGGAATCTGCGGGGGGCGGAGTGGCCGCCTCGGTGCGAGATTCGGGAGCCGCCTCGGTGGGGGAGGGGTCGCTTGGGGTCTCCGACTCCGCGGTCGTCGTATCGTGGGCGGGCTGGCCCATAGTCGGCTCCTCCTCGAGTCGCGGGTTCGGGCGCCGGTGCACGAGGAGTGCCTGCGCCGCTGCGTGTGGACGACGGTGAGAGTTCCCCGGGATCCCGGACGGTCAGCCCGTCGGAGAATAAACGACCATCTGGTCAATAAATATCGTTCCGATCGCCGACGCTGTCAAGTTCTGCGGTGTCAATCGGTCGTGCCAGAGTGCTGCTCGGCGGCAGAAATCGGATTGTTGGGTCGATCCACGGTGGTTTCGTCGCTGAGGACGCCGTGGATCGACCCAACAATCCGCTGAACGGCACGGCGGCGCGGCGGGACGACTCCGTCGTGGGCGGCATTGCACCCGGGCGCGGGGTGTGCGACACTTGTGGCAACAATACAGAACAAATGGTCAGTAAATGGATGCCCCGGGCCGAAGGTCTTACGATGGTCGGACCGATTCGAGGTCGGCAGCCGCTGACCGAGGCAGGTCCTGACAAGGGCACATCCAAGGGTGGAGTGGTCATGACAACTCAAATGAACGACAACCGCCACGACGAGGCGCAGCTGCAGGAGCAGTTCGACGCCACGATCGAGGCCAAGGATCGGATCGAACCCCGGGACTGGATGCCCGAGGCCTACCGCAAGACGCTCATCCGCCAGGTCGCGCAGCACGCGCACTCGGAGATCATCGGCATGCAGCCAGAAGGCAACTGGATCTCGCGCGCGCCTTCTCTGCGGCGCAAGGCGATCCTGCTGGCCAAGGTCCAGGACGAAGCCGGACACGGCCTCTACCTCTACTCGGCCGCCGAGACCCTCGGGGCCACGCGCAACGAGCTCACCGAGAAGCTCGTCGCCGGCAAGCAGAAGTACTCCTCGATCTTCAACTACCCGACCCTGTCCTACACGGATGTCGGTACGATCGGCTGGCTCGTCGACGGGGCGGCCATCTGCAACCAGGTGCCGCTGTGCCGGACCTCCTTCGGCCCCTACGGCCGCGCGATGATCCGCATCTGCAAGGAAGAGTCCTTCCACCAGCGCCAGGGCTACGAACTGCTGATGACGATGATGCGCGGCACCGAGGCCCAGCGTGAGATGGTCCAGGAATCGGTCAACCGCTTCTGGTGGCCGGCGCTGATGATGTTCGGACCGCCCGACGACAACTCGCCGAACACCGAGCAGTCGATGGCCTGGGGCATCAAGACCCACACCAACGACGAGCTGCGCCAGAAGTTCGTCGACATGTCCGTCCCGCAGGCCGAGGCCCTCGGCGTGACGTTCCCCGATGAGAACCTCAAGTGGAACGAAGAGCGCGGACACTTCGACTTCTCCACCCCGAACTGGGACGAATTCTGGGACGTCGTCAAGGGCAACGGCCCCTGCAACGAACAGCGCCTCAACCACCGCAGGCGCGCCTGGGACGAAGGGGCCTGGGTGCGCGAAGCCGCGCTCGCCTTCGCCGAGAACCAAGCCGCCGAGGCGGCCGCCCCCGAAACGTCGTCCCCCGCAGCCGGAGTCGACACCACCACACCCGAGGAGACAGCGAAATGACCGAGACCAACCCGGGCCCAGCCTCGGCGAATGACAACACCGCCTCGGGGAAGGCACCCCGCGGCGAATGGCCGCTCTACGAGGTCTTCGTCCGCGGCAAGCGCGGACTCAACCACGTCCACGTCGGATCCCTGCACGCCGCCGATGATCAGATGGCCCTGCACCACGCCCGCGACGTCTACACCCGACGCAACGAAGGCGTGAGCATCTGGGTCGTCCGCGCAGCCGACATCACGGCCTCGAGCCCGGACGAGAAAGACCCGATGTTCGCCCCCAGCGGCGACAAGGTCTACCGCCACCCCACCTTCTACGACATCCCCGACGATGTCCCCCATATGTGAGAAGGGGCGAGAAATGACTGCGAACAACGAACCCACCATCCACGTCGAACACGACGAAGCCGGCACGAACGTCGACCACGATACGCACGACAACGCGTACTCCGGACTGCTCGTCAACGACGCGAACTGGGCCTTCGGCACCGACTTCGAAGACCCCCTGGCCGGTGTCGACACGACCGTGCCCGACGGCGTCGACCCCAAGGACCTCGGCGCGTACTGCCTGATGCTCGGCGATGACGCGCTCGTCTTCAGCCAGCGGATCTCTGAGTGGTGCTCGATGGCCCCTGACCTCGAAGAGGACATCGCGCTGGCGAACATCGCCCTCGACCTCCTCGGCCAGGCGCGTCTCCTGCTCGCCCGCGCCGCAGCCGCCGACCCGGAGCTCGTGCCCGAACTGCCCGCAGGCTCCCCGGTGCCCGATGAAGACCGGCTCGCGTACTTCCGCAACGACCTCGCCTTCCGCAACGTCCGCCTGGCCGAGGTCCCCAACGGCGACTTCGCCGAGGCGGTCGCGAAGATCCTCATCTACTCCACCTGGCGCCTGGCGATCTTCGAACGCCTCACCGGCAGCCGCGACACCGTGCTCGCGGCCATCGCGGCCAAGGGTGTGAAGGAGATGTCCTACCACCGCGACTTCGCCGGACGCTGGGTGCTCACCCTGGCCCGCGGCACCGAGGAATCGAAGTCCCGCCTGATGAGCGCGCTCGACGGCCTGTGGCCGCTGTGGACCGAACTCTTCGAGACCCACCCGGTCGAAGCCGCCGTGGCCGCAGCCGGCATCGGCGTCGACCCCGCCGAGGTGGCCGACGAAGCTTCCGTGATCATCGATCAGGTGTTCGCCGCGGCCGGCATCGACCGGCCCGAGTGCGGCGGTCTGGCCGGGGTCGGCGTCCACGGCGGCAAGGGTCGCGACGGACTCCACACGGAAGCCCTGTCGAAGCTGCTCGCCGATATGCAGGTCGTCGCCCGGGAGCACCCGGAGGGGCAGTGGTGACCGCCATGCTTCAGACGCACCCGACCGCCGTCCGCGCAGCTCACACCCCGGCCGACGACGCCGAGGCGATCGACCGTGCCTGGGCCGCCGCCGAACGTGTGACCGACCCCGAGATGCCGATGCTCACTCTGCTCGACCTCGGCGTCCTGCGCGACGTCACGATCGAGAACGACCACGTCGTCACCACCATCACCCCCACCTATTCGGGATGTCCGGCGATGGCGACGATGCGCGATGACCTGCAGCGCGAACTCCTCGACGCCGGATTCCCCGACGCCGAGGTGCGTGTGTCCCTGACACCTGCCTGGACGAGCGACTGGATCACCGAGCGCGGGAAGAAGGCGCTCAAGGACGCCGGAATCTCCCCACCCGGAGCCGCACCGGCCCGGCAGGGCCCGGTCGCGCTGACGCTCATGCCCACCCGCCGGGCAGTGACCTGTGTGCTGTGCGGATCGGACGATGTCAGGCTGTCCTCCGAATTCGGCGCGACCGCATGCAAGGCGATGTACCAGTGCAACGACTGCCTCGAACCGTTCGACCATGTGAAGGAGATCTGATGACCGACACGATCGATCAGACCGCCGAGGCGGCGCCCGCCACCGAACCCGCCGACGGACTCTCCCGGTCGGCCTTCTACCCGCTGACCGTGAGCTCCGTCGACCACCTCACCGAGGATTCGGCCGCCGTGACCTTCGACGTGCCGGGCGAGTACTCCGAGCTCTTCGACTTCGCGGCAGGACAGTCCCTGACCCTGCGTCGCGTCATCGACGGTGCCGAGCACCGTCGCAGCTACTCGATCTGCGCCCCGGCCGGAACCGCTCCGCGCATCGGCGTGCGCGAAGTCCCCGAGGGACTCTTCTCCCTGTGGCTGGTCAACGAGGTCCGAGCCGGCGACACCATCGAGGTGCAGCCGCCCTCGGGCAGCTTCCGCGCCGACGCCTCTGCCGGCGGCAGGCACCTGTGCATCGCCGCAGGTTCGGGAATCACCCCGATGCTCTCCATCGCCTCGACCGTGCTGTCCAACCCCGAAGCCTCGGTGACTCTGCTCTACGGCAATCGGCACACGAACACCGTGATGTTCGCCGAGGAGCTCGCCGATCTCAAGGACGCCCGCAACCAGCAGCTCGACCTCGTCCACGTGCTCTCCCGCGAACCCCGCGATGTCGAGCTCTTCTCCGGCCGCCTCGACGAGGAGAAGCTGAGGGATCTGCTGACCGCCATCGTCCCGATCGGCAGCATGGACCATGTGTGGCTGTGCGGACCCTTCGGCATGCTCGAAGATGCGCGCAAGGTGCTCGCCGAATTCGACGTGCCGAAGGAGAAGATCCACTTCGAGCTCTTCTATGTCGACGAACCGCCGCCGGAGGTCGTCCACGCGGACAAGGTGGTCGAAGGTGCGACGAGCGATGTCACGGTCGTCCTCGACGGCAAACGCTCCACCTCGGCGATGTCGCAGGGCAAGACCATCCTCGATTCCGCGCAGGAATCCCGGTCCGATCTGCCGTTCGCCTGCAAGGGCGGCGTGTGCGGAACCTGCCGTGCGAAGATCTGCGGCGGCGAGGTCAACATGGTCCGCAACTACGCACTCGAAGACGCCGAGGTCGAGGCGAACTTCGTCCTCACCTGCCAGACGTTCCCCGTCAGCGACGAAGTCCTCGTCGACTTCGACTCCTGAGCGACTCGAAGCCATCCGGGCGCAAGCCCGTACCATGTCACCTACCCGAACTCGTCAGCGAGGAGACCCATGCCCGAGGCATTCATTCTGGACGGACTGCGCACCCCCATCGGACGCTACGGAGGAGTTCTGGCCGACCAGCGACCCGATGACCTCGTGGCCACAACGCTCAAGACCGTCATCGAACGCTCCGGCATCGACGCCTCCGACATCGACGAGGTCCTCCTCGGATCGGCGAATCAGGCCGGTGAGGACAATCGGAACATCGCCCGCATGGCCGTGCTGCTGGCCGGGCTGCCCGAATCCGTGCCCGGATTCACCGTCAACCGCCTGTGCGCCTCGGGAATGACCGCGATCACGACGGCGCGGGCGATGATCGCCGCCGGAGACGCCGATGTGGTCGTGGCCGGCGGTGTCGAATCGATGACCCGCGCCCCGTGGGTGAGCGAGAAGCCCTCGCATGCGTGGTCGAAGCCGGGCCGGACCTGGGACACCTCCATCGGCTGGCGGTTCGCGAACCCCGCCTTCGGTGAGGACGTGACCCTGTCGATGCCGCAGACGGCCGAACGCGTCGCCGAGAAGTGGCAGCTCACCCGTGAGGCTCTCGACGAATTCGCCTTCCAGTCGCATCAGAAGGCGCTGGCCGCGCAGAAGGCCGGCAGCTTCGAGCGTGAGATCCTGCCCGTCGGCGAGGTCACCGCCGATGAGGGTCCGCGCGATTCGACGCTGGAGAAGCTCGGCAAGCTGCGTCCCATCCACGGACCGGGCGGCGTCATCACCGCCGGAAACTCCTCGTCGCTCAACGACGGCGCCGCCGTCGTCGTGCTCGTATCCGAGGACTATGCGAACAAGCACGGTCTGAGCCCGCGCGCCCGGGTCGTCGCCGGTGCCAATGCCGGTGTGTCCCCGGAGATCATGGGCATCGGACCCGTCCCGGCGACCCGCAAGGTGCTCGAACGCACCGGCTGGAGCGTTGATGACCTCGAGGCCGTCGAACTCAATGAGGCCTTCGCCTCCCAGTCGCTGGCGTGCATGGGCGACCTCGGGCTCGACCCGGAGACCGTCAACGGATTCGGCGGAGCGATCGCTCTCGGCCACCCGCTGGGCTGCTCCGGGACCCGCATCACCCTGACCCTGCTCAACCGTCTGGAACAGGCCGGGGCGACGAAGGGCCTGGCGACCATGTGCGTGGGCGTCGGCCAGGGATCGGCGCTGCTGCTGGAGCGCGTGTGAGCGCCGGCGGCGTGAGCGATTCCGCCTCCCCGCTGCTCATCGAGCGCTACGAGGACCGGATGATCATCCGACTCAACCGGCCCGAGGTCCGCAACGCCATCGACCAGTCGATGGTCGATGCCCTCCACGCCGTGTGCGCCGAACTCGAGGCCGAACCGAAGGTTGCGATCCTCACCGGCACATCCGGAGTCTTCGCCGCCGGGGCCGACATCTCGCAGCTGCGCAATCGGCGTCGCGATGATGCCCTGGCCGGGATCAACTCGAAGATCTTCTCCCGCATCCAGGAACTGCCGATGCCGGTCATCGCCCTGATCGAGGGATTCGCGCTGGGCGGCGGTGCCGAGCTCGCCTTCGCCGCGGACTTCCGCATCGGCACCCCGTCGACGAAGATCGGCAACCCGGAGACCGGTCTGGGCATCCTCGCCGCAGCCGGAGCCGCGTGGCGCCTGCGCGAACTCGTCGGCGAACCCCGCGCCAAGGAGATCCTCCTCGCCGGACGGACCCTGCAGGCCGATGAAGCCAAAGCCATCGGATTGCTCAATGACGTCGTCGACCCCGAGGATCTCGAACTCGCCGGTCAGGCGCTGGCCGATCGGATCGCGAGCTTCGCACCCCTGGCCGTGCGCCTGAGCAAGTCGGCGTTCCACGCCCCGCGTGAAGCGCATCCGCTCATCGACAATGTGGCCCAGGCCGTGCTGTTCGAAACCGAGGAGAAGTTCGCCCGCATGGACGCGTTCCTGTCCAAGCGCGAGGCCAAGAAGGCGAAGAAGGCAGCCGAGCAGGAAAAGGCCGAGCGCGCACGCGCCGAGGCCGTGACCACCGAAGCGATCGACCAGCAGCGCGATTCGCGCACCCGAGAAGAAGGCGACAACGCATGAGCGACACCACTGACACCCCCACCGAGGCGGCCACCACCACCGCCCGCGTCCCCGATGTCGTCGGCGTCTTCGGAGGCGGCCGGATGGGTGCCGGAATCGCGCATGCCTTCGCCACCGCCGGTGCCCGAGTCATCGTCATCGAGAACACCGACGACACCGTGGCCGCCGCCCGGGAACGCATCGACGCGTCGATCGAGAAGTCGCAGTCCAAGGGCATCAATGTGCCCGGAACCGTCGTCGTCGACCGCGACCCGACCCTGCTCGACGAGGCCCTCCTCGTCGTCGAGGCCGTGCCCGAGATCGTCGAACTCAAGCAGGAGGTGCTCGCCGCTGTCGCGAAGCACGCTCCGGCCGCCAGCATCGGCACGAACACCTCGGCACTGTCGATCGACGAGCTCGCCGCAGCCCTGCCGCGGCCGCAGGCGCTCATCGGGCTGCACTTCTTCAACCCGGTGCCCGTGTCCGAACTCGTCGAGGTCGTCGTCGGCACCCACACCGATCCCAAACTCGTCGACGTCGCCAAGGAATGGGTGACGGCACTGGGGAAGACGGCGATCACAGTGAAGGACTCGCCCGGATTCGCCTCCTCCCGCCTCGGCGTGGCCTTGGCGCTGGAAGCGATGCGGATGGTCGAAGACGGCGTCGCCAGTGCCGAAGACATCGACCGTGCCATGACCCTGGGCTACCGGCACCCGGCCGGCCCGTTGCAGACGACGGACATCGTCGGCCTCGACGTGCGCTTGGGAATCGCCGAGCACCTCGCCGCCGAGATCGGCGAACGGTTCACACCCCCGCAGATACTCAAGGACAAGGTCGCCGCCGGTGAGCTCGGCCGCAAGACCGGGCAGGGTTTCTACACCTGGTGACACCCGGCACCCCCTGGTGACGGGCGCGACTGCGTCCGTCACCAGGGGGTGCCGCCACCGCAAGGACACGCAAAGGAGCATCCATGACCGAGATCCAACTGAAGAACCGCGGCCCGATCGCCGAGCTCGTCCTCGACGGACCCGAGTCCCGCAACGCCCTCGACGCGGACAACCTCCGCGATATCGCGGCCGCCGTGGCCAAGGTCGCCGAGGCGGTCCCGAACGTCCGCGTGCTCCTCGTCCGCGGAGAGGGCAAGGTCTTCTGCTCCGGTCGCGACATCGCGAATGTCGACGTCGAGACGGATGACGCCCACGCCTTCCTCGCCGACATCTTCGCCCCCGTCTTCCAATCGATCAGGGCGCTGCCGATCCCCGTGATCGCCCAGGTCCAGGGCGCTGCCCTCGGGCTCGGTTACGGAGTCGCCGCGGCAGCCGACATCATCTTCGCCGCCGATGATGCGAAGTTCGGGTCCCCGTTCGCCGCAATCGGCGCGATGCTCGATTCCGGCGCCCACCACGTGTTCCTCGACCGGGTCGGCTATCACCGGACGATGGATCTCATCGTCACCGGTGATTTCATGACCGGCGCCGAGGCGGCCGCCACCGGGATCGTCTCACGTGCGGTTCCCGCCGCGGAATTGACCGACTTCGTCGAATCGAAGCTGGAGAAGATCGTCACCGGACCGGCCGAGGCCTTCGCGATGGAGAAGGGCTTCGTGCAGAAGCTCGCCGACGAACGCCCGAACCTCGCCGAGGTGCTCGCCCAAGAGGCTGCCCTGCAGGAATCGGCTCGTCAGACCCCGGACTATGCCGAAGGGTTCACAGCCTTCCAGGAGCGTCGCAAACCGAACTTCGAGTGAGTCGTGCGCAGGTCGCCGACCTTGACCAGGCAGACGCCGAGGACGATGACGGCGGTGCCGAGAAGCTGAAGAGTGGTCAGCGACTCGCTGAGAATGATCCATGCTGCGATGGCGGATAAGGGCACTTCGCTGAGATTGACGAAAGAGCCGACAGTCGGACCGAGCAGCCGCAGGCCGATGATGCCGCAGGTGTATGCCCCGACGGTGAAGAGCACGAGAAGAACGGCGGGAAGCGTCCACGACATCGGGGCGGATGCGAAGGTGACGCTGGTGAGTGCAAAGGTGGCCGGCAGGAGACCCGTCACGGTGAGCAGCACAGTCGCGATCGCTCCGACCGCCATCCCCAGACCGGTCAGCGCGAGAGGCGGCAGATCGATCCGCTGATCCGACGAGACGAGAAAATAGCACGCGAAGCATGCAGCTGCGGCCACTGCGCAGGCGACCCCGACCCAACTGCCGGCGCCTCCGGTGAGATCGAGGACGAGCAGCACCCCGACGAGAGAGGCGAGGATCCCGGTTCCGGTAAGCAGATGGGGCTGCCGTCGGTGTCGGATCCAGAGCCAGAACACGATGAGCACGGGTGCCCCCATCATTTCGAGCAGCACCGCGACGGCAACGTCGAGACTCTCGAGTGCGAGGAAGAAGAAGATCTGCACCCCCGCCATGGTCACCAGACCGTAGATCGCAATGATCGGCCAGGCGCGTCTGAGTTTGTCCCAGCGGCCGCGGAGTATCGCGAGCGAGGGAATGAGGATGACCAGCCCGGCACCGCCGAGTCGGAGCAGAACGACCGACCCCGGTGACCAGCCGATGTCGTAGAACGTCTTGGCGACGGGACCGGATACGGCGAAGAATGCGGCAGATAGCAGCGTGAAGGTGAAACCCAGGAGAGTGCCGCTTCGCATGACCTCGTTGCCTCCGTTGTGGACGTCTTCGCTATGACAGTAGCAAAGATCGGTACGGTCATGTCAATGCGAGTGGATTTGGGAGATTGAAAGCGGCTATTGGGATGTTGAGAATGTCTGAGTTACTATTGAGACGTGAGTTTCCCGATCGATGTCCGAGCGAATCTGCAGATGCTCGTCGACCTGCTCAACACGGCACCTGGAATACTCTCTACCGACGACCTCCTCGCCTCCCCGGCTCAGTTGAGCGAATTCGTGCGCGATCACGATTTTTCCGGACCAGTGGAGGCCAACGTCTTCGACGTCGGTGTCGCCGTCCTACTGCGCGAGCGATTCCGCATCGTGCTCGGCGACGATACGGACGCTGTCGTCGCGGCCGTCAACATGAGCTTCGATGAGATCCGGGTGCAACCCCGACTTGTCAGCCATGGCCAGTGGGGCTGGCATCTCCACGCCGCCGGGGCCGGATCGACCCTGGGTGAGCGGATGGCCTCCGATATCGCCCTCGTCCTCACCGATCTCGTCCGCACAGGAGACCTCGCTCGTCTGCGCCCGTGCGCAGGCAGTGACTGTTCGGCGGCGTTCGCCGATCTCACTCGGAACCTGTCGAAGCGCTTCTGCGATGTGCGCAGCTGCGCCAACCGCACCCATCTTGCGGCGTCACGAGCACGTCGCGCCTCTGGCGACTGACGTCCTCACTCTCTCAGGTCTCAGCGGAGCCGTGGCCGTTCTCGCGGGCTGACTTCCATCGGCGCATCGTGATGATCGTGAGCGTGATGACCAGGGCCCAGGAGATTCCCACGGCGACGCCGTTGAGGGCGTTCGGTCCCCCGATGAAGGCGCCGACGGCCACCAGCGAGAGCTGACCCGGCAGGGACGAGATGACGGTGGCGGTGAGGAACGTGCGGCTGTCGATCCCCAATGCCCCGCTGCCGTAATTCACCGGCCAGTAGGGGAAGCCGGGCATGAGGCGCAGGGTGCACACTGCGTAGAACCCGCCGCCGGTGAGTCGGGACTCGACGGATTCGGCATGCGAACCGAGCAGACGCATCACCGTCTCCCGGCCGAGCGCCCGAGCGATCCAGTACCCGCCCCAGCAGCCGAGCACGACCCCGATCATCGACAGCAGAGTCCCGAAGGCCAGACCGAAGATCAGACCACCGGCGGTCGCCATGATCGTCACCGGGATGGGGGTGGCGGCGACGACCGCGTAGATGAGGATGAAGACGCCGAAGCCCCAGAAGCCGGCGGCCGCGATATCGGCCTGCAAGACGTCGATCGAGGGCAGGCGGACGTTGAAGATCGCCCACACCGCGGCCAGCAGCGCCAGGGCCAGGGCGATGTTGCGCAGGATCGTCGACCAGTCGAGGCGCCCTCGGTTGTGACGGTTGCGGGGCGACCACTCCGCGGGCGAGGCGTCTTCGTGTCCGGGCATGGCCCGATCTTACGTCTCGCCCGGCGTGGTGGGGCAATCTTCCCCTCAGGCGGCGGGGCCCTCGGTCAGTGTCACATTCGAGGTGTGGGACTGGCCGTCGGCGTCCGTCCAAGTCAGGGGCACGGTGTCTCCGGGCTTGTGCTCGGCGATGGCCTCGGACAGGGCGGTGCCGTCGGTGATCTGCGTCGAGCCGATCGCGGTGATCGTGTCACCGGCGGTGAGCCCCGCCTCGGCGGCGGGAGTGTCCTCGTAGACCCCGGCGACCACTGCGCCATCAGTCTGCGAGGAAGCACCGGACTGCCCGTATCGGCCGTTCGCGTCGCTGCCGTACTGGCCCTGCTGACCGGACTGACCCTGCTGTCCCGAGTCATCGGACTGGCCGACGCCGATGCCGAGGAACGCCGGATAGCCGAGGGTGTTCGTGCTCGTCTGCTGACCGTCGATGATCGACTCCGCAGTCGTCAGCGCGGTCTCGATGGGGATGGCATAGCCGGTGACGACGGGGGCGCCGGATGATGCGGCCGTGTTCATGCCGACGACCTCGCCCTCGTCATCGAGCAGTGCACCGCCCGAGTCACCGGAGACGATATCGGCTTGGACCTCGATCATGTCATTCAGCGTCTCCGAATCCTCGGTGGCCTGCGCTGTCGTGGTGACGGAAGCGCCGAGGTCGGTGACCGATCCGTCGGCGGCCTGCAGGTGTCCGCCGCCCTCGGAGTTGCCGACGGCGGTGACATCGTCGCCGACCGAGACGGAGTCGTCATCGAGGGTGGCCGGTTGCAGGTTCGAGGCGTCCTTGAGTTTGAGCACGGCCACGTCCTTCGTCGAGTCCGAGCCGACGACGGAGGCCTCATAGGGCTTGCCCGTCGTGGCCACGGTGACCGCGATCTTCGTCGAACCGGAGATGACATGGTTGTTCGTGAGGATGAGTCCGTCCTGGCTGAGCACCATGCCGGTGCCGGCCGCCTCGGCGTTCTCATAGCCGAGCCGGGTGTCGATGAGGACGACACCGGTGGACTCCTTCGTGCTCGCCGGAGTGGCGTCCTCCTGGGTCGAGCCGTCGCCCGTGCCAGGAGTCGCGCTGCCGCTGCCAGGACTCGTGCTGCTGCCGTTGTCGGTGGGCTGACCGGTGAAGGGCATCGCCGTGCCCGAGTCGGCAGCCACAGCGGAATTCGACGCCGCCGAGGCGGGAACTCCGGCGAGGCCAGCGGCGGTCAGCGCCAGCGCGGCGGCGGCACCCGTGACCGCCAGCGCCAGGCGGCGCTTGTGCGTGTCCTTCTGTGCGTATGCCGTCCTCGTGTGCCTCGACTCGTTCATGGTCTGTGCCTTTCTCAGCAGTTGGGGAGTGCTTGATGACTCCTATTCAGCACCCGCACGCTGTGGCCAGGCTGTGGCGCAGCTGGAGCGAGGCTTCGACTTTGTCAGTCGGAGGCTGAGAGAGACGAGACCGGCTCGGGGCGGACCGGTCGATCCGACAGGGCCGACTGAGGCGGCGATGCCGATGGCCGTAACGATGTCGTTGGGCGAAGATTCCCGCGTTGGCGTTTTACCGGCTAAGCGTCATTTCGACGTATGTGGTTTGGAATCACTGGCGAATCTGCGGGCTTTGACGTGTTCCGGAATGAGTTTGTTGCGCAAGGCGGACCAGCGCGTGTTGCGGTCGCCGCCCACTACATGGTCGCGTCCGGCTAATAGCGCGTCGACGCCGAGTCTTGCGACGAGTTCGGGGTCGTTCTTCCAGGAGTTGTCGCCGAATTTGGTGTCCTGCATACCGGCGGTGTCGTGGAAATCCGTTGCGGTAGCGCCGGGAAGCAGGGCTGTGACGGAGACTCCGTACTCGCGCATCTCTTCGCGCAGACCCTGGGCGAAGCTGTACATGAAGGCCCGGGTCGGTCCGTATATCGACTCGTACGGGGTCGGTGTCGTTGCCGACAGCGAGGTGGTGATCAGGATTCGCCCCTGCTTCTGCTCGGCCATCCGACGGACTACTCGCTTGGCGAGGATGAGTTGACTGGTCACGTTGAGATCGAGCATGTGCAGCTCTTCATCGAGGTCGGTGTCGACGAAACCGCCGCCAAGGCTCTTGCCGGCGTTGAGAACCGCGACGTCGAGCGGCACCCCGAGTTCCTCGAAGGACCGCCAAGCGGCATCGAGCTGCCCGCGGTCGGTGAGATCAGCACGCACCGGCGTCACCTTCACCTGCGGAAGCCTATCGGGCAGAGCGAGGATTCTCTCGCTCGCCCCGATGCCGACGATGTCGTATCCACGGGAGGCGAGCTGCCGGGCGATGTGGAAGCCGATCCCTGAGGATGCTCCGGTGACGAGTGCGATTCCGGTCACGTTGTGGTCCTGTCTGCTGGTTGCTGATGTGTCACGTCTGCTGAGTCGTCGGCCTCGGCGCGCTCTGTGGCGCGCCATGTCGCCAAAAGCCGGAGTGCCTCGGCCGATGAGTCATCGGCGGCGGAGTAGACGAACAGGGTTTGAGTGGAGTCGTCGGGGACGGTGAAAGCTTCCCAGTCGATAGTGAGGCGCCCGGCAACGGGGTGCGCGAAGCGTTTGGTCCCGGAGGAGCGCCCCTGCGGATTGGGGCGCGCCCACCACTCCGCGAACTCTGGGCTGGCGGTGGCGAGTTCACCGACGAGTGCAGCGATGGCGGGATCTCTGGGACTTGCGCTGGCCTCGAGCTGCAGCACGCCGACGAGTTCCGAGGCGACGTTCTCCCAATCGAGGTAGAGGTCACGGGCCCCGGGCTCGGTGAAAATCCAGCGGAGCAGGTTCCGATCATCTGGCTCGCGGGCAGGGAAGTCGGCCAACAGAGCCCAGGCGAGCTCGTTGCCGGCGCAGACTTCCATGCGCGGACCGAGGAGGAACGCCGGCTGGTTCTGCAACCCGTCGATCATCCTCCGGATGCCCGGGCGGACAACTGCGTTCCCGTCGGCAGTCGTGGTGCCAGATGTTGGTCGAGCGAGGTTGAACAGGTACTCCCGCTCGGCGGCGTCGAGCCGCAGAGTGCGCGCGACGGCCGCGAGTACGGACTCCGACGGGATGACCTGACGTCCCTGCTCGAGGCGCACATACCAGTCGATGCTTACACCGGAGAGCACCGCGACCTCCTCGCGGCGCAGCCCCTGCACGCGACGCGGACCAGCGTCATTGATTCCCGCATCCTCGGGCCGGACGGCGGCGCGCTTGGCGGTGAGGAACTCACTCAAGGTCTGTTTCTTCCTGCTCATGACTTCGATTCTCCCAGCTGCCGGGCCGCGCTGGGAGGGAGAAGGAGTCCTATGGTCTCCCGGCCCTCTCGACCACGACGCTGACATCCACCGCAGGGACCTGCAGCGGAACGTCAAGCTCACTGTCCCTGTTCTCTCCAGCGGCGGGGAAGCCGAACGAGTTTGTAGACCTCTTCGTCGAGTTCGATGCCGGTGCACGGGCCCAGTGATTCGCACAGGGGACTCCAACCCGCGCCACTGAGTCGGGTACGTGGTGAATCCAGCTTTCGTCCAGACGGTCCCCGAATTGCGAAACGCGGCCGGACCGCGACCGGAAACGATCGATCCTCGGCAGAACCATTCTCGGTTCTGCCGAGGATCGGAGACGGCCCGCTATGAAGACGTCGGGTGGACGGCTGCGCAGGGCCGCCTCGGCGAGGGTGTCAGCCGGTGAAGATCGCGACGGCCTTGACCACCGTCAGGGACAGGCCCCAGACGAGGCCGCCGACCACGACGACGGTCAGGGTCGTGCCGATGGTCTTATAGGCGCCGCCGACGGGCGACTGCGGTGAACCGGAGTCGGGGACGTGGGCGACGGGGGTGGAATCACTCATGGTGGATGTCCTTCCTTCAGTTCTCTTCGAGGGCGGCGGCTTGCTCGGCGGCGACGTCCTCTTCGCGTTCGAAGTGCTTCTCGCTGACCGGGCGGACGAGCGCATTGGCGATGAAGCCGACGACCAGCGCGCCGACCATGATGAACATGCCGGGAGTGTAGAGGGCGGGGCCGGACTTTCCGGCCGCCTCCCCGGCTTCGACGACGGAGTTGACGATGAGCGGACCGGCCACACCGGCCGCCGACCATGCCGTGAGCAGCGCGCCGTGGATGGCGCCGACCTGGTAGACGCCGAAGAGGTCCTTGAGGTAGGCGGGAACGGTGGAGAATCCGCCGCCGTAGAAGGAGATGATGATGAGGGTGGCCAGCACGAAGAGGATGATCGAACCGCCGCCGAAGAGCGCGACGAGGAGGTAGAGGATCGCCCCGACGCCGAGGTACATCATGTAGTTGTTCTTCCGGCCCAGGTAGTCGGACGTCGTCGACCAGATGAAACGACCGCCCATATTGCCGATCGAGAGCAGTCCGACGAAGCCGGCGGCTGCGGCGGCGGTGATGCCGAAGTAGGCCTGGATCATCGGGGCGGCGTTCTCGAGGATGCCGATGCCCGCGGTGACGTTGAGGAACAGGACGACCCACAGCAGCCAGAACTGCGGTGTGCGGATGGCGTTGCGCACCGAGACGTTGCCCTTGGTCTGCATCGGCTTCGCTGCGACCTTCGAGGGGTCGAACCCCTTCGGGGTCCATTCCGGGTGGGGGACGCGGATGACGAAGGCACCGGCGGCGATGACGACGGCATAGACGATGCCGAGGGTGACGAAGGTCGGGGTCAGACCGGCGACGAGGTGCTCAGGATCGGCACCGCCGCCGAAGAAGGCCATGAGCTGGTTCGACATCGGGCTGGCGATGAGGGCGCCGCCGCCGAAGCCCATGATGGCCAGGCCCGTGGCCAGGCCGGGACGGTCCGGGAACCATTTCATCAGGGTCGAGACCGGGGAGATATAGCCGATGCCCAGGCCGATTCCGCCGATGACTCCGTAGCCGAGGTAGACCAGCCACAGCTGACCGGCCACGATGCCGAGCGAGGCGATGAAGAAGCCGACGACCCAGCAGGTTCCGGCCGCGACCATCGAAGCGCGCGGACCGTTCTTCTCCACCCAGGGACCGAAGACGGCCGAGGAGATGCCGAGCATGAGGATCGCGATCGAGAAGATCCAGCCGATCGAGACCTCGCCGGCGTCGAAATGGGTCATGAACGGGATCTTGAAGACGCTGAATGCGTAGACCTGGCCGATGCACAGGTGGATGGCCAGAGCCGCCGGTGGGATCAGCCACCGGTTGAAGTTCTTCGGCGCGACGATCGCCGAGCGCGTGAGAATGGAAGCCACGGGAAGTCCTTTTCTGCAGTGAGACTCGTGTCACCGTCGACACCGGTCAGCGGACGGAGCGTACGACCGGCAGTGGTCCGACCGATCGAATAGTCCACATCAGGGTAAGTTCCACACAAGAGAAATGCGAGGAACACTCAGTGTTTTCTTGAGAAAAGGCGGCAATTTCTTGCCAAGTGGGACGGAATCCGTGGTTGAGGGGTGAGGGCCGCCGGGGCGGGGCCCGACCGGAAGCCCGGCGAACTCAGAGGTGGATCGTGACGTCGGCCTGCTTGCGCAACTTCTTCGCGTACTTCTGAGTCGCCTCGGTGGACTTCTGGTTCTTCACCTGTTCCTTGAGCTGGGGGCGCATCTCCTCGATCGGCGGCATCTCCTGCTGGCCCTGGCCACCCTGCTGAGCCATCTGCTCCTGCTGGGCCTTCGCCTGTTCGTAGGCCTGGCCGATCTCCTCGCCGCTGACCTTGAACTCGCCGTACTCGTCCTCGACGAGACCTTCGATCTTCAGCTGGTTCTTCAGCTCAGAGCGGACCTTCTCCTCATCCATGCCCTGGTCCTTCATGGCCTTGAGGAAGTCCTTCTCGCTCATCTGTCCCGACTTCGCTGATTCCTTGAGTCCCTTGTCGATGTCCTTGTCCGTCACCGAGATGTCGCGCTTATCGGCTTCCTGGACGAGCACTTCGGTGCTGACGAGGTTCTCAGCGGTCTGCTTCTTCAGGTCCTTCTCGTCGACCGGCTGGCCGGACTGCTGGGCCTGCATCTGCATCTGCTGGTACTGGGTCTCGAAGAGGGGGACGAAGTCGTCCTTGACGATCTTCTCCCCGTTGACCTCGGCGACCACCTCGGGGATGTCCTTCGTGTTCGGCTTGCCCTGCTGACCCTGTTGGTCCTGAGCGGAGTCGGCGCCGGGGGACTGTTCGGCCGCGGCCGAGGACTCCTGCGGTTTCGCGTCGTCGCCCTGACCTCCGCAGGCGGCCAGCCCCACTACGGTCACGGACATGGCCAGGCCCAGCAGCCACCGGTTCGTTCGCACATTCACTCCTGCTCATCGGTTTCAGCCTGCCAGGCTAACAGGGCCGACTCCCCGAAGAATGTATGGAGCATGTGCGTCACTTGGCAAGGGCGATCGGCGCCGGTGGGATCGGGATGGTTCCGGGCACCCTCTGTTCGACGGGGATTCGTCGGTCGAGGCTGACGGTCGGCCGCCTCGGCGGGTACACTGCGGCTACCGGAAGGACACGGAGAACGGTCTGTGTCCTCCGCGGCGAAGGGAGACGGCCATGGAATCGACGTTTCGCGGGGTGTTCCTCACCTGCACCGACCCCGAGGCGACCGCCGCCTTCTACCGCGAGATCGCCGATCTTCCGCTCGAGACGGCTGGCGATGAGGACTACACGTACTTCGTCATCGATGCCGAGGGAATCCAGATCGCTCTCCACGGGGCGGAGGCGTTCGCAGACTACGCGTTCCCGCCCGTGGCTGAGTCGAATCTCACCCATCTGTACTTCCGGATCCCCGATCAGGCGGAGTTCCTCGAACGGATCAAGGGAACGGGTGTCCCGCTCATCGAGGTCGACGAAGTCGTCGTCACCGTCGAGGACCCCGACGGTCGGAAGGTCATGTTCGGTACGGCGTGAGGGGTGGTCAGCTCGGTCCTGGCTGCAGGTCGTCCCTCAGGAGCTCGGCTCGTAGGCCGCGTAGGTGATGCCGCTGGGGAAGGCCTTCGAGTCGATGAGCTTGAGGCGAGGTGGCCTGGCCGAGTGTGCTCCGTCGTGGAAGTATCCGCGTCCGCGGCCCTGCCATACGGGGTAGGTGAACATCCGATACTCGTCGACGAGGCCCTCCGAGATGAGTTCGTGGGCGAGGGTGATGCTGCCGGTGACGATGATGTCGCGGCCCGGTTGCTCGCGCAGGTGCGCGACCGCCCGCATCGGATCTTCGCTGATGATCTGCGTGTTCTGCCACCCCGGGTCAGTCAGCGTCGATGACACGACGCGTTTGTCGACCTGGTCCAGGTGGGCCGCGACCCCGGTTGTGTCATCGGTGGCGTGGGGCCAATAGCTGCGGAAGTCCTCGAAGGTCTGCCGACCGAGCAGCAGCACGTCCTCGTTCGCGGACTGCCGCATGAGTTCGGCCGTGAGCTCCTCGTCCTGAGCCTGCGGGTCGAACCAGTCGTCGAGCATCTCGACGCGGCCGTCGAGAGTCGTGTTCTGAGTGATGATGATGCGCACGGTCGGTCTCCTCATCGAGTGACGTGGGTAATCAACACTACTTGCCCGTGTAGACCGGCAACAAGGGTGCGTTGACCACCGCAGGGCATAGATTGGTAACAGCAGCCGACCGAAACCGGTCGAACCGAACCGCACGCCACCCACACGATGAGGAGCCCCATGACCATCCCAGATTTCCGCACCGAAGCTCAGGGCCACCTCGGCGAGCTCATTTCCCTGCGGCGGAAGCTGCACGCGAACCCCGAACTCGGATTCGATCTTCCCTTCACGCAGCAGACGGTGATCGACGAGCTCGCCGGGCTGGGACTCGAGATCACCACGGGTCAGTCGCTCACCTCGGTGGTGGCCGTCCTCAAGGGAGGCAAGCCCGGACCCGCGGTGCTGCTGCGCGGGGACATGGACGCCCTGCCCGTCGCCGAGGACACCGGACTGGACTTCGCGTCGACGAACGGGAACATGCACGCGTGCGGGCACGACCTGCACACGGCGGGCCTCGTCGGCGCAGCCCGCCTGCTCGCCGCTCACCGGGAGGAGCTGCCCGGCTCGATCATCTTCATGTTCCAACCCGCCGAGGAGGTCGAGGGCGGGGCCGAACCGATGATCGCCGAGGGCGTGCTCGAGGCCGCAGGCGTCCCCGTCGTCGCGGCCTACGGGATCCACGTCGAAGCCGATGTGCGGGGTCGTTTCACGACGAAGGGCGGCCCGCTCATGGCCGGATTCGCCGATCTCACCGTCACCATCCACGGCGCCGGCGGGCACAGCAGCCAACCGCAGGCGACCCGAGATCCCGTGCCCGCCCTCGCCGAGGTAGTGCTGGCGCTGAATACGATGACCGGCCGGTCCTTCGACATCTTCGACCCCGTGGTCGTCTCGGTCACCCAGCTCGAAGCCGCGCAGGCGAGCAACGTCATCCCGGACTCGGCGAGGCTCATCGCCTCCATCCGCTTCCTCTCGGCCGAAGCCCTGGGACTGCTGCAGGAGCGGGTGACCGAGATCGCCGAGAACATCGCCAGGGCACATCGCTGCACCGCCGAGCTGGACTTCCAGGTGGGATTCCCCGTGACCGTGAACAATCCCGCCGAGTCAGCGGTCGCGCTCGAACGCTTGGGCTCGGTCTTCGGAGCCGAGCGGGTCGTCGAGATGGAGCATCCGCGAATGGGGTCCGAGGACTTCTCCTTCGTGCTGCAGAGAGTGCCCGGCACGTTCGTCTTCCTAGGTGCGACGCCCGAGGGCATCGACCCCGACGCGGAGACGAACCACTCGCCGCGCGTGCAGTTCGACGACGGTCTGCTCGGCGACCAGGCCGCGGCGCTCGCCCACTTGGCGTTCACGCGGTTGGAGGACGAGCGGGGCTGAGGCGGTTGGGGCGCTGCCGGGGCGCAATGGAGAACCTCTCCGCGCTGTTCGCCGGCATTCTCTGGTCATTCCGAGTCGTTTTCGGCGGCGAAACCCTCGGATCGACCGGCGACCACTCCTCACAGCTTCACCCGCGTCTCGGAGCCATCAGAGGCACGGGTGAAGCGCGAGATCTGAAGAGGCCTCAGGCGGAGATGAGGCCGTGTGGGTCGAGGACGAATTTCTTCGCCACGCCCGAATCGAAGTCCGCGTAGCCCTGCGGGGCATCCTCGAGGCGGATCGGCGTCGCGTTGACGTTCTTCGCGATCGATACCTTGTCGTGCAGGATCGCCTGCATCAGTCCCCGGTTGTACTTCATCACCGGGCACTGGCCGGTGACGAACACATGCGACTTCGCGAAACCGAGGCCGAAGCGCATCGACAGCGACCCTTCCTTCGCCGCCTCGTCCGGGGCTCCCGGGTCGCCGGTGACATAGAGACCGGGGATGCCGAGGCTGCCGCCGGCTCGGGTGATGTCCATGAGCGAGTTGAGCACCGTTGCCGGCGCCTCGTGGCTGGCGTCCTTGCCGTGTCCGCGCGCCTCGAAGCCGACGGCGTCGATGCCGCAGTCGACCTCGGGCTCGCCGAGGATCTGCTCGATCTGGTCCTTCGGGTCGCCCTTGGACACGTCGACCGTCTCGCACCCGAATCCGCGGGCTTGGGCCAGGCGATCTTCGTTGAGATCTCCGACGATGACGCAGGCTGCGCCGAGCAGATGCGCCGAGGTGGCCGCGGCGATTCCGACCGGACCCGCACCGGCGACGTAGACCGTCGAACCCACACCGACGCCGGCGCTTACGGCACCGTGGAACCCGGTGGGGAAGATGTCGGAGAGCATCGTGAGGTCGAGGATCTTCTCCATCGCCTGATCCTTGTCCGGGAACTTCAGGACGTTCCAGTCGGCATAGGGCACGAGCACGTACTCGGCCTGACCGCCGACCCAGCCGCCCATGTCAACATAGCCGTAGGCTGAACCCGGACGATCGGGATTGACGTTGAGGCAGATGCCGGTCTTGCCCTCCTTGCAGTTGCGGCAGCGACCGCAGGAGATGTTGAACGGCACGGAGACGAGGTCGCCGACCTTGACGAACTCGACGTCGCGGCCGACCTCGACGACCTCGCCGGTGATCTCATGGCCGAGCACGAGACCCTCCGGGGCAGTCGTGCGGCCCCGGACCATGTGCTGGTCGGAGCCGCAGATGTTCGTCGCCACCGTCTTGAGGATGACGCCGTGATCGACCTTGCGGCCGATATTGGCGGGATTGACTCCAGGCCCGTCCTTGAGAACGAATTCCGGGTATTCGGTGTCGATGACCTCGACCTTCCCGGGACCGGCGTAGCTGATTGCCCTATTGCTCATCGTTGAGCCTCCATGAGTGCGAATGCGTGGGAGTTCGACATGTGAGTTTGACGGACTGGAGTCCATCGATCTCACTGAAATATCAGTCTGACATCAGACTTAGGAGCAGTCTCGCCGTCGTGACAGAACTCTGTCAAGCCCCCCCGTGCCGGTGGCCGGGCGGAGGTGCTCGGCGCACAGTCGGTCGGCAGAAGTGTCGCCTGGAGGCGGATCCGGCTCGAAAAACACGCGTGGATCGAGGTGGATCCACCTCCAGGGAACATCTGCAGGCTCAGGAGTCTTCGCGCAGGCGCGTCGAGAGGATGTACTGGGAGGTCGTGCGGAGATGTTGAAGGGAATCTCTGATCAGCGGGGATCTGCGACTGCCTGCCCGCATGGCGGCGATGATCTTGCGGCTCAGTCGACCGGAGCCGGTCAGGCGGACGCGACTGACGTTGTCCTCGCCGGCGAGGCTGGCGAGTCGCGGCAGCAGGCTGACCCCGATGCCGGCGCCGACGAGGGCGGCCGAGGTCTCCCATTCCGCCGACTCGTGCGCCACCGACGGCGTCACTCCCGCCGCAGTGAACGCTGCGACGAAGAGTGAGTGATAGGGCGATCCCGGGCCGGCCGTGATCCACTCCTCTCCCGCGAGTTCGCCCAGGGTCACCGACTCCCGCCGTGCCACCGGGTGGTCGGAGGGGACCATGACGTCGAGGGGGTCGTCGAGGAGGTCGACGCTTTCGAAGCGCGTATCCTCTTCGACCTGCACATGGCCCTGCATGGACACGATGACGGCCAGGTCGATGCGCTCGGCGACGAGGAGTTCGAAGCAGCGGGTCGGGCTGGCTTCGACCACATGCACGCGGACCTCGGGTCGGCTGGTGCGCAGCTTCGCGGCCAGGGGTGCGAGGAGGTTCGACGAAGCGGTCGAGAATCCCCCGATGCCGAAGTGCCTCGGGGCCTGGTCTCCGGCACTCAGGGCACCGGCTCGGATGTCCTCCCACACCGCTGCGAGAGCATCCGAACGGCGGACCAGGTAGCGGCCGGTCGACGTCAGTCGCAGGCTGCGTCCGTCCTTGACCAAGAGCGTCATGCCCAAGGAATGCTGCAGGTCTCGAAGCTGCCCGGACACCGCCGAGGGAGAGTATCCGGTGAGTTCGGCGGTGGCGGCGATGGTGCCGCACTCGGCGAAGGTGCGCAGGGTGGTCAGCCGCGGATCGATCATGGTCACGATTATGCATTGATTCCGCACGGTATGAAACAGAATC
The DNA here is from genome assembly GCF_011617705.1 of Brevibacterium limosum. Taxonomy (NCBI): domain Bacteria; kingdom Bacillati; phylum Actinomycetota; class Actinomycetes; order Micrococcales; family Brevibacteriaceae; genus Brevibacterium; species Brevibacterium limosum. The sequence continues at coordinate 4,066,585 of NZ_CP050154.1, read as the reverse complement.
TCGCGCTTTTCCTGCAGGGTGAAGCTCGCTAATGTGTCATCCGTGATCGAGCTCACCGAGTTCGAGGACCGTGGTCGAAAGGGCGTACGCAGCGTCGTGAGACCACGATCGGCAGACATCAAGGGAGATGAGAATTGACCGCTACCAATCTGGCACCGACGAAGAAGGGCTTCCCCGCCGGATTCACCGAGGACAAACTCGATGAGACCCGTATCCGGCTCGACACCCGTCGGACCGGCTTCTCGCTCGAAGCGCCGTTCTACACGGACCCGAACCTGTTCAACCTCGACATGCAGGGCGTCTTCGGCCAGCACTGGGTCTTCGCCTGCAGCGTCGCCGAGATCCCCGAGCCCGGCGACTACGTCACCCTCGACTACGGGCCGTACTCGATCATCATCCTCCGCAACGACGACGGCGGCGTCAACGTCATCCACAATGTGTGCCGGCATCGCGGCGCTCGCGTACTCACGGAGTCGCAGGGAACGACGGGCAACCTCGTCTGCGGCTACCACTCGTGGACCTATTCTCCCGAGGGCGACCTCATCCACGCCTCGGCGCCGGGAGAGATGACCTTCGACAAGTCCTGCTATTCGCTCAAGCGCGCCCACGGCAAGATCGCCGCCGGACTCGTGTTCATCTGCCTGGCCGAAGAACCGCCGACGGACTTCCACGAGACGGCGAAGATCTTCGAACCCTATGTCGCCCCGCACGAGCTGGAGAAGACGAAGGTCGCCTACCAGCAGAACATCGTCGAAGAGGGCAACTGGAAGCTCGTGATGGAGAACAACCGCGAGTGCTACCACTGCGACGGCCACCCGGAACTCGCCTGCTCGCTGTTCCCGACCTGGGGCCTGACCGACGAGACCATCCCGCCGCACCTCGAAGACGTCTGGGACCGCAATCAGCAGGCCCAGGCCTCCCTCGAGTACCGCTGCCGCCGCTACGGTCTGCCCTACGAGGTCGTCGAAGAGCTCGACACCCGCGTCGGCGGCATCCGCATCTCCCGCGAATCGCTCGACGGCGCCGGTGAGTCGTTCTCTGCCGACGGGCGACGGCTGTCGAAGAAGCTGCTCGGCGATCTGCCGGATTTCCGCCTCGGGCGCTGCTCGATGCACCTGCAGCCGAACTCCTGGTTCCACCTCCTCGGCGATCACGTCATCACCTTCGCGGCGTTCCCGATCAGTGCGACCAAGACGCTCGTGCGCACCACCTGGCTCGTCGCCGACGACGCCGTCGAAGGCGTCGACTACGACCTCGAATCGCTCACGCACACCTGGAAGCAGACGAACCTGCAGGACAAGAACTTCGTCGAACTCTGCCAGCAGGGAGCGGCGAGTCCGTTCTACGAGCAGGGTCCGTACATGAAGAGCGAATACCAGGTCGAGGCCTTCATCGGCTGGTACGTGCAGCGGATGCGGGAGCACGTGGGATGAGGTCCTCCGCCGTGCCCGCGCTGCCGCTGGCCCAGCGGGTGCGCGGACTGGAGATGCCGTGGAACCGGGTGCTCTCGAGTGCCACGGGTCCGGCCGGAGCCGCCACCGCGCTCGGTCCCTGGCACCCGCAGGAGTTCGCCGCCGAATGTGTGGAGACCATTTCCGAGGCGGGAGGAATGATGGTCTTCGTCTTCCGTCGCATGGACGGGGCGCCCTTGGCCTTCCGCTCGGGCCAGTACATCAACATCGACTTCCCCATCGACGGTCCGGGCGCCGAACCGGTGTCCCGCAGCTATTCGATCTCGTCGGCCCCGACCGAGCCGTGGACGTTCTCGATCACCATCAAACGCGACCCCAAGGGCAGGGTCTCGCCCTGGGCACACGACAACATCCGCCCCGGCACGACCCTGGACATGCTCGGCCCGGTCGGCGCCTTCCACCTGGCCGACTACGATCGGCGGGCCCGATTCCTGCTGCTCGCGGCAGGAGCCGGGATCACCCCGCTGATGTCGATGGTCCGGACCGTCCACTCGCTGCCCGGACAGGCCGATGTCGTCCTCCTCTACCACGGTGCGGCCCCTGATTCCTTCGCCTTCTCCGAGGAACTCGACTTCCTCGCGAACGTGGACTTCCGGATCAAGGTCCTCTACTGCCTCGGCGATCGGGAATGCGGCGAGGAATGGGAAGGACGGACCGGACGGCTGTCGGCGTCGCTGCTCGACGAGCTCGTCCCCGACGCCAACGGTCGGCAGGTCTTCGCCTGCGGCCCGGAAGGGTACCTCAATTCCGCGACCGACCTGCTGCGCGACGTCGGCGTCGACGACACCTCGGTGTTCATGGAGTTCTTCTCCGGCGACCGCGAGATCCGCGCCGAATACGCCGAGGAAGTCGCCATCGCCGGCGAGATCGCCGAGGAGATCGCGGCCTCGACCGAGGAGTACTTCGAGTCCCAGCCGGCAGCGCTGGACATGTACGAACCCGAATACGACGCCGACGGTCCGGTCGAGGCTGTCGGAGCGCCGACCGAAGCGGTCGACGCCCAGGCAGCAGTGCCCGTCGAGGACGAGGTCGAGATCGAGGTCGTCGGGGTCACCGACGACACCCTCGCCGAGGCGGAGCCCGGGCCTGCGTCCGACGCTGGGTCCGCGGTCCCGGCTGAGAGCGGGGCGACCGCCTCGGCGATGGGACCGTCGGAGACGAACGCCGATGACGAAACGGAGATCGTCGACCCCGCCGCACTGCCTACTGTGGGTCAGGGAGAGCACACGATGTCGTTCGTGCGCACCGGCCTCAACGTCTGCGTCGGGGAGGACGAGACGGTCCTCCAGGCGGCGCGGAAAGCGGGGGTGAAGATCCCTGCGAACTGTCAGGAGGGCATGTGCGGGTCCTGCAAGGTCGTCAAGCTCGACGGCGAAGTCGACTTGAACCACCAGGGCGGCATCCGCGCCAGGGAGATCGACGCGGGCAAATTCCTGCCCTGCTGCTCGACGGCGAAGTCCGACCTCGTCATCGACGCCTAAGCCGCGGTCACGGCCCGGCCGTCCGCCGCGATATCAGCCCCCACAATCTTCACCACTAAGGAGTACTCAGTGCCGAACTCATCACCTCGAGTCGTCATCATCGGAGCCGGCATCGTCGGCGCCAACCTCGCCGACGAACTCGCGCAGCTGGGCTGGACCAACACGCTCGTCATCGAGCAGGGCCCGCTCGACATCCCCGGCGGGTCGACCTCGCACGCACCGGGGCTCGTCTTCTCCTCGAACCCATCGAAGTCGATGACCGAGTTCGCGCAGTACACGATCGACAAGCTCACCTCGCTGACCGGGCCCGACGGTCGCGGCTCGTTCCTGCCCGTCGGCGGACTCGAGATCGCGACGAACCCCGACCGGCTGCAGGACCTGCACCGACGGGCCGGCTGGAACCGGTCCTACGGGGTCGAAGCCGACGTCATCGACGCCGACGAGTGCGCAAAGCTCTTTCCCATGCTCGACCGGGACATGGTCCACGGCGGGCTGCTCACCCCCGGCGACGGGCTCGCGCTGGCCGCGAAGGGCACCCAGCTCGTCATCGAACGCGCCCGTGCCGTCGGAGTCGAATTCCGCGACCGGACCACCGTCACCGACGTCGAGACGACCGGGGGCAGGGTCAGCGCCGTCATCGCTGGTGACGACCGGATCCCCGCCGACATCGTCGTCTCCTGCGCCGGATTCTGGGGGCCGAAGATCGGCGAGATGGTCGGCACCCCGATCCCGCTGCTGCCGCTGGGGCATCAGTTCGCCTGGACCACAGAGGTGCCCTCGCTCATCGGCAAGAACGAGAAGCCGGCCGGTGCGCAGGCCCCGATCCTGCGCTACCAGGACAAGGACCTGTACTACCGCGAATGGGGAGAGCGGATCGGCATCGGCTCCTATGCTCATCGCCCGATGCCCGTCGATCTGGACACCCTGCCGACCTACGATCCCGACGAGATCACCAGCGAACGGATGCCCTCGAGTCTCGAATTCACCCCGGACGACTTCGCCCCCGAGTGGGAGGCGACGAAGACACTGCTGCCCGAACTCGCTCAGACTCAGATCCAACGCGGCTTCAACGGCATCTTCTCGTTCACCCCTGACGGCGGTTCGCTGGTCGGACAGTCCCGTCAGGTCGACGGATTCTTCGTCGCCGAGGCGGTGTGGGTGACTCACGGTGCGGGCATCGCCCGCGCCGTGGCCGAACTCATCGCCGAAGGACGGTCGAAGACCGACCTGTCAGGAATCGATCTCAACCGTTTCGAGGATGTGCAGACGACACCGGACTACGTCAGCGAGACCTCGCAGCAGAACTTCGTCGAGATCTACGACATCATCCACCCTCTGCAGCCACGGGTCTCCCCGCGGGATCTGCGCTCGAGCCCGTTCCGGAGGCAGCAGGAGGAGCTCGGTGCGTTCTTCCTCGAGACCTCCGGTTGGGAGCGGCCGCACTGGTTCGACGCGAATGCGACGCTGCTGTCGGAGATGCCGTCCGAGTGGGCGGCACCGGAGCGGGACGCCTGGGCGGATCAGTTCCATTCGCCCATCGCCGCGGCCGAGGCGTGGAAGACGCGCACCTCGGTGGCGATGTTCGATATGACCCAGCTCAAACGCTTCGAAGTCACCGGACCCGGGGCGGGTGAACTCCTGCACGGGATGACCACGTCGTCGATGCTGCGCAAACCGGGAGCGGTCAGCTATACGCTGCTGCTCGATGAGGCCGGCGGCATCACCAGCGACATCACGGTCGCGATCCTCGACGAGGAGACCTATCAGGTGGGAGCGAACTCGAACATCGACCTCGCCGCCATCTCTCGGGCGGCCAGGCATCAGTCGGCCGCCGACCCGTCGAAGTGGGTGACCGTGCGCGAGACGACGCCGGGTACCTGCTGCATCGGGCTGTGGGGACCCCTGGCCAGGGACGTCATCGCGAAGGTCACCGACGAGGACTTCAGCGACGCCGGACTCAAATACTTCCGCACGAAGCCCGCAGTGCTCGGAGGCGTGCCCGTCACGGCGATGCGCCTGTCCTATGTCGGTGAGCTCGGCTGGGAGATCTACACCTCGGCGGATCTCGGTTCGCGGCTGTGGGACGTGCTGTGGGAAGCCGGAGAGGAGTTCGGCATCATCGCCGGCGGACGCGAAGCCTTCAACTCGATGCGCCTGGAGAAGGGCTTCCGGTCCTTCGGCACCGATATGACCAGCGAACACGAACCGGTCCAGGCCGGACTCGGGTTCGCCGTGAAGGCGTCGAAGACCGACGACTTCATCGGCAAGGCTGCGTTGGCCGAGCGGGCGGCGGCCGCGGCCACGAAGCTGACCTGCCTGACGCTTGACGTACCGTCCGATGTCGTACTCGGCAAGGAACCGGTGTACGTGGTCGGTGGGTCGGGTGTCGCGGACGGCTACGTCACCTCGGCGAAGTCGGACGAAGCGATCGGGACGGGTGTCGCCGATGGCTACGTCACCTCGGCGGCGTACGGATACACGATCGGGAAGTCGATCGCCTACGCCTGGCTGCCGAACACTCTGTCGGTCGGTGACGCCGTGGAGATCGAGTACCTCGGCCGTCGCCTGCCGGCCACGGTGACCGCGGAGCCGCTCTTCGACCCCGAGATGACGCGCCTCAAGGGGTAAGTCGGGAAGCTCTGACGTGGACCTGCAGCCGATCGGGGCACTGGTCACGACGATGGCCGGACGACCGGACCTCAGGGCCTCCCGTCGGGACGCGCATCGCTGCAGCAACAGCTGCGTTTGAGGTCACTCCGCCGAGGCGAAACCGCTGATTCAGCGAAATCGCCTCGGCGGAGTGACCTCATTCAAAGAGGAGGGGCGTTTGCCGGAGCGGCTCGCTGGCTGTGGCTTGGGTGGTCACTCTGGTCACGTTCTTCGCGGGGTGGCCGTGACCATAACGACCACCTAACGAGGAAGCAATTCGGGGGACGGAGCGGCAGGTTCCGAGTCGCGGCTGCGAGTGGGAAATGGACGGCCAGCCATGACACCGATGTTCCATATGGTGGATTTTTGTTGACCGACTGTTGGGACCGGGAAAGTATGAGGGGACAGTGCTCGTGCAGAGCGCTCGCCTTGGACAAGGAGTTGCGAACACCGGTCCCAGGCACCCCGCGAGCCCGGTACCCGAAGGAGTGTCCATGTCCTCACCTGCAATCATCGGTTGGTCCCACGGCAAGTTCGGCCGGTCCGAATCACCGCTGCCCCAGATGATGGCCGACGTCGCCCGCGACGCCATCGCCGAGGCGGGACTGGAACCGGCCGACATCGACGTCATCCACGTCGGCGTCTTCAACAACGGACTCTCCCGCCAGGGCTTCGAAGCCGCGTTGCCGGGTACCGTGTTCCCCGAACTCGCCCGCACACCTGCCCACCGTCACGAGAACGCCTGCGCCACCGGCTCCGCTGCGATCTTCGCAGCCCACGACTCCATCGCCGCCGGCCGCCACAAGACTGCCCTGGTCATCGGCGCCGAGCGGATGACCCAGGCCTCTGGCCACGACGTCAACGAGGTCCTCCTCAGTGCCAGCTATCGGGAAGAGGAGGAGCACTTCAAGTCTTTCGCCGGAGTCTTCGGCGAGATCGCCCGCCAGTACTTCGACCGCTACGGCGACCACTCCGAAGCCCTCGCGAAGATCGCCGCGAAGAACCACGCCAACGGATCGCAGAACCCGCTCGCTCACATGCAGAAGGACCTCGGGTTCGAGTTCTGCAACACCGTGAGCGAGAAGAACCCGTACGTCGCCGAACCCCTGCGCCGCACCGACTGCTCCATGGTCTCCGACGGAGCCGTGGCACTGGTCCTGGCCGCCGAGGATGTCGCCGCCTCAGCCCCGCAGGCCGTGTCCTGGCGAGGCATGGGCAACGCCAACGACGTCCTGCCGCTGTCCCAGCGTGACCCCCTGGAGATGGCCGGTGCCCGCGCCGCCATGGAACAGGCGCTGAGAACCGCCGGCATCGGCATCGACGAGCTCGACTTCCTCGAGACCCACGACTGCTTCACGATCGCCGAACTCCTCGAATACGAAGCCTTCGGACTCGCCGCCCCCGGCCACGGCCACACCCTGCTCGACGACGGCGCCACCGAGGTCGGCGGCCGGCTGCCGGTCAACCCCTCCGGCGGTCTCAAAGCCAAAGGCCACCCCATCGGTGCCACCGGTGTGTCCATGCACGCCCTCGCCGCCGCACAGCTGACCGGCCGCTCACCCGGCATCCAGATCGAGGCCCCGGAACTCGCCGGCGTCTTCAACATGGGTGGTGCGGCCGTGTCGAACTTCGCCTCCGTCCTCGAGCGCGTCCGCTGATGCGCGCCATCTCCCAGACCTCCCCGGCGAAGGATTTCACGCCCACGCATCGGCGCGGGGTCAACGTCTCCCACTTCCTCACCCAGACCGCCCGGCGCCTGCCCGACCGGCTCGCCGTCGTCGACGACGATCACGGGCAGCGCTGGACCTGGGCCGAACTCGACGCCCGCGCCGAGGCGCTCGCCGCCGCCCTGCAGACCGGTGGCGTCGGCCGCCGCGACACCGTCCTCCTCGTCTCGGCCAACCACGCCGAGGTGGTCCAGTCCTTCTGGGGGATCCTGCGCTCCGGCGGCGTCATTGCCCCACCGAATGCGGCCCTGTCGACCGAGGAGCTGCTCGGCATCAGCACCGAGGTGGCCCCCGCCGCCGTCATCGCCGACCGTTCCCATTCGGACTTCGTCACGGCGCTCAAGGACACCGGCTTCACCGGCCCCGTCCTGTGGATCGGGGAGCTGCCCACCGGCACCGAGGCGGTCGATTCCACCGAGACGGCCGGAACCGCGGGAGCTCCCGTGATCCCCGTCGACTCGGCGGTCGAGGAGGATGACCCCTGCTGGTACTTCTTCACCTCCGGGTCGACCGGCCGACCCAAGGCCGCGACGTTCACGCACCGCCACCTCGGCGCGGTGCTGATGAACCACCGCTGCGACCTCTTCCCCAATGAGGATGAGACCGGGGCCTCCCTCGTGCTCGCGCCGCTGTCGCACGGTGCGGGCATCCACATGCTCGGGCAGGTCTTCGGCGGCACTCCGTCGATCATCCACCCTGGTGGCAAGCCCAGCGTGGAGTCCCTGTGGCCGTCCATCGACGCCTATGGCATCACCAACGCCTTCACCGTCCCGACGATTCTCAACCGCATCGCCGCCGGCTACCCGAACGGCCGGGGGCCCGAGGATCACACCCTTGAGCGCGTCATCTACGCCGGAGCCCCGATGCTCGCCGCCGACCAGGCCCGGGCCCTCGACCGACTCGGGCCCTGTCTCGTGCAGTACTTCGGGCTCGCCGAGGTGACCGGAGCGATCACGATCCTCCGCCCCGAGGATCACGGAGCCATCCCCGTCGATGACGCCGGGATCGGCACCTGCGGCCGCGCCCGAACCGGAGTCGAGATCGTCATCGTCGACGAAACCGGCACGCAGCTGCCCGCAGGCGTTCAGGGCGAAGTCTGCGTGGCCGGACCGACCGTGTGCGCCGGCTACCTCGGCCGCCCCGATGCAAACGCCGAATCCTTCGCCGGAGGTGTCTTCCACACCGGCGACGTCGGCTACCTCGACGACCGCGGATACCTGTTCCTCACCGGCCGGAAATCCGATATGTACATCTCCGGCGGTTCGAACGTCTACCCGCGCGAGATCGAAGAACTCCTGCTCACCGACACCGAGGTGGCCCAGGCCGTCGTCGTCGGCGTTCCCGACCCGCAGTGGGGCGAGATCGGCGTAGCCGTCATCGAACGCGCGGAGATCTCCGCCGGTGGCGATGCGGAGTTCGGCGCCGGCGGCGAAGAGAGCGACGGGGACGGGGGAGGCGCCGCGGGTGCGAGCACCATCGGTGACCTGACCGAGCGGCTGACCGCGCTGTGCAAGTCGGGGCTGGCGAAATACAAGGTGCCCAAGGAGATCCACGTCGTCAACACGATGCCGGTCACCGCCTACGGCAAACTCGCACGCAAGGAACTCAAGGCCGAATACTCCCAAGGACGGGGCAGCGCACGATGAACACGACAGTGACGGCAGCCGTGTCAGTGCCGGCGGGTAGGTTAGTCGGCACGACGATCATGGCCATCGGCTGCGGCACCCCGGACGGGGAGGTGAACAACGGCTTCGCCGCGGCGATCGGATTCCTGCGCGAAGGAGCGAAAGTCTGCATCGTCGACCGCGACCCGAAGGCGCTTGACGAAGCGACACGGGCCCTCGCCGAGGCGGCTGCCCAGACCGACTCGAACGGCGCGGTCACGATTGAGCGGGGCCGCCTCGGTGGGGTTGATCTCGACGCCCAGCTGACCACGGTCGTCGCCGATGTCGGCGACGAAGACTCGCTGGCTGCGGCATTCGCCCACTGCGCCGACCACCTCGGCGGACCGACCGTGCTCCATTACAACGTCGGCATCGTCGTCAACGGGGGAGTCGACACCCTCGACACCGACGGATTCCGCCGCACCCTCGACATCAACCTCACCGGGGCGTTCTCCGCGATCAAACATGCCCTGCCGCATATGCGCGCAGCCGGTCATGGGTCGATCATCACGGTGTCCTCGGTCGGCGGGATGCGCTACATGGGTTATGACTACCCGGCGTATGCGGCGTCGAAGGCCGGACTCATCGAACTGACGAAGGTCGTCGGCGCGCAGTACGCCTCCGAGGGAATCCGCGCGAACTCGATCGCTCCGGGCCTCATCGAGACCCCGCTCATCCACCGCTCGATCAGTGGCCATTATGACTCGATCGAGGACATGCTCGCGGCCCGTCACGCCCAGTCGCCGACGGGGAGGATGGGCCGTCCCGAGGACGTCGCGGACCTCGCGGTGTTCCTCGCCTCAAGCGAATCGGCCTACATCAACTCCACGCTCATACCCGTCGACGGGGGCCTGACCCACTATGCGGGGATGCCGAAGCGGTGACGGGATGGGCCGCCTCGGCGCCGGAGACCCCGACCGCGACGGTTGGGCACGTGAACGCCGAGGCGAGCACCGCCTCGGCGGGGGAGACCCCGACCGCCGCGGTCAGCGCACGTAATTGTGAACGACCGGGCTGCCTCGGCGAAGGTATGACCCCGCCGACCACGACACGACAGTGAAATAACGGAAACGAAGGAGGCAATGGTGCCGAGAACACGGACGACGAGGACCATGCTCGTCTGGTCCGCCGTACTGATGGTGTGCGCCCTGCTGCTGGCGGGGTGCGGAACGAACTTCGGCACCACCGACAACGGCAAGCAGCGCTACCGGTGGAAGATGACGGTGACCACGGGCTCGACGAGCACCTGGTACCTCGCGGCGGAGAAGTTCGCGAAGGACCTCGACGAGGAGACCGACGGACGGATCACCATGAAGGTCTTCGCCAACGAACGGCTGTCCGCGGGAGAGGCCACGGCCGGAGTCGAACAGCTCATGGACGGGGCGAAGGACTTCTCCTACAACTCGCCGATCATCTACGCCGGCGTCGACCCGCGCTTCGGCGCCGTCACCGCCCCCTTCGTCTTCGACTCCGTCGAGGACGGGCAGAAGGCGCTCGCCGGAGCCGGCGGAGACGTCTACGGCGACTACCTCGCCGAACGCGGAGTGCACCTGCTCGGGTTCGGCGAATCCGGGATGCGTCAGCTGACGAACACGCACCGGCCCATCCACACCCCCGATGACATGCGGGGCCTGAAGTTCCGCATCCCCGGCTTCGGCATGTACACCGACCTCTACCGGCAGATCGGCGCGAACCCGACGACGATGCCCTTCGGCGAGGTCTTCACCGCCCTGCAGCAGGGCGCGATCGACGGGCAGGAGAACCCGATCGACGTCATCTACTCCTCGAACCTGCAGGAGGTCCAGCCATACCTGACGCTGTGGAACTACTCCTACGACCCGCTCATCCTCGGCATCAACAAGGACCTCTATGACTCCCTGACTCCCGAGGACCAGAAGCTCGTGAGCCGTCTGGCCGGCGAGGCCAACGAATTCCAGATCCAGAAGAACCGCGACGGCGAAGAGAAGCTCATCGCCGAGCTCGAGGACTCCGGCATGGAGGTCAACGAACTCAGCGACGAGGAGAAGGACGCCTTCCGGGAGAAACTGGCACCGATCTACGACGAATACCGCAAGGTCTGGGGACCGGACATGGCCCAGGCGTTCATCCCGAAAGGACTGTGAGATGAGAGCCAGCAGATTCTTCGAGGACTGGGTCATCATCGCCTCGTTCATGATGATCGTGCTCGTCACCTTCGTCAACGTCCTCTCCCGCTACATCTTCAAGGCCTCGCTGGCCTTCTCCGAGGAGATCACCATCAACCTCCTCGTCGTGCTCACGATGATGGGAGCCGTCGTCGGGATCCGCCTCGGCGCGCATCTCGGCTTCACCTACCTTGTCGAGAACGCGAAGGGCCGGACCCGCCGCGTCCTGCTCATCACCGGCACCACTCTCATCGTTCTCTTCCTCGCAGTCCTCCTCATCTGGGGCGGCGAGATGACGATCGCGCAGGGCCTGCGCGGCCGAGCGACCCCGTCGCTGGGCATCCCGCAATGGCTGTTCACCCTTTCCATCCCCCTGGCCGGCCTGCTCGGAATCCTCCGCAGCATCCAAGCCCTGCGGACGGCTCTGCATGAGGACACCTCCGCCGAGGCGGTCATGGAGAGGCTCGCCAGCGAAGCCGCACCGACCATCGACGCCGACGAATTCTCGTCCGAAATCGAAGGAGGCCGCAAATGATCGCGCTACTGCTCTTCGGCAGCTTCTTCCTCTTCCTCGGCCTCGGGATCCCCGTCGCCTTCGCCCTCGGCCTGTCCGCCGTCGTCACACTGATCACCACCGACGGTGTGCAGGTCCTCGACGTGGTGCCATCGGTGATGTTCCCGTCGATGAGTTCGGGCACGCTGCTGGCGATCCCGTTCTTCATCCTCGCCGGCATCGTCATGCAGTACACCGGCATCTCGCAGCGACTCGTCGACCTCGCGTTCCTCATCTTCGGCCGGTTCAGCCACGGTCTGGCCGCGGTGACGATCATCTCCGCGTTCTTCTTCTCCGCGATCTCCGGATCCGGCCCGGCCACCGTGGCCGCGATCGGTGCGATCCTCATCCCCGCGCTCGTGCGCAACGGATATCAGAAGAAACACGCGGTCTCCCTCGTCGCGGCCTCCGGGTCGATGGGCATCGTCGTCCCGCCCTCGATCGCGTTCATCATCTTCGCCGTCGTCGCCGCCGAGTTCGGGTCGATCTCGATCTCCCGGCTCTTCATCGCCGGCATCGTGCCCGGCATCATCATGGCCGCAGCATTCTTCATCGCCGCCCTGTTCGTCCCGCGGGTGCGTGAGCTCGCTGGTCTGCCGGTGAAGGCCGGGCCCCGCGCCGAGGCGGCCGCAAGGTCCACGTCGACGGTGACGTCTGAGTCCGGTTCGGTCGGTGCTGGTTCCGCTGGGAACGGTTCCGTCGGGAACGGCGGTTCGGGTGACGGTGCGGCAGGGGGCAGGACTCAGCTGCTGACGACGAAGGGGAGGGCCGCCTCGGCGAGTTCCGGATCAGGCGTCGGATCTGTGGATCCGACGGTCACGGTCGACGTCGAGGGCGGGTTCGGCGAGGTCATGACCGCGCTGGTCAAGGCGATCCCCGGCCTGCTCATCCCGGTGATCATCCTCGGCGGGATCTATGGCGGCATCTTCACCCCCACCGAGGCGGGAGCCGTCGCATCCGTGTACGCGCTCATCGTCGGGGTGTTCGTCTACCGGGAGCTGACCTGGAAGGACATGCCGAAGGTGTTCCTCGAGTCCGGGGTCTCGACCGCGGTCATCATGTTCATCGTCGGCGTGGCCAGCCTCTTCTCCTACGTCATCACCGTCGAAGGGGTGGCCGATCGGATCTCGACGGCAGTGCTGAGCGTGACGGACAACAAGTACCTCATCCTCGCGGCGATCACGATCATCCTGCTCATCGTCGGCGCCTTCGTCGACGCGATCAGCGCGTTCTACCTGTTCATCCCGATCCTCGTGCCGATCCTCATCGGCGTGGGCGTGGACATGACGACGATCGGCGTGTTCATGACCGTCAACCTCGCGATCGGACTGTTCACCCCGCCGGTCGGCCTCAACCTCTACGTCGGTGCGGGCATCGGGAAGATCAGACTCGAGGAGGTCGTGCGCGGAGTCGTGCCGTTCCTCATCTGCGCGATCATCGCCCTGCTGCTCATCACCTACATCCCGGCGATCTCGAACTGGCTGCCCGACCTGCTCGGGGTCGGGTAGTCGGGGCCGTTGTCGCGGCATCGGCGCCTTTGCCGGTGCCGGGTGAGTTCGACCTGCCGCCGGACGGCGCTTCACTCAATCTTTCGTCAAGGAGAAACATGGAACCGTATCTGCTCACGAACAAGACCGCGCTGGTCACCGGTGCCGCGCAGGGCATCGGTCTGGCCATCGCATCGGCACTGGCCAGGCGGGGCGCCTCGGTCGGGATCGTCGACCTCAAGGGCGCCGAGGAGGCGGCCGCCGGTCTGGCCTCGGAGTACCCGGATCAGCGGTTCGCCGCGTTCTCACTCGACGTCCGCGATGCCGAGGAAGTGACGGCTGCGGTCGGATCGTTCGTCTCGACGTTCGGGGGACTCGACATCCTCGTCAACAATGCGGGCACGGCCGCGCGCATCGGCATCGACGAGATCACCGCCGAGCAGTGGCAGCGTGACATCGAGACCAACCTCGGCGGGACGTTCAACTTCATCAAGGCCGCCGTCCACCCGCACATGTCTGATGCAGGCACCGGTTCGATCATCAACATCTCCTCGATCTCGGGCATCAACGGCGGAGCGGTCTCCGACGGGGAGGCCGGAGCCCGGTCGGGACCGGCCTATGCGGCGAGCAAGGGCGGGATCATCGCACTGACGAAGTGGGTGGCCAAGGAGTACGGACGGCAAGGCATCCGCTGCAATTCGGTGGCGCCGGGGCCGGTCGAATCCGCGCTCACCGTCGGACAGACCTACGACACCTCAGGTCAGGCGCTCGATCGGATGGGACGGCCGGATGAGATCGCCGAGGCGGTCGCCTACCTCGCCACCGACGGTGCCGCGTTCACGACGGGACAGATCCTCCGGGTCGACGGCGGGGCCGTGATGTCGTGAGCGATGTCTGAGCTTCTGCGGAGACGCTCCGGTGCCGACTGCGCCGGGGCGTCTGTATGCGCGGGTCAGCGGGTGCGTCTCAGATCGTGCGGCGGATGAAGAGGTGAGGCGTCTATGCCGTGCGGCGGACGAAGAGCTCGAAGGTCACTGCCACGGGGTTGGCCCCGGGTTCGAGAACCCCGGAGCGGACCTCTCCGGCGACGTCGACGACCTCGCCGGAGAGGCTGATCTGCGGGTGCGGGTTCTGTGGTCCGGCTGAGGAGGCTCCATCTGCGGTCGCTCCGGTCACGGTTCCGCTCAGGTAAGTGAATTCGACGGCCGGCCACGGGGCACTGCCGTTCACGAAAACGGCTCCGGTCGTACTGCCGAGACTCGCGACCACCTCGGCGGAGTCGAATCCGGCGGTCCGGCAGACGGCGAGCACCGCCTCGTCGAGGATCTCACCGGGACGGACGCGGGAGACGACGGCATCGAGTGAGGGCGGCGAGGGCACCGCGCCCGTCGTGGACTGCGGAGGCTCCTCATCGGATGGAAATCGTCCATGCTCGGCCGGGTCTGACGGGAATGTGCGGGCGGGAGCTGGGGCGAAGGCCGAGAATCCTGTCTCGGGATCGACCTCGCTGATCAGCCGGGCATCGGACAGAGCGAAGAGCCGAATCCTCAGCCCGGCCGGCCCTGCCGAAGTGCCCGGCAGCAGGTGGCCGCCCTTGGTTTCGCCGTCGGCACCGGTCCACGAGCCGTGGATGTGGCAGAACGGTGTGCCTTCGCGGAAGCCGATCGTCGCAGATGCGTGGCGCAGCTGAGTGGGGTCGTCGACGCTGAACGCCTCGGTGAACGACATCGGGTGCTCGGCGTCGGGACCGTAAGCCGGGTGGACATAGTCGATGCGGCCGAACTGCCCGGAGACGAATTCGCCCATGATGCCGGGAACAGCGAAGTCGGTCAGACACTGCTCGAGAGCGGCGAACAGGTCCGCGCCCTCCGAGAGTTCGACGAGGTGCTCGGAGCTGCGGGTCGGGACGGAGACGATGCGGGGAGCCTGTCGCGGACCCGCGTGGACGACCGCAGTTCCCGGTGCCTTGAGTGGGAAGGTCGGCTGCGTCAGTGCTGTCGTCTCGGCTCCATTGCTCATGTCTCGATTATCGTTGGAGGCCGGCGTCGTTGTCGCCGAAGATCCAAGTGGTGGAACGTGAGGTTTGAAAACCTCGCTAGGAATCAGAGGCTGTTCTGCAGAGCCTCCACTACGAGGTCGAGGCCGTGGGATTCGCGTCGAGGGTCGGCTTCGAGCACTTGAATATACCGTGATTCGATATCCGGATCGATGATCGGAATCGCTTTGCAGCCGACCGCATTGAGGTTCGTCGGAATGGTCCGACCGGCCATCATGGCGATCATCGACGTTCCTGTCAGCGAGCGCACCATGAGAACTGGACACGTTGCCTCGAGCGAAGGGGAGAAGACCTGCCCCTGGGCCCGAACCGCCTGTTCGATGCGCATCCTCGCTGTGTTTCCCGCCGGCAGAGTGCCGACAGGATAGTCGATCATGTCTCTGATGAAGAGACTGGAACGCCCTGCCAGCGGGTGCTGTTCGTCGAGGATCGCGAAGTTCGCCGCCTCGACTTCGGCGACTCTGCGCACTCCGGGCAGAGTGCCGAATTCCTGGCTGGAGACCGAGAAGTTCACGCAGAGATCGGCCTGCCGATTCCGCAGCACCTGCAGAGCCTCGACAGAGCCGCGGTCGATGATGCTGATCTGGACTCTGTCGGTCGTGCGCATCAGGCGGTTGACGGCATCGGCGACGACGGTCTGGCCCAAACCGGTGCTTGTCACGATCGAGACCGTTTCGACCGCGCCCGAGTACTCACCGAAGGAGTCGGCCAGCAGCTCCGATTCGGCGATCGTCCGGCGTGCGAAATCAGCGACGGCAAGGCACTGAGGCGTGGGAGAGACTCCCGAGCTCGACCGTTCGAAGAGCTGTGTGCCGTAATGCTCCTCCATACTTCTGATCTGCCGACTGGCCGTGGAATGGGAGATGTAAATCGACCGTGCCGCAAGATGGATCGACCCGTATTCGACGACGGCGAGCAAGGTCTTGAGACTGCGCAGATCGGTCATCGTGGTCGTCCTTCGGTTGGGGGCGATTCCAGGCTACGTCGGTGGTGCACCGAACGCACCACCTCGGTGCAGGAAATGCACCCGGGAGTGGACGGATCCGGGTGTTGCTGAGTCTTCGCCTGGGCGAAGCTGGCAGGCATGAGCGAAGACAACACCGGCCGCAGGGTTGCGGCAGATTCCACAGAGATCCGTGCCGACCTGGCCCGAAGCACGGGCGAATTCGTCCGCAGCGTGCCCTTCATCGACGGGCTCTCCAGGCGGGTCGCGCGACGCACCGAAAGCCAGGCCCCCGGGGGCGGGTCGGCAGCCCGAGCCTACCTCAGCGAAGAGATCGTTCCGGAACTCGATGAACTCGGTTTCGAATCGACTATCCACGACAACCCGGAATCCGACGAACACCCTCTGCTCATCGCCAAGCGCGTCGAGGACCCGGACCTGCCGACGGTGCTGCTCTACGGTCACGGTGATGTGCAGTTCGCGCACGACGCGCAGTGGGCCGAAGGCCTCGACCCCTGGGTGCTCACCCGTGACGGAGATCGCCTGTACGGTCGCGGCACCGCCGACAACAAGGGACAGCACAGCGTGAACACCGTGGCATTGCGAACCGTGCTCGAGGGACTCGGTTCCAAGGGACGCGCCGCCGAGGCGAGTCTCGGATACAACGTCACGATCCTCATGGAAACTGCCGAGGAAGCCGGGTCCAAGGGGCTGCGAACCTTCGCAGCCGCACGTGCCGATGACCTCGCAGCCGATCTCTTCCTCGCCTCCGATGGTCCGCGGATCGCCGCCGAGGTGCCGACGCTTTTCCTCGGCTCCCGCGGGGCTCTGAACTTCCGACTCATCGCCCATGAGCGCGACGGCAACCACCATTCGGGAAACTGGGGCGGTCGCCTGCGCAATCCGGCCACGGTCATCGCCGCTGCCATCAACGCTCTGGTCGACGGCAACGGAGTCATCCGGATTCCCGCCCTGCGCCCGGACGACCCTCCCGCCTCGGTGCTCGACGCGGTGGCGAAGCTGCCCGACGTCGTCGAAGACGGAGCCCCTGAGACCGACCCGGACTGGGGTGAGCCCGGGCTCAGCCCTGCCGAACGGGTCTTCGCGTTCAATGTGCTCGAGGTCCTCGCCCTCGATGCGGGCGATCCGGCTCAGGTCGTCAACGCGATCCCCGGCGCCGCCTCGGCGAGCATGCAGCTGCGATACGTCGTCGGCACGGATGTCAGCGATTTCGAGAACCGGGTCCGGACCTTCCTTGAGGAACAAGGGATCCATGGGGTCGCGGTCGAGCTCGAACACTGCATGCCGGCCACGCGCCTGGACCCGGGAGCACGGGTCGTCACGGCGGCGGTGGACTCGATCCGCGAGACGACCGGACTCGAGGTCGCCGTCGAGCCGAACCTCGGGGGGACGATCCCGAACGATGTCTTCGCCGAGGTGCTCGGGCTGCCGACCGTCTGGGTGCCGCATTCCTACCCGGGCTGCAACCAGCATGCACCCGATGAACATGCACTGGTATCGATCCTCGAGCAGGGAGCGGAGATCATGACGGGAATGTTCTGGGATATGCGGATGAGTCCGGGCGACTGGTTCACCTCGAAATGATCCCACCGACTGTCCGGAACACCGTGACGCCGAAGAACAACTCGTCCCAACATCACACTGCAGGCGAAGGAGCCCAGACATGACAGAACAGCTGTCCGCGCAGAATGCTGCTGAGAACAAGCCGGTGAAATCGTGGAAGGTCATCACCGCGGCCTCGGTCGGCAACGCCCTCGAGTGGTACGACATCTCGGTCTATGCGTACTTCTCCGTCTACATTTCGGTGGCGTTCTTCCCCTCCGAGAGTCATGCGGTCTCGGTGATGCTCGCCTTGGGAACTTTCGCTCTGTCGTTCTTCATCCGTCCGGTCGGAGCGATCGTGCTCGGCAGCTTCGCCGACCGTCGGGGACGCAAACCGGCCCTGACGCTGACGATCTGGCTGATGTTCGCAGGCACTCTGATGATCGTGCTCATGCCTCCGGCGCACGTCATCGGATTGGCCGCACCGCTGCTGATCCTGCTGGCCAGGCTCATCCAGGGCTTTGCCGCCGGAGGAGAATTCGGTTCGGCGACCTCGCTCATGGTCGAGCACCTGCCTGATCGTCGGGGATTCGCCGCCAGCTGGCAGTTCACTTCGCAGGCGATGTCGACGATCCTCGCCTCCGTCATCGGCGTGGCCGTGACGACGACGCTGACTCAAGATCAGCTCGAGACGTGGGGCTTCCGCCTGCCGTTCATCGTGGGCCTCCTCGTCGGACCGGTCGGGCTCTACATTCGACGGCATGTCCCCGAATCTCCTGAGTTCGCCGCTTCGCAGGCTGAGAAGCCGAAGGAAGCGGCAGCCATCGGCGGAGTGCTGCGCCATCACAAATTGGCCGTGGTGCTGGCGATCGGTGCGATCGCGGTCTCGACCTGCCTCAACTACTTCATCACGTACGTGCCGACTTACGCCGTGGACAACCTGGGGATGACGAGTTCGGCAGGATTCTGGGCGACTCTCGTCTCCGGACTCGTGCTGCTGTTGTGCACTCCGGTCGCCGGCTATTTCTGCGACAAGGTCGGACGGCTGACCTTCATGATTCCCGCGGCGGTCGCCGTCATGGTGCTCACCTGGGTGCTCTTCACCTGGGTCGTCGCTGCCAACGCGCTGACGGTGCTCATCGTCGTGGTCGTCATCTTCTCACTCTTGAAGGCCGCCTACTACGGGCCTCTGGCCAGCGTCATGGGCGACATCTTCCCGACTGAGGTGCGCGGGACGGGGCTGTCCCTGGGCTACAACGTCGGCGTCGCAATCTTCGGAGGACTGACTCCGCTGGTGGCCGCCTGGCTCATCGGCATCACCGGTGATGCGAAGGCCCCGGCCTACTGGGTGCTGCTCGCCGGGGCGCTGAGCGTGACGGCGATCCTCGTGGTGTGGAAGAAGCTCGGGGTGCGCTGAGATCCGCGCGGAGAGTCCCAGACTTCGCCCGCCGATCACGACGGCGATGCGGGTCCTGAGTCACAGCGCGTGTGTGGTCATCCGACCGAGGCGAGATGGCCGATCTCTCGGATTTGCCTCGGTCGAGTGACCACATTCCTAGGGCAAGACGGGGCGGGCGACGGCAGATCCGGTGCGAACGGGGCGCAGGTTGGGTCGATCCTCGCTGCGTGGTCACGCGTTGACGGACTGGTCGGCCGCCTCGGCGCGGGTCCGCTTCTTCTCACCGAGGTGGCCGATCACGGCTGCGGCGGCGATCATCACAGCGACGACGGCGATGCCGATCCACTGATTGAGCATGAGGGTCGCGGCTCCGGCCAGCGCGCCGATGAGGATGAGGACGACGGCGAGCAGGCGGCGGACCCAGCGGATGCTGTCGCCGCCGGCCAATCGGGAGTCCGAGGCCAGCCCGACGATCGTCGACGTCACGACCACAGTGGTGACGTCGGCGATCTTCATCTTCCGTGCGGCGGCCGCCTGGGCGCCCATGAGGGCCGAGAGCGCGGAGGTGAAGATCGTGCCGGCGAGGCCGATCTCCGGGTCGGGCACGAGTGCCACGTAAAGGGACAATGCGGCACAGCCGACGGCCACGATGGCGAAGATCAGGGTCGTCCGCCTATGCCAGGCCTCACCGATGTCGCCGAGGATGCGACCGGACAGTGCGGCGCCGACCATGAAGAACACGAGCGCCAGGGCGGGGCGAAGGACGGGGACGCCGTCGGCACCGGCGAGACCCATGCCGAGGATGACGACGTTGCCGGTCATATTGCCGGTGAAGACCTTGTCGAAGCCGTGATAGCCGATGGCGTCGACCATGCCGGTCGAGAAGGTCAGCAACAGCAGCATGGCCAGGTCGAGGCGACGAGTCATGGAGGTATCCCCTCGTTCAGAAAATCCACAGCACTTGTATACAAAACTTTAAACAGCGTATAGATTGTATGCAAATATTCCTGATTGATCTGTTGCCCTCATGGGAGTGCGTGTGAAAATACGGATGGTTGCAGCGCTTGCCGGTGCCGTTCTTCTGGTCGGATGCGTTCCGGTCCAACCATTGGAAGATCCGCCCGACCGCACCGACGTGAAGTCTGTCGGCGCGGAGTCGGGAGATTTCAGGGAGGGAGGTGACCTCGTCATGGCTCTCTCCTCGGAGCCGGATCGTCTCGACCCGACGACCTCTTCGTCGCTCTACACCCGCTACGTCATGCAGACGATGTGCCAGAAGCTCTACGACATCGACGAGAACGGCGAGATCACCCCTATGCTCGCGACCGAGCTCCCGGCGATCTCCAAGGACGGCAAGACTGTGCGGATTCCGCTTAAGGACGGTGTGAAGTTCGCCGACGGCACTGACTTCGACGCCGAGGCGGTCAAAACGACCATCGAACGCGGACTCAATCTCGAAGAGTCTTCTCGAGCTGCCGAGCTCGGACCAATCGACGATGTCACCGTACTGGGCGACCACACTCTCGAAGTCACCTTCGAGAAACCCTTCGCTCCTTTCACCGCAGCGCTGGCCGATCGCGCCGGAATGATCATGTCGCCGAAAGCCCTGGAGAACGAGGGCGACGACTTCGGTGACAACCCCGTGTGCGTGGGCCCCTTCAAGTTCGAGAAGCGCATCGCCCAGACTTCGATCAAGGTGGTCAAAGACCCCAACTACTACGAAGCAGACAAGATCCACCTCGACTCGATCACCTATCAGATCATGACGGACGCCAATATCCGTGCCGCGAACATTCGGTCGGGAGACGTTCAGGTCGCCGACACGATCTCTCCACAGGATGTCGATGCCCTCGACGAGGAGACTGGTATCGGCCTCCTGCAGTCGAATTCGCTCGGCTACCAAGGACTCACGGTCAACTTGGGCTTCGGAGACAACCCCGAGAACTTCAAGACACCGTTGGGGCAGGACCCTGAGGTACGTCGAGCATTGTCGATGGCCATTGATCGCAAGGCCCTGGTCAACACCGTCTTCAACGGATGGTTCTCACCGGCCTGTTCCGGTATCGCCCCCGACAGCCCCTTCGCAACGGATGCGAGCAACGACTGCGTCGACTACGATCCCGAAGGAGCGAAAAAGCTCCTCGAGGATGCCGGGGTCGAGCTGCCGCTGAAGGTCAACATGAAGGTCTCGAACACCCAGGACACCCTTCGTTTCGCCCAGGCGGTACAGGCGGCGACCAAGGAAGCCGGCTTCGACATCAAAGTGCAGCCGATGGAGTACACCGCCCTCCTCGATGCTCAGGACCGCGGTGACTACGAACTGCTTCAACTCGGCTGGTCGGGCCGCGTCGACCCGCACGGCAACCTCTACACCTTCCACTACCCGGGGGCCGCCAACAACGTCACCGGGGTCGACGATGACGAACTCAGCGACCTGCTCACCCAGGCCAGTGAAGTCACCGACGAAGGCGAACGCGCCGAACTCTATGGCCAGGCTTCCGAGCGGATAGGTGAGATCAACTCGATCATCTATCTCTATCGCCAGAAGAACCTCACCGCCTACACCGAGAATGTCGCGGGAATCGACGTCTACTCCGACGGTGTCGTGCATCTCTCGGAAGCAGGCTTCCTCAAGAACGGAGGTCAGTGATGACCCGGTTCGTGCTCACCAAGATCTTTCACGCGATCATCACCTTCGTTCTCTCGGGAATCGTCATCTTCTTCGGCGTGCGTCTCCTTCCCGGCGATCCCGCTCTGGCCATGGCCGGCGAAGAGGCGACCCCCGAACGGCTCGATGCGATCCGTGCCGACCTCGGACTCGACCAGCCGCTCCTCGTTCAGTTCCTCAAGTTCCTAGGCTCGATCGTCACCGGCGACCTCGGCGATTCCACCCGTACGGGGCTCCCGGTCACCTCGATGATCGCGACCACACTGCCGGTGACTCTATGGCTGGCCCTCTACGCCATCGTCGTCGCTACGGTCGTCGGCATCGCGCTGGGCATGCTCGCCGAACGCTATCGCGGGAAGTGGCCGGAGATCGGGAGCAACTTCATCGCGCTGCTGGGACTCTCTGTGCCGAACTTCTGGCTCGGTCTCTTAGCGATCCTCGCCCTGGCGGTGAGCCTGGGCTGGTTCCCCGCCTCGGGCTATGTCGATGTGCTCTCCGATCCGATTCGCGGGATCTACTACCTCACCCTGCCGGCGGTGATCCTCGGTACCAGTCTTGCCGCGGTGATCACCCGGCAGACGAGAGCCTCGATGATCGAGACCATGGGGACCGACTATGTGCGGATGGCCAGAGCCAAAGGACTCTCGCGACCGAGGGTGCTCTTCCGCTACGGCTTGCGCAATTCGCTCATCGTCCTCGTCACCATCGTCGGCCTCCAATTGGGCGGGCTGATCTCCGGCGCGGTCGTCACAGAGCGGATCTTCGCTCTGCCGGGCATCGGCAAACTCACCCTCGATGCGGTCTTCTCCCGCGACTACCCGGTCATCCAGGCTGTCGTCCTCGTCATCACCGCTTCCTACATTCTCATCAATCTGGCCGTCGACATCCTCTACTCGGTCATCAACCCCCAGATCCGCGTCAGCGAGGATGCCTCATGAGCACACCCATCGTCACCAATACGGACAAGAACACCCAAGGACTCGCCCCCGAGTTCCACGCTTCGAGCAATCGGGCACTGTGGCTCCTGCGGTCGATCCTGTCGACCCCGTTGGGCATCATCGGCTCGGTCATGGTCGTCATCGTCCTCCTCATCGGGCTCTTCGCTCCGCTCATCGCCCCCTACGGATTCGCCCAGACCAATTTCGAGGTCCCGTTCCAGGTTCCGGGGACCATCGGCTATGCATTCGGCACAGACGACCTGGGCCGTGACATCCTCTCGCGACTCGCCTTCGGTGTCCGGGCCTCCCTCCAGGTGGGGCTGCTGGCGGTGGCACTCGCGGTCGTCGTCGGCACACCTCTTGGCCTGCTGGCCGGCTATTTCCGCGGACTCGACTCTGTCATCTCACGGCTGACAGATGTGACTCTGGCGTTCCCGTTCCTCATCATCGCAGTCGGTCTGGCAGCAATTTCAGGACCCAGCCTGAGCAATGCCGCGATCGCCTTGGGCATCTCGCAGGTGCCCACGATGATCCGCGTTGTCAGGGGCGAGACGATGCGGCTGAAATCCGCGGACTTCGTCAAGGCCGCAATCGCGACCGACGCCTCGAAGACTCGTCTCCTGGGCATGCACATCCTGCCCAATGCCGCCTCGGCGATCATCGTCCAGGCGACGGTGATCCTGCCGACCGCAGTGATCGGAGAATCCATGCTCTCCTTCCTCGGACTCGGTATCCAGCCGCCCTCTCCGAGTCTCGGAATCATGCTCTCCGACGCGCAGCAGTACATCTTCCGCGCGCCCTCGACTGCGCTGTTTCCCGGTCTGGCCATCCTGTTCATCTGCCTGGCCTTCAACCTCTTCGGCGACGCTCTGCGCGACGCCCTCGATCCGAACTCCAAGAAAGGACACTGACGTGTCGTACACTCCACCCGCCGTCTTCACCACCCGTCCAACGCTCGAAGGGCACTTCGGGATGGCCGCCTCGACGCACTGGTTGGCCACCGCGGCCTCCCAAGCTGTTCTCGAGCGCGGCGGCAACGCCTTCGACGCAGCGGTCGCCGGTGCGTTCCTCCTCCACGTCGTCGAACCTCACCTCAACGGCCCGGGCGGTGACATGACCGGTATCTTCGCGACCGCCGATGACCCGGCACATCCACAGGTGATGATGGGGCAGGGTCCCGCGCCCGCAGCAGCGACGATCGAGCACTACCGCGGTGAAGAACTCGACATGGTTCCCGGTGCGGGGGCGCTCGCTGCTGCTGTCCCTGGCGCGGTTGACTCCTGGCTCAACCTGCTCGATCATCACGGCACCTGGGAACTCGCAGACGTGCTCGACTTCGCGATCGACTATGCAGAGAACGGCCACCCGGTACTCGACCGCGTGGTCGGGACGATCGAGCGCGTCCGCGAACTCTTCACCGATCACTGGCCGAGCTCGGCGGAGCAGTGGATGCCCAAGGGAGAGATTCCTCGGGCCGGAGACCTCGTGTTCAACCGTCCATACGCCGAGGTGCTGCGTCGGCTCATCGCCGCCGGCGACGGTGCCGAGACCCGCGAGGCCCGCATCCAGGCCGCGCGCCAGGAATGGAAGTCTGGATTCGTCGCCGAGGCGATCGCCCGCTTCGTCACCACCCCGCACCGGCATGCCACCGGAAGTGATCACGCCGGTGTCATGACGCGGGCGGACATCGCCGGATTCGATGCCCACTTCGAGACGCCCGTGACGATCGACTTCCGCGGATACCAGATCGCGAAGATCGGTGCCTGGGGTCAGGGGCCAGCGCTGCTGCAGACCCTGAAGATCCTTGAGGGATTCGACGACGAGCGGCTTGATCCCGCAAGCGAAATCGGTGCACATACGATCCTCGAAGCACTCAAACTCGCCATGGCAGACCGCGACACCTACTACGGTGACGGAGACGTCGACCTCGACTGGCTGCTCAGCGACGACTATGCCGCGAGCCGCCGTGCGCTCATCACTGACGACGCCTCGCACGACTTCCGACCAGGTGCCGGTCGCGACGGTGCCGAGCCCGCCTTCCAGCCGCCGCTCGTGCCCGAGGGGGCGGACAAGGATGAGCTCATCAAGGCCGGGATCGGCGAGCCGACCGTGCAGAAGAACGGCACGAACAACGGCGACACCTGCCATATCGACGTCGTTGACCGGTGGGGCAACATCATCTCGGCAACACCGTCGGGAGGGTGGCTGCAGTCATCTCCGACGGTCCCGGAGCTCGGGTTCTGCCTCGGCACCCGGTTGCAGATGATGTGGCTCGATGAGACCTCACCGTCGGCGCTCACCCCAGGCAAGCGCCCGCGGACCACGCTGACACCGACGCTGATCTCGAAGGACGGCAAACCCGTCATTGCACTCGGATCGCCCGGCGGCGACCAGCAGGAGCAGTGGCAGCTGCTGCTCATCCTCCGTCTCCTCGTCGGAGGTTACACCGCTCAGCAGGCCATCGATGCTCCGGCGCTGCATACGACAGCCTTGGCCGGATCGTTCTGGCCACGCACCTGGGTGCCCGGTGGTGCGGTCGTCGAAGACCGCCTCGGCGAGGAAGTCATCGACGGGCTCATCGCCCGCGGACATACGGTGACCCGTGCCGGTTCCTGGGACCTCGGTCGACTCTCCTGCGTCACCCGGGATCCGGACACCGGTCGTCTCACGGCCGGAGCGAATCCCCGCGGGGCCCAAGGGTACGCGGCAGGAAGGTGAGAACGATGAGCGAGGAATTCGTCCTTGAGGTCTCCGGCCTCGAAGTCTCCTACGGGGCTCCCGTCCTCCATGACGTGAACTTCACGCTGGCACCGGGGGAGAGACTGGCCCTCGTCGGGCAATCCGGTTCGGGAAAGTCGACGACGATCGGCGCGATCCTCGGTCTGCTGCCGGGTTCCGGCAGGGTCAGCGCGGGATCGGTGCGCTATCGCGGAGAAGAACTCGTCGATGCTGACCGTGTTCGCCTGCAGTCGCTGCGCGGCCGGTCGATCGCGCTGGTGCCGCAGGATCCGATGGCCAGCCTCAATCCGAGCATGCGCGTGGGCGATCAGATCGCCGACGCTCTGCGCACCTATGGAATGTCGGATTCCCGCGAGGTGACTCGAACCGTGGTACGGCTGATGACCGAGGCCGGCATCCCCGACGCGGAGACGCGGCGGCGGTCCTATCCGCACGAGTTCTCCGGCGGGATGAGGCAGCGCGTGCTCATCGCGATCGCACTCTCCGGCGATCCCAACCTCATCATCGCCGACGAACCGACGTCCGCGCTCGACGTCACGGTGCAGAAGCAGATCCTCGACCATCTCCAGGAACTCGTGACCGAACGTGGCACCTCTCTGCTGTTCGTCACCCACGACCTCGGCGTGGCGGGGGAGAGGACCGACACCGTCCTCGTGATGAATGAAGGACGCGTCGTCGAGCGCGGTGCGCCCGAGCAGGTGCTCGGCGACCCTCATGACGAGTACACTCGGGCGCTGGTCAAGGCCGCGCCGAGCATCGTCGTCGATCGAAACGGAGGCCAAGAGCCCGACGGTGCCGGCGTATCCGACGCTGCGATCGCCTCGGCGAATGTGCTCGAGATCGACGACCTCCACAAGGTGTACCGGCTGCGTGGGCGGGGTCGGGAGGTGCACGCCCTCAAGGGCGTCAGTCTCACCGCCGAGCGGGGAAAGACGACCGCGATCATCGGTGAGTCCGGATCGGGAAAGTCGACGATCGCGAAGATCGTTCTCGGACTGGAGAAGGCCACCAGCGGAACGGTCCTCGCGGGTGGGCGCAACGTCGATGCGGCCTCGAAATCAGAGCGCAGCATCCTGCGGCGCTTCAGCCAGCCCGTGTTCCAGGACCCCTTCTCCTCGCTCAATCCGACGTGGAGCATCGAGAGGATCGTCCGTGAACCGCTCGACGTCTTCAAGATCGGCACCCGCGCGGAACGGGCGAAGAAGGTCGCCGAGGTGCTCGACCACGTGGCGATGCCCACGTCGATGAGCGACCGCCGCCCCGCCGACTTGTCCGGTGGGCAGCGACAGAGGATCGCGATCGCTCGGGCGCTCATCAGTGAGCCTGAGCTCCTCATCTGCGACGAAGCCGTCTCGGCTCTCGACGTCCTCGTGCAGGAACAGATCCTCGACCTGCTGCGGAACCTGCAGTCGGATCTGGGTGTGAGTTGTCTGTTCATCACCCACGATCTTGCAGTCGTGGCGAACTTGGCCGACGATGTTGTAGTGATGAAGAGCGGAGAGATCGTCGAAGCCGGCGCGACTAGGGAGGTCATCGACCACCCGACAGCCGAATACACTCAGAAGCTTTTGGCGGCCGTGCCCGGTTCCGGTCTCCTCAATGTCTGATTCTGCACAGCCTTCGGCCACAACGAGCAGCGGGGACGTCGGTGCGCGGATCCGCGCCGACATCATCACCGGTGTCCATGCTCCCGGAGCGAAGCTGCGGGAAGTAGCTCTGGCCGAGCAGTACGCGGTCTCGCGGATCCCGATCCGTGAGGCCCTACGATCCCTCGAGGCTGAAGGGCTCGTCGAGTCCAGGAAGTACAGCGGCTCGATCGTCGCGCCCTCACCCGTCGAGGACGCCGAAGATCTCTTCGAGATCCGCATCGTGCTCGAGTCGGCGACCGCGAAACGTGCGGCCAGGCGTGCGGCCGACCTCAATGCCAGCGACACTCCTGACCTCAAATGGCGGGAGTTGCGCAAGGAGATCAACGACATCCTCGATGCTGGGGACATCGTCATCGGGCAGGAGCGCTTCGAAGACCTCGCAGTGCTCAACATGCGCTTCCATTTCGCGGTCGCCGAACTCAGCGGCAGCGTGTCCTTCATCAGCCTGCTGAAGCAGATCTCCGGCAAGATCGAGTGGCTGTACTCGCTCAACGTCACCCGTCGCGGACCCCAGGCCTGGCCCGAGCACCGCGAGATCATCGCGGCCATCGACGCCGGCCAGGAGGCAAAGGCCGCCGAAGTGATGGCCCGGCACGTGCGCCGTAGCCGCGACTCGTACTTCGCGATGATGTCCGCCGCCACCAGCATCTCCGCCCCCGAAGCTCCCCGCACTACCTGACGGCGGCCCAGCAACCCCGCGTGGAAACTCGCGACCTTGCTGACAACCTCACTCAACACATTGCTGACAACCTCGCTCACCAGGTTGCGAACGACCTGACTCCATAGGTTGCTCACACCAAATGAGTGGGGTTGTCAGTGGCATTTCGTAACGATTCGATTAGCCGGAGCCTCGCTGGGGAAATGCTTGAGCATGTAGTCGCGCTGCTTCTTCAACCACAGGCTCGAAGCTCCACGCATTCTGGCACCGACGACTCTCCACAGCGGATATCGTCTCTGCGTTTCCGCGGTGCGGATCGGAAGAGGGAAGTACACCACTTCCTCGCCAGTGGTCGTGTCGAACAGGGCGTAGAAGTCGTCAGTGACGACTGATTGATAAGTTCCGGCCAATGTTCTCGGTACTCCGAGTCCGACAGCATGGAAATAGATCTGTGGATTGCCCTCAGCGATGACGACACGGTCTGGTACTGAGTCAGCTGCGGTCGGGAGAGGTTCACCGGCCGATTTCTCGTCATCGACGTGTGGTTGGTTCATTGCGGCTAGGACGCGTCGCCGTTGAGCGTACTCACGTGCGATCGCTTCGACTTCAGCATGCGGGATCGGTGTGCCGTCTGAAGGAGTGTGGATTGCTGCTTGCCAGGCTTGGTGAGGATTCATGTCTCCTGGCAGTGACTGATGCCGTCGCCGATAGTTGTAGCGGTCGCGGAACATCGCGATCACTTTCCGTGCTTCAGCGAGGCTGCGGGGTCGGTGGGCCCTGAGGACATTGAGCAGTGTTTGGTGGCCGCGTTCGTTCTTTCCCTGGGTTTGTGGGTGTCCGGGCATGCCGGAGATTCCTCGGCACCCATAGTCGGCGAGGAAGAGCTGAGTGGCCACGACCCAACCCTGCCTGTTGCCGTTGAAGGCGTTGCCGTTATCGGTCAGCATCTCTTGGGGCACCCCGTAGTTGGCGAAGGCATCAGAGATCGTCGTGATCGCATGATTGCCGTTTTCCACTCCGTGGAAGGCTTGTGTGCCGACGTCGAAGCGGGTGGAATCGTCGAGGAGCTGATACACCGTGATCTTGGTGGTGCTGCCGGTGAGTTCGAATTCGAAAGCGTCGAGTTGCCACAGTTCCATGGCGTTGGCACGGACGAATCGGATCAATGATGATCGGGGACGCTTCTTCGGGTTCGCCTTCACCCGTCCAGCGTCGGAGAGGATCCGTCCGATCGTGGCCACCGATGGGATGGGTTCGGTGAATCGGCCGGTATCGACGCCTTCGTACCAGATCGATTTCGGTCCGGCATCCCACCCGGTGGACTCGAGTTCGGCACGGATCTTCAAGACGAGATCGGTGGTTTCTTGGTCGTAGATTCGCACGGTGTTCTTCGGCGCCGATGAACGGGCATGGAGTGCCCGTAACCCCTCGGTTTTGTACCGTTTGCGGATCGCATAGAACGACGTTCGAGTAACGCTGTGTTGACGGCAGAACTCGGTGATCGATGGTGAATCTGGTGCGTTGGGGTCGAAGTCGATGATCGCGCGGCGTTGGGCTATTGAAAGTGCTTCAGGCATGGCCCGAAGTGTGTCAACAACGTATTGAGACATACTGTCAGCAACGTATTGAGTCAGGTTGTCAGCAACCTATTGAGACAACACAGCCCAGCAACCCCGCGCGAGGTTGCTGGGCCGCCGTCAGGTAGTAATTAGGGGGTGGTGAGGAGGCGGTCGAGCTTGTTGTAGCCCTCGACGATGCCGTGCTCCATGCCCGAGGCGACCATGCCGTCGCGGGACTCGAGCGAATCGAAGACCGAGGTCGAGGTCAGCCTGGTCCGTCCGTCGCCGAGGTCGGTGAGCGTGAGGATCTCGAGGTTGACTGCGTCCGGGAAGCCTTCGAAGGTGAAGGTCTGGACGATGCGTTCGTTCTCGCGCACCTCGTGGAAGGAGCCGAAGAATGCGTACTCGCCGTGATCATCGCTCGAGACGTAGCTCCAGTTCCCGCCGGTCGTCGGGTTCCATTCGCGGATCGTGTTCGTGATCGTGTCGGGCCCGCACCATTTGACGAAGAGCTCGGGGTCGATGTGGGCCCGGAAGACCTTGTCCGCAGTGGCCGCGAAGTCGCGGGTGATCGACACAGTCTGAACGCCCTCGGGGACGTCGAGCTTGAGCGTCGAATAGTCGGCTGCGGTGTCGGCGGTGGTCATGTCATGCTCCTTTGCGTGATCTTCTGTGGGTTGAAGTGCCATCGGATCCGTTCGCCGAGGCGGCGCTCGGGTCCGTGCTGTGTGTTGCCTCGTCCTCGTTCATCTGTTCGAGGACGGCGTCGAGGCGTTGGTAGCGTTCCTCTGCCTGCTGTCGGTATCTCTCGATCCATTTCGTCATCAGATCGAACACATTGTCTTCGAGGTGGACCGGTCTGCGCTGGGCATCGCGGGTGCGGGAGACCAGTCCGGAGTCCTCGAGCACCTTGAGATGTTTCGACACGGCCTGGACGCTGACATCGTAGGGTTCGGCGAGCTCGTTCACCGTCGCATCCGCGACACTGAGTCGAGCCACCATGTCCCGCCTGGTCGGATCGGATAGGGCCGCGAAGACCTTCGAGAGCTGATCGTCCACTGCCCCTCCTGTATTCAGCTCGATGGTTGAGTACAAGATACGCCCGCTCTTGAATCGAAGTCAACCGTTTGGTTGAATAAAGATTTCGCAGCCCGGATTCTCCCACCTGACCTGCAGGTATGTGTGGCACAGTCAGCGGCCCACAATCTTCTCCACGGAATCCGCACCGACAAACTTCCCTCATCATCACCTCGGAAAGGCAGCTCTGTCGTATCGTCGAAAGAAGAGCTGAGCGTTCGAGTGCCGCGACCGGGGCCGATGATGGCCCAGGTGAACAACCGACCGGATGCGGATGCTCAGATACGCGAGAGACGAAGAAGTCTGGAGAAGAAGATGCCCACACTGCGACAGCAGCTGTTCCGGATCAAACCGGTCCCACGGCAGAAGGAAGACGTCGAGACCGACCTCAAGCGCACGATCGGTCTGTTCTCGCTGACGATGGTCGGCGTCGGGTCGACCATCGGCACCGGCATCTTCTTCATCCTCTCCGAATCCGTGCCCGTGGCGGGGCCTGCCGTGATCTGGTCGTTCGTCATCGCCGGCCTCGTCGCCGGACTTGCAGTCATCTGCTACGCCGAGCTCGCCGGGTCCGTCCCTGTCTCCGGCTCTTCCTACTCCTACGCGTACGCGACCCTCGGCGAGCTGCCGGCAATGGGTGTGGCCGCGTGTCTCCTCCTCGAATACGGAGTCGCAGGAGCAGCCGTCGCTGTCGGCTGGTCGCAGTACGTCAACCAGCTGCTGTTCAACCTCTTCGGATTCGAGATCCCGCACGCCCTTGCCTACGCGCCCGAGGAAGGCGGCATCGTCAACCTGCCGGCCATCCTCCTGCTGGCGATGTGCTGCTTCCTGCTTGTCCGCGGCACCGGCGAATCCATCGTCGTCAACGCGATCATGGTGTGCCTGAAGATCGGCGTCCTCGTCTTCTTCATCTGCGTCGGCGTCACCGGCTGGGACTCGAACAACTTCGCCGACTTCGCGCCTTTCGGCATCTCCGGAGTCGTCGCCGGCTCCGGGCTCATCTTCTTCAGCTATGTGGGCATGGACGCCGTCGCCACCGCCGGAGACGAGACGAAGAACCCGAAGAAGACGATGCCCCGGGCCCTCATCGCCGCTCTCATCATCGTCACCTCCGTCTACGTCCTCGTCGCCGTCGCCGCCCTGTCTGCCCAGCCGTGGGAGGAATTCGACGGGCAGACCGCCGGTCTGTCGGCCATCCTTGAGAACATCGTCGGCTCACAGTGGCCCGGCACGGTCGTCGCCGCAGGCGCGGTGATCTCGATCTTCTCCGTCACCCTGGTGTCCATCTACGGCCAATCGCGCATCCTATTCACAATGGCCGGCGACGGAATGATGCCCAAGCTCTTCCGCGAGGTCAATCCCCGCACGCTCACCCCGGTCAAGGGCACGATCGTCGTCACCGTCGTCATCGCGATCCTCGCCGGGTTCATCCCGCTGAACTTCCTCGCCGAGATGACCTCGATCGGCACCCTCGTCGCCTTCGTCGTCGTGTCCCTGGCCGTGATCATCCTCCGCGTGCGCGAACCGAACCTCGAACGCGGCTTCAAGGTCCCGTTCTATCCTGTCCTGCCGGTGCTGTCGATCATCGGCTGCTTCTGGATCATCTCGAGTCTGCAGGTCATCACGATTGTCGTCTTCGTCATCTGGACCGCCCTTATCCTGGGCTTGTACTTCATCTTCGGCCGCAAGTCCTCCGTCCTCGGCAGACAGCTCGCCGAGGCGGGGCCCGCCAATCCCGATTCCGCCGGAACGGACTCCACAGGAGGAGCCAAATGAGCATCGTCGTCGGTCTTGCCCCAGGTCAGGACAACCGAGCCGCCGTCGAGCTGGGTATCGTCCTCGCCCGCACCTATCGGCACCGGATCGTCGCGACAGCCGTTGACTCCGCCGCGTTCCCGATGGCGCCCGTGCACTTCGAGAGCCAGTACGAGAAGAGCTTCCGCACCGTCGCGGAGGCGGCTCTCGACGAAGCGCGTGCGCTCATTCCCAGCGATATCGAGTCCGAATGCGTCCTCCACTCCTCGCGGTCGTCTCGGCGCGGTCTGCTCGAGATGTGCGAGAAGACCGATGCCTACCGGCTTGTCGTCGGACCCTCGTCGGAAGGGAAGCCGGGCAAGATCGCGCTCGGGTCGGTATCGAACGGACTGCTGCACAGCGCACGGCTGCCGGTGGCATTGGCCCCGGCCGGATTCCGGGCGTCGGAGGGTGCGCGGCTGGAGCGGATCACGGCCGCGTATTCGGGATCGTCCACCTCGGCGGACCTCATTCTCGGTGCCGCGATGGTCTCTGCGCAGTCGGACGTGCCATTCCGCATCGCCTCGTTCGCCCCGCGCTCACGGGTGGTCGCATCCGCGAACGTCCCCTTCGATATGGAGTCGAAGGTCGTCGACGAGTGGACGAAGGTCGTCCAGCGTGACACGGACAAGATCCTATGCTCGATCGAACAGCTGCACATCAAGCCCGGCGAGACAGATGTGGTCGTGGGAACGGGCGCTGACTGGGCCGCGGCGCTGACCGCTGTCGAGTGGAAGCATCCGGAAGTGATGATGCTCGGATCCTCCGGGCTCGGCGCGCTCAAGCGAGTCTCTCTGGGCAGCCACGCGATGCGGATCCTGCAGAACTCTCCGGTGCCGATCGTCGTCGTCCCGCGCCGCGCAAAAGCCGATTACATCCGCCAGCAGACCGTGTGACGGCCGGGCTTTCTGAGCATCCCTCACCTTTCGTGCCTTAACCTCCTGCAGGAGCGGGACGGTGTGTCGTGACCGGTGAGTGATGATCGCGCGGTGGGGTGAACTGCCGCGAATGATGACAGATGGTCCGATGCTGATGGCGGTGAGTGTGAGCGCAGAGCGCGGCCGGGAGTGTCCAATACTTGAGCAGTTCCAATCTAAGCGTGAGGGCTTCGCTAGCCTGAGGTCAGGTCACAACGACGTGGCCGAGAGCTAGTAGAGAGGAACCGCATGGAACTGCTGCGACTGGGACCGATCGGACACGAGATTCCGGCAGCCCGCCACGACGGAGTCTGCTTCGACCTCCGCCCGCTGACCGATGACATCGACCCGAACTTCTTCGCCGCCGACGGCATCGAACGCGTCCGAAATGCGCTCGCCGTCGGGAAGCTCAGCCCACTCGAATATGCTGATGAGATGCGCATCGGTGCGCCGCTGACCAGACCCTCTTCCATCGTGTGCGTGGGTATGAACTATGCCGCCCACGCCAGAGAGGCCGGTGCCGAGCCTCCCGAGCGCCCCGTCATCTTCTTCAAGATGCCCTCGACCATTGCCGGGCCCACCGACCCGATCGAGCTGCCGCTTTATGCGATGAAGGCCGACTGGGAGGTCGAGCTGGGAGTGGTCATCGGTACGCGAACCTTCAGAGTCGCCTCGGCGGAGGAAGGACTCGACCATATCGCCGGGTACGTGCTGGCGAACGATCTGTCCGAACGTCGCCTGCAGATCGAGGAATCCGGCGGTCAGTGGTCGAAGGGGAAGAATCTGCCCGGGTTCACCCCGCTCGGCCCGTGGATCCGCCCCGCCGCCGAGGTGAACCCCGGTGATCTGCGACTGCGCAGCTGGGTCAACGGCGAAGAGCGGCAGGATTCGACGACGAGTGACCTCATCCTCTCCGTCGGAGAGATCATCCATCAGCTCAGCCAGGCGATGGCCTTCGAACCGGGAGACGTCATCCTCACCGGCACCCCGCAGGGCGTGGCAATGTCCGGACAGTACCCGTACCTGGCCGACGGGGACGTCGTTGAGCTCGAACTCGAGGGTCTCGGCCGGCACCGACAGGTCGTGACCGTCACGGGCTGAGCCTCAGTACTCCCAGTCCTCCGGAAGATCGTCCCAGTACGTGTCCCGGTTTGCGATGATGCGCTGCCGCCTGCGTGAGATGAGATAGCGCGGATCGCCGAGGATGACCTCGACGTCGGAGAGCTCGTGGCCGGCGGCGCGCAGCATCTTCTCGGCAGTCGGCTTCGGTGAACTCGAGACGCCGAGGTGGTTCTGAAGTTCGCCGATCGTCATGCCGCCCTCGCTGCCCCATTGACCGGTGAAGAGATTATTGTCCTTCCCGACG
Organism: Brevibacterium limosum; assembly: GCF_011617705.1. NCBI lineage: Bacteria > Bacillati > Actinomycetota > Actinomycetes > Micrococcales > Brevibacteriaceae > Brevibacterium > Brevibacterium limosum. Next base: position 4,032,082 of record NZ_CP050154.1, on the reverse strand, counting down.
ATCCAGAACAGTGCCGCGAGCAGACTCCGGTCGGCGATGCGACGGCGGAAGATCGCGGGGCCGACCCGTCCGATCGTTGTGAGGAGCCGCAGTGCGGCCGTCGCGAGCTCCGGCTCGTCGAACACCTCATCCGCGATCCGCCGGATCTCCGGGACCAACGAGTTCAGGCGGTCGACAACGTCTTCGGCCACGGCAGCAGTGTCGAGGCCTTCGGTGGGCAGCGGCTCATCGGTCAGTGCCTGCAGAGCATCGATGCCGCCGACCGCTTCGGCCCCGCTGCTGATGAAGATCTCGGCCAGCATCGAAGCCTGATCACCGAAGAAAGATCCCCCACCAAACTCATCACCGAGATCTGACAAAGGCTCCGACAGAGGCAGAGCGTCGTCATCGATTCCGGTGAGCAGGCGCGCGAAGAGGGCACTCGTGCTTTCGGGCTGGTCGCCGCGCACTCGCGCTTCGTACTCCTCCCGATTGTCCTCGATCGCGGCAATAGCGTTCTCCGTGAAGACAGGATCGACTCCGCTGCGATCGTTGGCAAAGCGGACGAGCGCTGCCAGGGCAGTGGGCATGAGGAGCAGATCGTCTTCGGGCGACATCACCTTGCGCGGATAGAGGTCGCACATGAGGCGTTCGACGAAAGTGCCCGACCACCTCAGCGGATCGTTGTTGCCGTAGTTGCACTGGAACTCGAAGAGCAGATGGGCATGACTGATCTCGTCCTCGGTCAGCCCAGCGGCAAAAGGCGAAGCGCGGAAGTCCGCGACGAGTTCATCAATCTCCTCCGGTTCCCACATTCTGATCTCGTAGCCGGTGCCGCTGTCGGGAAGCTTCCGCAGCATCCATTCGAGCAGCGGTCGGGTGCCCGGCCAGCTCTCGGTCTCGATCGGGGGAAACATGTGTGTGCTCATCTCGAGGGCCTCACGCAGCCTGGCCCCGGCATCGGCGAGGCTGAGGGTGACCTCGTCGACGGGGAGCTCGAGCTCGGTTCGGCTGAACTCGACGACAGTCGACAGGGGCCCGTCGGAAAGGTAGGCGTCCTCGAGGTAGGGCGAGCCGCTGCGATCCACGGCGACAGCCAGAGTGACCGACCTGCCGGCTGTGGAGATCTCGAGCAGGACCGTCTCCTCGATCTTCACCGGCGAAACCAAGGCTGCCGCGCGGAAGGGCTTGATCTCTTCGGCGCGGCGGATCCATTCGGGCAGGCGCTTGGAGTTCGGGGTCGGCAGCATTTTGGCGATGCGGCCGAAGAGTTCATCGTCGAGCATCTGTGCCCAGATCCTCACTAATGGTTCGGTCTCAACCGGTGTTGCTTCGAGCATGTTCGCGGCGAGTTCGCGAATCGGTGGAATTTCCGTCGGGTCCGCGTCGTCCGTGTCGGGTGCGTCGATGGAGGCCAGCATGGTGCTCGCTATGTCGAGCAGCATCAGCGGGCTCTCGCTGCGGGAGGCATTGTCGAGCAGTTCGAGAAGCTCGGGCTCTTCAGCGCGAGAGGGATCGAATGGACCAGGAGGCGGAGTCATGGGCTCTACGCTACTGGGATTCGGTTCTGGTGGACAATGGCCTGGCCCGGTAGTCGGCGATGTACTGAACTGGTGGACAGCGACGGGATCATTGACGGGCATGCGATGCCACTCATTCGAGATTCCCTGAGGCGGATATCCGCGCCGATCGCCCCGACACCTGGCACCATGGGAGAACCGAACCACGCACGACTAGGAGCATCGTCATGAGCACGCACCGACTTCCCCTTTCCGGTGTGCGAGTCCTCGAACTCGGCAATTACATCGCCGCACCCACCGCCGGGCGGATGCTTGCGGACTTCGGTGCCGAGGTGATCAAGGTCGAACGCCCCGGAACCGGCGACGAACTGCGCAACTGGCGGCTCAAGGCCGGCGACACGTCGATGCTCTACCGCACGATCAACCGCAACAAGAAGTCGGTCGTGCTCGACCTGCGCAGCGACGAGGGACGCGAGGCCGTGCTCGAACTCGTCCGCCGCAGCGACATCCTGCTCGAGAACTTCCGCCCCGGCACACTCGAGAAATGGGGGCTCGGCCCCGACGTCCTCGAAGAGGCCAACCCCGACCTCGTCTTCGTGCGCATCTCCGCGTTCGGCCAGACCGGGCCGATGTCGTCGCGACCCGGGTTCGCCGCTGTGGCCGAAGGATATTCGGGCTTTCGCGAGCTCGTCGGCGACCCCGATCGCCCACCCGTGCGTGTGGGCATCTCGATCGGCGATTCCATCGCCGGAATGCAGGCGGCATTCGGTGCTGTGATGATGCTCTTCGACCGACAGCGGCAGAAGATCGCCGGAGCCGCCGAGGCGGTCGTCGGATCCGCACACAGCTTCGAAGGCAAGGGCCCGCTGTCGGAGCGGACCGTCGACGTCGCGCTCAACGAGGCGATGTTCTCCGTGATGGAATCCCTCGTCCCCGACTACTCCGCTTTCGGCGAGATCCGCACCCGCACCGGCGGTCGGATGGAGGGCATCGCGCCTTCGAACGGCTACCTCTGCGCCGGTGGGAAATCCGTGGTCATCGCCGGCAACGGGGACGGAATCTTCCCGCGGCTGATGACGGCGATCGACCGTCCCGACCTCGCCGAGGATGGCGACCTGCAGACGAACGCCGGCCGTTGGCAGCGGCGGGACGAACTCGACGAGGCGATCGGTGAGTGGTGCGCCGAACGTGAGGTTGAGGTCGTGGTCGAGGCGTTGGAAGAAGTGGGTGTTCCGGCCGGGCCCATCTACACGGCCGAGGACCTCGTCGCCGATGAGCAGCTCGCTGCCCGCGGAATGATCCAGAACCACGACGTCTCCACCGGTGAGGAGGTGCTCGAAGACGTCGCCTTCCCCGGAATCACCCCGGTCATCGGCGGCGAATCGATCGCGATCGACCACCTCGGACCCGACCTGGGAGAGCACACTGACGAAGTGCTGTCGTGGCTGGGGCTGAGCGGCCAGGAGGACTGAGCGCTCAGGCCTCTTCCGGCGGCGACTGCCCAGGTCTATTCTTATGCCATGGGCGAGCTGAGGTACTCGATCAACGTCACCGTCGACGGCTGCTGCGATCATCGCGTGGGGGTCATCAGCGACGAATTCCACCGCCACCATGCCGACAATCTCAAGCGTGCCGACGGGCTGATCTTCGGCCGCGTCACCTACCAGATGATGGAAGACGCCTGGCGCCGACCCGACGGTGACACGACCCCGGAGGCGGACCTCGACCCATTCGTCGCGGCCATCGACCCGGCCCGCAAGTACGTCGTCTCGAGCACCTTGGACCGCGTCGACTGGAACTCCGAACTCATCCGCGGCGATCTCGACACCGCGGTCCGCGAGCTCAAGGAACAGTCCGTGACAGGACTCGCCGTCGGAGGAGTGACGTTGCCGTTGGCACTGGCCGAACTCGGTCTCATCGACGAGTTCGAATTCGTCGTCCACCCCTGCATCGCCGGCCACGGACCCTATCTCTTCGCCGGGCTGAGCGAAGTGGTCGATCTCGAACTCGTCGGTCGCGACGAACTCGAAGCCGGGCACGCCATCCTGACGTACCGGCCCGCTACCTCGGCTTCCCGATAAACGGGACCAGGCACAGGCAATTCACGCTGCATTCTCAAATGCCGAACAGTCTCTGTTCCGTGCACTGAGCGCCATGTATAACGAAAGTGACGCCGCACACTGGAGCGCGGCGACGAATCGTTTCCCGCTCAGCGGGAGCATGCGTGAAGGAGTCCCATGGTCCGGCCCACCTCCGTCGACATCCTCGACACCACTCTGCGCGACGGGCTGCAGATCGAAGAGACGATCGTGCCCACCGATATCAAGGTTGCGCTGGCAGAGAAGCTCATCATCTCAGGGCTCAAGCACATCGAGGTCGGGTCCTTCGTCAACCCGAAGAAGGTCCCGCAGATGGCCGACACCGACGAGCTGCTGCGCCGGCTGGCTCCGCATGAGGTCGACGGTGTCGAGTTCTATACTCTCGTCTTCAACCTCAAGGGTGCCCAGCGTGCCGTCGATGCCGGGGCGAAGAACATCAAACTCGTGCTCTCGGCCTCTGAAGGACACTCGAAGGCGAACTCCGACGCTTCCATCGCCGAGGCGTCCGATCGTCTGATGGACGCCGCGAACTTCGCCCGTGACCAGGGGCTGCGCTTCGACATCACGACCGCCGTGAGCTTCGTCTGCCCCTTCGACGGGATCACAGAGGCGGGCCACCTCGTCGAGGTGCTCCGTCCCTTCGTCGACGCCGGTGCCCACGGCGTCGGGGTGGCCGACACGATCGGCAACGCCAACCCATCATTGGTGCGCCGCAACACCTCGGCGGTCGTCGAGGCTTTCCCGGACAAGCCGGTCAACCTCCACCTCCACGACACCTATAACTTCGGCATGGCCAACGTCATCGCCGCCCTCGATCTGGGCATCGCGCACTTCGACGCGGCCATGGGCGGACTCGGCGGCTGCCCCTTCGCGCCGGGAGCGGCCGGCAACATCGGCACCGATGATCTCGTCCACCTCCTCCACCGCGAAAGTGTGGCCACCGGCGTCGACGTCGACGCCCTCACCGAGGTCCGCGACCCCCTCATCGCCGCCGTCGGGCACGACCTGACGTCGAGCCTGTCCGACATTCCGGCCACCCCCGCGGTCTTCGACGGCCGGTTCGCCCCCGCCTCGGCGAGGGATTGATATGAGCACCGAGGCGACCCGCACCGCGTCTGCGGACACGATCCAAACCCAGCCGACCGCCGAACCGCTGCCGCTCGAAGGCATCCGCGTCATCGAGTTCTCCCATATGGTCATGGGCCCCAGCTGCGGGATGATCCTCGCCGACCTCGGCGCCGAGGTCATCAAGGTCGAACCCCGTGGAGCAGGCGACAAGACCCGCTACCTGCCCGGGTCCGGATCCGGACTGTTCCCCGCGTTCAACCGCAATAAGCACAGCGTCCAACTCGATATCGCCGAGGCGGCCGACCGTGACCGCGTCCTCGACCTCATCGATTCCGCCGACGTCCTGCTGGAGAACTTCCGCGTCGGGAAGATGGAATCGATCGGATTCGGATACGAGGAACTGGCCGCCCGCAACCCCGGACTCATCTACTGTTCGCTCAAGGGCTTCCTCTCCGGCCCCTACGGGAACCGGGCCGCTCTCGACGAGGTCGTGCAGATGCTCGGGGGATTGGCGTATATGACCGGTCCACCCGGCCAGCCGCTGCGCGCCGGCGCCAGCGTCAACGACATCATGGGCGGAATGTTCGGAGTCATCGGCATCCAGTCGGCACTGCGGGTGCGCGAGACCACGGGCCGCGGCAAACTCATCAACTCCGCGCTGTTCGAGAACAACGCGTTCCTTGTCGGCACGCATATGGCGCAGGCCCAGATCAGCGGCGAACCTCCCCGCCCGATGCCGACCCGGCAGGCCACATGGGCCGTCTACGACATCTTCCGCGATGCCGATGACAACCAGGTCTTCGTCGCCGCCGTCTCCGACGGGCAGTGGCGCGACCTCTGCGACGAATTCGGACTGGCCGGTCTCGCCGCCGACCCGGACATGCTGACCAACCAGGGACGAGTCGACCAGCGCGAACGCATCCACCGCGAACTCCAGGAGGCGCTGTCCCAGCTGAGCCTGGCCGAGATCGAAGACAAGTGCACCCGCCGCGGCCTGCCCGTCGCTCCGGTCAACACCCCGGCCGATCTCACCGACGACCCGCACCTCGTCGCATCCGGAGCGCTCGCCCACACCAGGCTGCCGAGTGGAGCCGGCGTCGATGTGCCGCTGCTGCCGCTGACCTTCGACGGGAGCCGGCTCGGTCTGCGCAGCGACGTGCCCGAACCGGGCCGGCACAACGGCCACTACCGGGACGGCCCCGCAGTGCCGACAGGCCCACCGGTCGACGGGCCTCAGCCCGACGAGAACCGTCTTGACTGACGGCCCGAACGCCGACGTCACCGGCTGCGGACCGGTGAGCACCAGAACACCCAGCACCGAAGCACCCACCACCAGCACACCGACCACTATCGAGAACCGAACACACAAGGGGACAGCTCATGCGATCAACGACGATCACACGCACACGGACGGCCGCCTCGGCGAGGGAGGCAACGAAGCGCGCCCGCAAGCGCGCGGCGACGATCGGTGCCGCGCTCGCATCGGTCGCCCTCGTCGCCACCGCCTGTGGGAACAAGGCGCAGCCCCCGGGCGAGGGCGGGGACTACCCGAAGGGGCCGGTCACGGTCACCGCCCCGGCCGAACCCGGATCCGGCTGGGACACCACGGCACGCGCGCTCGTCGAGGCGCTGCAGAAGGACGACATCGTCTCCACGCCGCTGCCCGTGCAGAACAAGCCCGGCGGCACCGGCTGCTCCTGGCTGACGTCGATGATGCAGCAGGAGAAGGGCAAGGACGATCAGATCGCCATCACCTCCCTGGCCAGCCAGACGATGAAGGCCCGCAACCTCTGCGAATACGGCCCCGAGGACGCCACTCTCATCGCGACCCTCTACGTCGAGGACTTCATGGTCGTGACCCCGAAGGACGGAGACTTCAAGGACCTCGACGCCCTGGTCAAGGCGCTCAAGGACGACCCGCAGAAGGTCACCGTCGCGGCCGCCGGAGACGACACTCTGCCGTTCGCCCTGTTCGCGAAGGAAGCCGGCGTCGACCCGGCCGATATCAACTTTGTCAACTACGACGGCGGCGGAGAGCAGACGACCGCCATGCTCAACGGGGATGCGAAGGTCGCCATCGCCGGCATGAGCGAATTCCGCTCCGTCATCGAAGCCGGTGACATCGAACCTCTCGTCACCTTCGCCCAAGACCCGCTGGCAGCACCCTTCGACAAGGTGCCCACCGCGACGGACTCCGGCTACGACGTGACCCTGGGCAACTGGCGCGGAGTCTACGGCCCCGCCGAGATGCCCGAGGAAGCCGTGGACTTCTGGGCCAAGGCGCTGGAGGACGCGAGCAAGTCCGATGCGTGGCAGGAGACCCTGAAGAACAACCAGTGGGCCACAGAGTTCCACACCGGTGACGACGCCCAGGCCTACGTCGACGAGGCGGCGAAGACGGTTGCCGAAGGCGTCAAGGAGACCGACCTGGGCAACAGCAAATGACCGCTCACCGCACCGACCTCATCACCGGCGTCGCCATCGCCGTCATCGGCGCGGTGTACTACATCGCGACGTTCTCCATTCAGGAGACCGCGAACATCGTCACCCCGCGCACCTTCCCCGCCATCGTCGGCATCGCACTCATCGTGCTCGGCCTCTTTCTCGCCGGCCAGGCCGTCTTCCGGCACCGGAAGGCCACCCTCGCCGAAGCGGGGTCCGGGTCTTCCGGGTCCATTGAGTCGACAGATGCCGCCCCCGGTGAGGAGGGGGCCGGCGGGGTCGTCCTCGAGGCCCCGCCGGAGCCGCAGGTGCGCAAGGTCGTCCTCCAGTTCGCGCTCTTCTTCGTCTATCTGGCGATTCTCATCCCGGTCGGGTTCCTCCTCTCGACGGCGGCGTTCCTGATGGGGCTGACGAGCATCTATGCGCGTGAGAAGTGGATCCGCAACCTCATCTTCTCCGTCGTCTTCGCGGTCGTGGTCTACGCGGCGTTCGTCTACGGACTCGCCGTGTACCTGCCGGTCGGGATCCTGGGATAGGGGGCGGACATGGATACTCTCATCGATCTGGGAGGCGGCTTCGCCTCGGCGCTGGAGCCGGTCAGCCTCGCCTTCGCCCTCCTCGGCGTGCTGTTGGGCACCGTCGTCGGCGTGCTGCCGGGAATCGGACCGATCTCGGCGATCGCGATCCTCATCCCGGTCTCCTTCGGCATGGAGCCGGTCCACGGCCTCATCCTGCTGTGCGGAATCTACTACGGGTCGATGTACGGCGGTTCGATCACCGCCACGCTCATCAAAACCCCTGGTGAGGTGGCCAGCGCGGTGACAGCGATCGAGGGCTACGAGATGGCCCGCCGAGGTCGGGGCAAGGCGGCCCTGGCGACCGCGGCGATCGGTTCGTTCCTCGCCGGCACCCTGGCGATCATCGGACTGACGTTCCTCTCGCCCGTCCTCGTCAAGCTTGCGAACGTCTTCGGTGCCACCGAATACTTCCTGCTCATGGCCACGGCCCTGCTGCTCGCGTCGACGATGTCGGCGGGCTCGCGAGCCAAGGCGCTTGTGTCGATCTTCATCGGCCTGGCCGTGGGCCTCATCGGTCTCGACTTCCAGACCGGACTGCCCAGGCAGACGTTCGGTGTCGATCTGCTCTCCGACGGGATCGACTTCACGATCTTCGCAATGGCGCTCTTCGCCATCCCCGAGGCGATCCGCAACCTGGCGCTCGGACGCGGGGCGAAGGATGTGATCCAGAGCTTCGGTGACGACAAGTGGATGACGAAGCAGGACTGGCAGCGGTCGGCCGGACCGTGGGCCCGCGGCTCGGTGGTCGGCTTCATCATCGGCATCCTGCCCGGCGTCGGCCCCTCGCTGGCCTCGTTCATGTCCTACATCATGGAGAAGCGGATCTCGAAGCGGAAGGACGAATTCGGCCACGGCGCCATCGAAGGAGTGGCTGGTCCGGAGGCGGCGAACAATGCCGGCGTCGGCGGAGCCATGATCCCGCTGTTCAGCCTCGGCATCCCGGGTTCGGCGACGACGGCGCTGCTGCTGTTCGTGTTCACGATGTACGGTCTGCAGCCCGGGCCGCTGATCTTCCGGGACGACACCGGTCTGATCTGGACGATCATCGCGAGCATGTACATCGGCAACATCGCTCTCATCATCCTCAACCTGCCGCTGGTCGGGGTGTTCGTGAAGCTGCTGAAGATGCCCAAGGAGATCCTCTTCTCGTCGATCCTCGTGCTCGTGGTCATCGGCGCCTATGCCATCGAATTCAGCCTGTTCGGGTTGATGATGCTCGGCATCTTCGGAGTCATCGGCTACCTCATGGAGAAGGGCGGGATCCCGCTGGCTCCGGCGATCCTTGCGCTCGTGCTCGTACCGCTGCTCGAGGACAACTTCCGGCGCATGCTGCAGATCTCCGGCGGATCGTTCGCGCCTCTGGTCACCAGGCCGGTGTCGCTGTCGATCATCATTCTCATGGTTCTGGGCATCATCGGGCCCATCATCTTCCGGTGGTGGGTGTCCCGGCGGAAGCTGCTGGCCGATGTGGCGGTGTCGTGAACGGCAGTATGAAGGCTCCTGCTGACAATCCACTGCCGGAGATCGGTGTCATCGACCGCAGTGCGGCCATCCTTGCGGTTCTCCAGGACTCGCCGATGACGGCTGCGGAGGTGTGCCGCCGGCTCGGCTATTCGAAGTCGACGACGTACCGGCTGCTGACAGATCTGCGGGCGCACAAGTTCATCGTCCGCGATTCCTCGGGACTGCTGCGGTTAGGGCCCTTCCCCGGTCGGCGCAATATCGCCACGACCAATTCAGTGCTCGAGCATCTGCGGTCGATGACCGGGGAATCCGTGCAGCTGTGGGTCCGGGTCGGTGAGGACCGAGTGTGCGTGCGCAATGTCGAAGCCGATCATGAGCTGCGCGTCTCTCGCGGAGTCGGGACAGTGCTCTCGCTCGTCGACGGCGGCTCGGCGGCCCTGGCGCTGTGCGGGCCGGGCAACCCGGCGGAGTTCTACGCGACGAAGCAGGCACGGGTGGCCGGGACCGCCTCGGCGAGTGTGGCGTTCACGGTCGGCGCGATCGTGTTCGCCCTCTGTGTGTCCTACCCGCTGACCCGGGAGCCGGACAACGTCGCCGGCGCCTACCGCAGCCTGCTCAGTCGGGCAGCCATCGAACTGCGGGCGCTGCTCGACGGCAGCGAGGAGCTCGAAGTGCTGCGCGATATTGCGCGGCTGGCACTGGGTGCACGAAAGCAAGCGGGGGAGTAAGGGGTGCGAGCCGGCCCGAGATGGCGGCTGCTCACTCGTGCACCGGCGCCTGTGGGCCGAGCATGCTTCGTCGGTCTGAGCATGGGAATCGGCGGGAGAAGAATGTAGATTTCGGCTCGGGATTTCTACTTTTCTTTCCCGCGAAAATCGCGCAGGGCCCGGCCGGCGACGTGGTTCTGGCGAGGAAGGGCATATGGGGCCACTCGTGTGTCGAGTGGTTGTGGATGGAATTGGACTCGTGCGCGGACACCCTGTGGAGACGTCAGCTGCGTCCACAGGGTGGCAACTGGTGCCTTGCGGTCCGAGGCGTATCCGACACTCTTGTTGGACATGGACCTCCGCATCGAGCATCGCAGCTATCCGTCGCTCTTCAGAACCGGAGAAGCCGAGGAAAGGGGAATCAGCCAGCACCATCTGAGATACGATCCGCGCTTCAGCGCTGTCACGGCCGGCATCCACCGAGATGAGGTGAGACGTGTCGAGCACCCGACTCCCAGCTGGGCCGAGGAGACCTGGATGGAGGAGAGCCTCCGGCTCAGGGCGGTGACGATGGTCGTTCCCAGGATCGCCGCAGGAGGCGCCTCGGCAGCTCGACTGTTCGGCTTGCCTCTGCCGCACAGGCTGGTCGACGATCATCTGCACCTGGTCACGTTCGATTCGGGTCGGAAGGTGGCACGGAAGGGCATGAGCGTACGACGTCACTCTCGTGAGGAAGCCGGGTATTGGCTTGAGCTGCCGATGCACTCACCCGTCGGCGTCTTTCTCGATCTGAGTGCCGAGCTGACACGTGACGAACTCGTTGTGCTCGGTGACTCGATCGTCGGCGGGTGGCACGGACCGCCGCTGTGCAGCCTCGAGTTCCTGAGGACGAAGATCGCGCAGCGGAAGTACCTGCGCCAGCGTGTTCGGGTCGGAGCAGCGTTGTCACTGATTCGAGAGGACGTCGATTCGCCGCAGGAGACGGATCTTCGGCTGTGGGCAATGAGCCGTGGACTGCCGGAGCCGGTGGTCCATCCACGGGTCTACTGCCGGCTGATCAATCGCACAGTCGAGCCGGACTTGGGCTATCCGCACGCGATGGTGGCGCTCGAGTACGACGGTGAGCACCATCTGATGTCCAAAATGCAATGGGCCAGTGACATCGCCAGGGACGAGGCGCTGCGGCACGAAGGCTGGGAGGTGCTGAGGGTGACCAGCCAGATGAGCAGGGCGCTGCTCGAGCGGAAGATTCGGTACCACCTCGAGCGGAGAGCCGGCGGCGGTGGCAGATAGCAGATGGTCCGCCGGTGCCGAGTGAATCCGATTTCGCGGGAGCAGACTGTAGATTTCCCGACCTTGAAACCAACAATCTGTTCCCGCTGAATCGGGGGAACGCTGTGTGGGACCACGGGCATCGCCGCGATGACGCCAGATGAACGGTGACGGTTTCGCTGCGGCCGGCCTCTTCTAGTGTGGGTACCCGGGTGCAACGACCCGGACAATCGCGTACACCGCACAACGGGAGGATCCCCTATGACCACACGCATCGCCGTCGTCGTCGGCAACCCGAGCCCCAAATCGCGAACCCGCCAAGTGGCCGAAGACCTCTCCGCCAAGATCGCCGAGATCACCGGATCCGAGATCGACGAAACGATCGAGCTCGCCGAGGTGACAGATGAGATCTTCGAGTGGAAGTCCGACCGCCTCGACAAGCTCACCGAGCGTCTGGCCACTGCCGACTTCGCCGTCATCGCCACTCCGACTTACAAGGCCAGCTACACCGGACTGCTCAAAGCCTTCCTCGACCGGTACGACGCGGACGGTCTGCACGGCCTGATCGCGATCCCCGTCCTCACCATCGGGTCCCCGGCGCACACCCTGGCCGTCGAAACGACACTGCGGCCCCTCCTCGTCGAACTCGGGGCCAGCGTGCCGACGAAGGGTCTGGCGTTCCCGACTGCGAAGTTCGACGACCGCGCGAGCGTGCTCGACGAATGGGTCGACAGCCAGAAGGCGTACCTGCCGCAGCGCGGTTGAAGGTTGATAGCGCGCGGGCCCGCTGAGGCCCAATTTCAGTTTGGCGAACCGGCGCCAGCTTGGTCCATGGACCTAGCTGGCGGGCATTGACCGGCCGCGTGTCAGTCGGTCTGTTCGGGAGCACTCTGCAATGAGGATTGCGCCGCTCTGAACGAGGGCTGAAGCGCCTGTTTCCACTGGCCGAGGTCGACGGAAGGGTCAGCCAGGTGACGGAGCGATTGATTGCGTCGTATTGATGGATGATGAAATTGCGATTGGCGGTGGCCAGAGCCCAATCTATTCCCGCTGGCGAACGCGCTTCCATGCGGGACAGCCGATTTGTGGCCTCGCCGAGTTTCATCATCAGGGAATCTCCGGCTTCCTGAAGCAACTCGTCTTCGAGATAATCGTCTTTCCCTCGGGCGACGATTTCATCAACACGTTCGAGCCACGCTTCGATGTGAAGCAGTTCCTTAGCAATTCTGCGATCCATCACAGCGACACCGCTTCTCGGCGGATGTCATCGTCTACCCCCGGCTTCAGGCCGCCATAGTCGACCAAGTCGATCTCTCTGCCGAGAACCTTCTCGATAAGTTGTTTGAAGCGGATGAAGGCAAAAGACGAAGTGCCTTCTGGAGCGTCGACGATCAAGTCGATATCGGAGTCCATTCGAGCTTCGCGGCGCGCGGCGGAACCGAAGACAGCCAAATTCTCATAGCCGTGATCTGAGGCTAGTTTCGTGAGAATCGGGACAGCGGCTTCCAGGAGGACCTCCGGATGAACCAGATCAAGAGCGGGGGCGAATTTGAGCTGCTGACTCACGGCAGGCTGCGAGATTCCAAGATCTTTCGCGATCTCTCGCTGACTCATGCCAGTGGCGAGCATGGCTCGGAGCGCGAGTGCACGGCGCAGTCGCGCAACGTCTTCGCAGCGTTGCGCGTGGCGGTACTCATCAACGAAAGCCATAAGCCTATCTTATCAATCGGCATATGGTAAGGGAATAGACTTAACCGGGCCTCAGATTGGTGAACCTGCAACAGCTTGGTGCAGGGACAGAGCTGCTGCAGGTTCACCAAGCTGGTGATGAGTGCGGCACCGGAAACGTGACGCGCGAGCCCGCTGAAAGCATCAGCGGACCCGCGCGACTGCCTCGGCGAAGTTGAGCGCCTGACCGCGACCCACTTCCTCGGTGAGGGGTCAGTCGATCTGCAGCTCTGGCCGATCACCCTCGACGAGATGGCCCCTTACTACGACCGGGCCGAGAAGGCGATGGGCTCGACGCATGTCCACGGGCGCCCGCCGCTGCCGGCGAACAACAACTACAAGTTCTTCGCCGAAGGTGCGAAGGAGGTCGGCTACAAGTTCTACGCCACCGGTCCGTATGCCACGAACGCCGAAGAGTACGACGGCCGACCCGCCTCCATTCAAGACGGCTTCAACTTCCAAGGAGATAAGAACAAGTCCAAATGGTCGACCCTGGTCAGAGAGCTGCCCGGGGCCGCAGACAGGGGCTGCTCGACCTGCGCCCGGAATCGCAGGCCGTGCAGATCACCCACGACGCCGACGGTCGTGTCGACGCCGTGCTCTACCTCGACAAGGACGGCAACCTCCACCGCCAGGCCGCGAAGATCGTGTGCGTGGCCGGCAACTCGATCGAGACGCCGAGGCTGCTCCTCCTCTCCGGCACACCGTCCTTCCCCGATGGGTTGGCGAACTCGTCCGGACATGTGGGCCGGAACTATATGAGCCACCTGACCGGCACCGTATGGGGGCACTTCGACAAGCCGGTGCGGATGTATCGCGGGGAGACGATGGCCGGAGTCATCGCCGATGAGTCGATCCATGATCCCGACCGCGGATTCTCCGGCGGCTACTACATGGAGACGATCTCGCTGGGCCCAGCGTTCATGGCCTCCTTCGTGGAACCCGGCGGGTGGGGACCGGACTTCGCGGCACTGCTCGACCGGTACCTCAACACCGCGGGAATGTGGATCGTCGGCGAGGACATGCCGCAGGAGAGCAATCGGGTGACGCTGAATACGACGGTCAAGGACACGAACGGTCTGCCCGTGCCGAACGTCCACTACGACGATCACGCCAACGACCTGGCGATGCGCGAACACGCCTATGCCGCAGGGCAGAGAGTCTACGAGGCGGTCGGGGCGACGACTTCGCATCACACTCCGCCGTACCCGTCGACGCACAACCTCGGCACCGCGCGGATGAGCGAACGGCCCGAGGACGGGGTCGTCGACAAGTGGGGCCGGACCCACGATGTGAAGAACCTCTTCATCTCAGACGGTTCGGTCTTCACCTCCGGCGCCGCGGCGAACCCGACACTGACGATCGTGGCGCTGGCGATCCGCCAGGCCGACTACATCGCCGAGGCGCTGCGGACCGGGGAGGTCTGAGGACGCGGTCGGTCTTCAGCTTGGTGAACCTGCAGCAGCTTGGTCCATGGGCCGAGTTGCTGCAGGTTCATCGAGCTGCTGGGGAAACTCATCCCGGCACAAAACTGCCCACTGATCGGCCAGCAGGTCCTTTCGGCGCAATAGGATGAAAGAGAGACCGACTCAGGAGGAGAATGCTCGTGCCACGTACCGTCTACTACACCGCGACCACGCTCGACGGGTTCATCGCCGACCCGAATGACTCGCTCGAATGGCTGCTGCGCCAGACCGGGGAACCGCCGGATGACGGGTTCATCGACGGTGTCGGAGCGATGGTCATGGGTGCGACGACGTACGAGTGGGTGCTGCGGAACCTCGACGGGCCCTGGCCCTACGAGGTTCCTGCCTGGGTGATGACCCACCGCAGACTCTCCCCGCCCGAAGTCGGGAAGGATGGGAAGACTCCCGACATTCGATTCGCGAAGGGTTCGGTCTCCGACCACTACTTCGAAATGTGCACCGCCACAGGCGATCGAGACCTGTGGGTGATGGGCGGCGGCGATCTCGCCGGCCAGTTCGCCGACGAGGGGCTCCTCGACGAGATCATCACCTTCACGGCTCCCGTCGTCCTCGGCAAGGGACGCCCGCTGCTGCCGCGCCGACTCGACCTCGAACTCCTCGACGTCGGACGCAGCGATCCCTTCGTCATCGCCCGCCACCGCGTCATCGGACCGCTCCTCGAAGACAGCCCGGCAGAGTGACGCTTCTCGAGGACGGCTGAAGACTCGCCCGCATCGTCCATTCGCCGAGGAGGTACGAGGTTTCGTACGGGAGGATCCCTGGTGCGGATGTACACGGCCGCCTCGGCGAAGTGATCGATGATTCGTACGCAGGGGTGGGCCGCCTCGGCGAGGTTCATCCGGATATCGGGCACCTCTGGTGGCCAGGCGGGGTTCCGTGATTCGATGCAGGCATGACTGCTGCGATTGAGAATCATCGGGCCCGCCTGCGCGCGGGGGAGACCTACAACGGACTGTGGATGATGTCGACGAGTCCGGAGCTTGCGAAGATCGGATCGTCGTCCGGATTCGACTACGTCTGCCTGGATCTGCAGCACGGGCTGATCCGGCCCACCGATGTGCTGCGCCTGAGCGATGCCGTGCGCGCCAGCGGGGATGCGCTCGTGACCGCGCGGGTCGCGGCGAACCGGTTCACGGAGATCGGGGCGCTCGCCGACGCCGGCGTCGAAGCGATCATCGTCCCGCTCGTGTCCTCGGTCGCGGAGGCCGAAGCAGCTGTTAGTGCCCTCGACTATCCCTCGCGAGGAGGGGATCGATCGTGGGGACCGGCCGCGGAGATCATGCACAATGCCGTGCAGGACACCACGGCCGAGCGCCCGCTGCTCTTCGTCATGATCGAGAACGAGGACGGCCTGGCCAACGTCGAGGACATCTGCGCGGTGCCCGGCATCGACGGGGTCTATGTCGGACCCTCGGACCTCGCGTTCGCCGTCGGTGCGCTGCCGGGCCAGCACAACGAGGCCCACGCCGAGGCGCTCGTGCGTATCCGCACTGCCGCCGATGCCGCGGGCATCGTCCCGGGAATCCACTGCGGCGACGGTGCCGAGGCCAAGCTGCGCAAGGAACAGGGCTTCCGCTTCATCACCTCATGCGGCGACCTGGGAGCCGCGGGCCGAGCCTTCCGCGAGGACCTGACCACCGCCCGCTCCTGAGCTTCCCCAATTGCTACCCGACGGCGGCCCAGCAACTTCGCGCGAGGTTGCTGAGCCGCCGTCAGGTAGTTGTGGGAGGGGAGGGGTTAGGACCTGAGGAGGGAGACGACCTGCTGCAGCGCTGGATTCTTCGACTGGACGTTCCACATCGCCTTGAGCTCGACGATTTCCTCGCTGAGGTCTTCGAACGCCATGAAATGGACTCCTGGCACGCTGACCAGCGATGCCGATTCCGGGACGAACGCGAGCCCGTGGTTGTCTGCGACGAGGTTGATCATCGTGAGCACCTGACTGATCGAATGCTTCACCATGTGATGGTCGATCGGGAAATGCCGAATGATGAGGTCGTAGAAAGACGTCGCCTTCGTCGCCGAATGCATGATCAGCGGTTCCCCGGTGACATCGTCTTTGCGCAATGGCCGATCCAACTCCATCAGGCGATGGCCGTCTGGGATCGCGAGCAGCAGTCGTTCGGCCAGTAGCAGTTCCGAGTTGATGAAGCTGGGCGTAGTGTCCGACCGGCCGAGACCGAGGTCAATACGGCCCTCCGCAAGATTCTCCAATTGTTCGCCGGTGACCATCTCATAGAGGTCGAGGTCGATGCCGGGGAAGTTCTCCTCGATGGCAGTGACCAGGCTGCCGAGGATTCCGAACCCGCTGGCCGCAGTGAAGCCGATGCTCAGCCGCCCCCATTGTCCCGATGCAATGCGACGCGCATCCTGCGGAGCCCGATCGGCCATGGCCAGCAGAACTTGAGCGTTGTCGAGAAATGCCTCTCCGGCAGCGGTGAGGGTGACACGCTTGTTGTCTCTCTCAAGCAGGTCCACCCCGACGAATCGTTCCAGCTTCTGGATCTGCCGACTCAACGGTGGTTGTGTCATCGAGAGGGCTTCGGCCGCTTTGCCGAAATGCAGGTGTTCGGCGACTGCGACGAAGCACCGAACCTGGTCCAAGGTGTACATGGAACGACAATACCTTTCGAGCATTACTTCATGCAGATATCATCATAGACAATATTATGGCCGGTTCTTAGGCTCGTTCCGAAGTGCTCAACAGATACGCAGAGGTATCGACCGAGCCCGAAAGGAACGGACCAGAAAAATGCAGAACCTCTCCAAACGAGTAGTCGGGCCGCTGGCCCTGGGATCTGTCGTGGCCCTCGCGCTGTCCGCCTGTGGCGGCAACGTCGCCGCAGGCGGCGGCGGTGAGGAGCAC
Source organism: Brevibacterium limosum (assembly GCF_011617705.1). Taxonomy (NCBI): domain Bacteria; kingdom Bacillati; phylum Actinomycetota; class Actinomycetes; order Micrococcales; family Brevibacteriaceae; genus Brevibacterium; species Brevibacterium limosum. Next base: position 4,014,872 of record NZ_CP050154.1, on the reverse strand, counting down.
TTTCCGACGAAGGAAGTCTCCATCACTGTCGGAGCTGCCGCGGGAGGATCCACCGACCTCATCGCACGCGCGCTGGCCGATGGCGCCTCGTCCGATCTCGGTCAGGCCATGCCGGTGATCAATATGCCCGGTGCCAACGGCACCCTGGCAGCCAAGGAAGTCCAGGCTGCCGAGGCCGACGGTTACAACCTCGCGACCCTCAACGCCTCCCTCATCACAATCACTCCGCTGGCCGTTGGTGACGACGAGGCAGTGAGCATCGACGACTTCGAGGTCATCACCGGAGTATCTCAGGACGACTACGTTATGGTCGCGAATCCGGATGCCGGTGTGAAGACTGTCGATGAGATCAAGAAGAGCGATAAGAAGCTCTCCTTCGGCACGGCCGGCGTCGGCACCGGTTCGCAGCTGGCTCAGAGCCTCCTGTTGGCACAGATCGATACCGACTTCAAAGAGGTTCCGTTCGACTCCGGTGCCCCCGCAGTGACTGCGACTCTGGGCAACCAGGTGAATGTCTCCACCGTTCAGCTCGGTGAGGCGAAGCCACACATCGACGCGGGCAAGCTCGTGCCGATCATGGTCTTCTCCGAAGAGCGCAACAAGTTCCTCAAGGATGTACCGACGGCGACCGAGGAAGGCTACGACATCCCGGTCTCGCAGTACCGCGCGGTTGTGGCACCGAAGGGCACCCCCGATGCCGTGATCGACAAACTCGACAAGTCATTCAAGACGACATTCGAAACGGACGCCTACAAGGAGTTCAACGAGAAGAACCTGCTGACCCCGACCGAGATCCCCGGCGATGAGATTGCCGCCGAATGGTCGGACCTGGCAGATCGCTACAAGAAGCTGGTTGATGAGTATGACATCGATCTCGCAGACTGATCGGACAACCGTGGACAAGCCCGACGAGCGCGACGACCGATCTGAGATCCGGGCCGTCGGCGACGAAGCGGACACTCCCGAAGAGCTCCTTGCTCTGTGGGAAGAGGAAGCTCCGGATCCCGCCGGAGGTATCGCCAACCTCGTCGCCTGTGCGCTGACTCTGGCATTCGGCGTCGCAGGAATGGTGCTGTCCTGGAACCTATCCCTCGGCAGCCTGACAGATCCCGCACCGGGCTTCTTCCCATTCGTCATCTCACTGATCACTGCAGTCCTCTCGGTGGCCCAGCTCATTCTGGGCCGCCGCGGAGGCGACGGTGAGAAGTTCAGCCGCTACTCGGTCACGGTCATGTGGGGAATCATCAGCCTCCTGGTGTTCGTCGCCCTGCTTCCACACATCGGATTCGAAATTCCCGGCCTTCTCCTGTCCTTCGTCTGGATGAAGTGGTTGGGCGGCGAATCCTGGCGATCGGCCGCTCTCTACTCGGTGCTGACTGTCGCCGCCTTCTATCTCATCTTCGTCGTGGCACTGCGCACGCAGCTGCCGCATCTCTTCTGAGGAGGACGAATACATGGACTTCTTTGCCCCGGTAATCGAAGGGTTCGGCACCGTCCTCGACCCCGGAAACCTCCTGTACTGCTTCATCGGCGTGCTCGTCGGCATGCTCATCGGCGTGCTGCCCGGGCTCGGTCCCGCAGCGACGATGGCCATCCTCCTTCCGATGACCTTCGGAATCGAACCAGTCACCGCGATCATCATGCTCGCCGGCATCTTCTACGGCGCACAATACGGTGGCACGATCACCTCGGTGCTGCTGCGGCTGCCCGGCGAGGCGAGTTCGGTCGTCACCGTGTTCGACGGCTATCAAATGGCCAAACAGGGTCGTGCAGGTGCTGCGCTCGGCGTTGCAGCAGTCGGATCATTCATCGGCGGAACGGCCGCAATCCTGGGCCTGTCGTTCCTCGCTCCGCTGATCGCCGGGTTCGCCCTCGACTTCGGTCCTCCCGAATATGCGGCGCTGTCCCTCCTCGGTGTCACCCTGGTCGCAACGATCAGTTCCGGCAATAAAGTCAAAGCACTGATCGCCGCATCCATCGGCGTATTCCTCGCTATGGTCGGTCGTGACGTCTTCACCGGCACCGAACGATTCACCTTCGACAATCTCAGCCTCAGCGACGGCATCGACTTCGTGACCGTGGCCATGGGACTGTTCGGACTCGGTGAGATCCTCTACAACCTGGAGGAACGCCACAAGGCGATGGCCACTCCCGAGAAACCCAAACGTGTCTGGCCGACGAAGGGCGAGTTCAAGCAGTCGGCACCGGCGATCGGACGCGGTTCGATCCTCGGCTTCTTCCTCGGGATCCTGCCCGGCGGAGGCGCGACCATCTCTTCGCTGGCCGCATATGGTGTGGAGAAGAAGGTCGCGAAGGACCCGTCGCGCTTCGGCAAGGGTGCCATCGAAGGCGTGGCCGGACCGGAATCTGCGAACAATGCCGCGGCGACATCGTCGTTCATTCCGCTGCTGAGCCTCGGCATCCCCGCCAACGCCACGATGGCGCTGATGTTCGGGGCCCTCCTCATCCAGGGGATCACACCGGGACCGCTTCTGGTCTCCGACGAACCCGAACTCTTCTGGGGCGTTGTCAACTCCATGTACATCGGCAATATCCTGCTGCTCATCATGGCGATCCCCCTGATCGGCGTGTTCGTCAAGATCCTCAGCGTCCGACCGGCGATCCTCGCCCCGATCACAGTGCTCATCACTCTCATCGGTGCCTATACGATCAAGAACTCGGTCTTCGATGTCGGCCTCGTCGTCCTCTTCGGAATCATCGGCTATCTCATGAAGAAGGCCGGATTCGAGCCGGGACCGCTCGTTCTCGCTTTCGTCCTGGCCGAACTCCTCGAATCGAGTGTGCGGCGCTCGCTCATCCTCTTCGAGGGCAACCTCGGTGAGGTGTTCTCCCGTCCGATCACCGTCACTCTGCTGTTCGTGTTCCTGATCGTCATCCTTCTGCCGATCATTCAGAGGACGCTTCGCAGCGCCAAAGCCAAATCGAAGAGCAAGGAGCTCGTGTCATGAGCATTCTGGTCGGATATGTTCCCTCTCCGTCAGGAGAGGCCGCTGTCGATGCGGCCATCAGAGAAGCCGGCTGGCGAGGAGTGAAGCTCCGCATTGCGAACTCACGCAGACGCGGTCCGCTGGTCGAAGGCACGGTGGCCGAGGTCGAGGACCTCGAAGCAGTGAAGAAGAGAGCAGAGGACGCAGGAGTCGATGTCGAGGTCTTCACTTTGGCTCACGAGGACGACGTGGTCGACTCGCTGCTGGAGGCGGCAGACGCATGGTCCGTCGATCTCATCGTCATCGGCATGCGCAAACGCTCTCAGGTCGGAAAATTCATCATGGGCTCCTCAGCTCAGAGAATTCTGCTGCAGGCCGATATGCCCGTCATGGCCGTCAAGGTCTCCAACTGATCCACCCTCCCGCAGACCGACACCGGCACAGCTGGTGTCGGTCTGCTGTATGCGTCGACCGATGACGTCGCAGCGAATCGAATATGGAGCTGATATGACCCTCAGAGTGGCAGTGCTGCCGAACTCGACCACGTACCTCGACGCCGTGCTGAAGTCTGCTGATGCAGCAGTCACGTCATTGGACGACGCTCAGGCATTGGTCTGGACGAGCTCCGATCAGACTGGGTTCCCATCGAGCCTTCCAGCCAACGTCGAATGGGTTCAGCTCAAATCCGCAGGTGTGAAGCCGTGGATCGATTCGGGACGCATCGATTCGCAGCGAACGTGGACATCGGCAGTGGGTGCTTACAGCGCGGATGTCGCCGAGCATGCAGTGGCTCTGCTCCTCGGCTGTCTGCGCCAATTCACGCTGCACGCTCGAGCGAATACCTGGCTGAAGGAACATACCTGGGGCACGGTTCGCTCCCTGCGCGGGCGAACCGTCGCGATCGTCGGTGCCGGCTCGATAGGACGATCGATGATTCCCCTGCTCAAGGCGCATGGGGCCGAAGTGATCGCCGTCAACCGGTCAGGTCGGGAAGTCGAGGGCGCAGAGCGAACAGTGACCTCTCGGGATCTCGATGAAGCGCTCGCAGCTGCCGATGATGCCGTACTGGCGGGAGCGTCGACGGACGAGACTCAGCGCCTCATCGGCAAAGAGCAGCTGGCCGCGTTGGGCTCTGACCCACGAGACGGATCGCCTGGAGTGCTCATCAACATCGCCAGGGGAGACCTCGTCGACACGGCAGCACTGACCGATGCGTTGCACCGTCGGATCATCGGTGGAGCCGGCCTGGACGTATTCGATCCCGAGCCGCTTCCTGCCGAGGACCCGCTGTGGGGAATGGACAACGTCCTCATCACTCCGCACGTCGCCAATCCGCAGAATCGGATGTTGGAGAACTTCGCGAGCCTCGTCGAGGAGAACCTGCGCCGATACGCATCCGGGAGGACGCTGAAGGCCGAGATCGACCTGCACCGCAGCTACTGAGCGTCCGTCAACGCAGTCAGCGCAGATCAGGTGCGCTGAAGCAGCAGTTGGAGCCTCGACATCGTCGAATCGAAGTCGAGGCTCAAACTGCGTGTGGGTGTCGTTCGGGCCTAGAACCAGCCGATGATGACTTGGACCGTCACCCAGATCGTCAGCAGGGTGGTGAGCACGAGGATGATGTTCTCAAAGAGGTTCGCCTTGTGCTCCCCGAAATGACTCTTCTTGTTCGCCAGGATGAGCAGACCGATCGCGACGAGCGGGACGACGACTGCCTGTAGCCCGGTGACGAAGACGGCCATCGTGACGAATCCGGGCATCCCGGGGAAGGCCCAGATGATCGGCGAGACGAGGATGAAGAGGCTGAACCACTTGAAGGAGGGGTCGTCTTCGAAATGATCTCCGTAGCGTTCGCGCCGCGCAGGCCGAATGATGTGCAGGCAGTCGACGATGATCTTCGGGAACCCGTTGGCGAAGCCGACGACGCTGCTGTAGAGGATGCCGAACGCGCCGAGATAGAAGATGATTCCGCCGACAGCGCCGAGGTGGATCGACAGCGCCTGCGAGATGTCGTCGAGGTTGGTCACCTGGATGCCGTTCGGACGAAGGATCTCGGCACCGACGACCCAGATCGACAGGCTGATGACGATCGCCGAGGAGATTCCGAACAGAATGTCGTTGCGCTGCAGCTTCTTGAAGCCGACACCCCGCCATCCCTTGTCGCGAACGTAGTAGGGGTAGAGGAAGTTCGCCATCGAACCGGCGACCGCGCCGATGAGGGAGAGCGCAACGGCGAAGACGCCGATCGCCCCGGTGTTGTCCGGAATGCCGAAGCCGATGGTGCCGCGCACGATCTCACCGACGTCGGGCACGCTGTAGATCGCGAGTCCGAGGAAGACAACGGTCATCATCGCGAGCAGCAGCTTCATGATGCTTTCGATGGTCTTGTAGACGTTCTTGCCGATGACGAAGATGCTGCCGATGACGAGGATGCACGACCACAGGAACGGATCGCCGATGGTGAAGATACTGGCCAGAGCCTCACCGGCTCCGCGGACCATGTAGCCGTTGAGCAGGTGTCCGCTGATGAGGGCGGCGATGCCGATCGCCCACGGATACCACCGAGCGACATCGCGGTAGCCTTCGATGATGGACTGATTCTTGAGGTTGAGGACCTGGTAGCGGCCCATGATGTTGACGATGACGAACCGGATGAGCAGGGAGGCTGCGAGCAGCCACATGAGGTTGTAACCATAGTTCGACCCCGACACCGAGGCGGTGACCAGATCGCCGGCGCCCATCATGGCGAGGACGGCGATGATTCCGGGGCCGAATTCGCGTAGGCTCCCGAGGATTCCGCGTCGTTTCGGGGCGGTTGTGAGCGAGTTGTCTGAGCTGACTGTGCTGGCAGCGTCGTTGCTATTGCCACTCATTGTGAGTTGTGTCCTTTCGGCGGCCTGCGCCGTTACCAGCGTGGGGCCACGGCTTCGTAGTCGGGGTTGAACTTCTGCATGTATCCGGTGTCATCACGACTTCTGATGCCGCAGTCGAGGTATCGCTGATGCAGCTGTGCAAGTCGGTCGCGATCCAATTCGACTCCGAGCCCTGGACGCGTGGGCACCTCGAGACCGCCGCCCACGAAGCCGAACGGGTCGCCGACGATGACATCGTCCTCTCGGTTCTTCCACGGCCAATGGGTATCGCAGGCATAGTCGATGTTCTTCGTCGCTCCAGCCAGATGCAGCATGGCTGCGAGGCTGATACCCAGGTGCGAGTTCGAATGCATGGACAATGACATGCCGAAGGTCTCGGCGATGCCGGCCAGCGTGGTGGACCGGCGCAGTCCGCCCCAGAAATGATGGTCGGAGAGGATGACGTCGATGCTGCCGGCGGCAACGGCATCTGGCAGCTGAGTGAATGCGACGACGCACATATTCGTCGCCAGCGGCATGTTCGCGGCGGCTCGGACCTCGGCCATGCCGTCGAAGCCAGGTGTCGGGTCCTCGAGGTATTCGAGGGTGGAGTCCAGACGTTCGGCAACGCGAATCGAGGTCTCAACCGTCCACGCTGCGTTCGGGTCGATGCGCAGCGGAACCTCGGGGAAGCGAGCGGCAAGGGCCTCGATGGCGGCGGCTTCTTCGTCGGGAGGGAAGACTCCGCCCTTGAGCTTGAGCGCCGTGAAGCCGTATTCGTCGATCATCGTCTCGGCCTGTCGGACGATGCCGGCAGGATCCAGAGCCTCGCCCCACTTGTCATCGGGATCTCCCGGGTGACCCGCCCACTTGTAGAACAGGTAGCCGCTGAAGTCGACTCGATCGCGGACCCGACCGCCGAGGAGGTCCGAGACCGGAACCCCGAGGATCTTCCCCTGCAGGTCGAGAAAGGCGACTTCGAAAGGCGAGAAGACCCGGTCGAGGGTCGATGAATCGGTGATCATCCCGCTCATTCCGTGACCGCCGGCGGTGGAATCGGCAGCCAACGCGGCCTCGGCAGCTCCGCGCGCTCGATTGATGTCGAAGACGTCGCTGCCGATGAGGGCGTCAGCGGCGAGTCTCAGACGGCTCTGATGGGCCTCATCGCCGTAGGTTTCACCCAGGCCGTAGATGCCCGAATCGGTGATGACCTCGATGATCGTGCGGATGGCGAAGGGTTCGTGGACTCCCACGGCGTTGAGCAGCGGGGGATCGGCGAATGCGACTGGAGTGAGATTGATGACGGCGATGTGGGTGCGCTCGGCAGAAGACATAGTGGTCGGATTCCTTCAGCTGATCGTCACGGTATCGGTGGTCCAGGCCCGTGCCTGATCGCTGAGCGTGATGCCGAGGCCGGGACGGTCCGGGACGAGCATCCGACCGTCCTTGGTCTCGAGGCGTTCGTTGAACAGCGGATCGAGCCAATCGAAGTGCTCGACCCAGGTCTCACGCGGGTAGCAGGCCGCCAGGTGCAGGTGGATCTCCATGGCGAAGTGCGGAGCGATATCGAGTCCCGCCTCATCGGCTAGGGTGAGCAGACGCATGAACTGGGTGATTCCTCCGACTCGTGGAGCATCGGGCTGAACGATGTCGCAGGCCCGCGCGTCGATGAGAGCTCGGTGTTCCGCCACCGAACTGAGCATCTCACCAGTGGCGATGGGAGTGTCGAGAGTTCTCGTCAGGCGGGCATGGCCTTCGACGTCATAGGCGTCCAACGGCTCTTCGATCCACACTAGTCCGAGTTCGTCGAGGGTCCGACCCATGCGCAGCGCGGTCGCGCGATCCCACTGCTGGTTTGCGTCGACCATGAGGGGAGCGTCGCCGATGTGCTCACGCACAGCGCTGACCCGGCGGAGGTCTTCGGCGCTGTCGGGCAGACCGACCTTGATCTTGATTCCGCCGATGCCGTCTTCCAGTGATTTCGAAGCGCGTTCCTTCACCTCGTCGATCGAGGCATTGAGGAACCCTCCGGAGGTGTTGTAGGTGCGCACTGAATCGCGGTGGCTGCCGAGGAACTTCGCGAGCGGCAGCTCTGCGCGCTTCGCCTTGAGATCGTAGAGCGCGACGTCGATCGCGGCCAGCGCCTGAGTGGCCAGACCCGACCGTCCCACCGAGGCGCCGGCCCACAGCAGCTTCGTGTAGAGCTTGGCGATGTCGTTGGGGTCCTCGCCCAGGGCCGCCTCGGCGATCTCCTTCGCATGAGCGTACTGAGCAGGTCCGCCTCCGCGCTTCGAATAGCTGAACCCGATCCCCGCATGCCCTTCGGCGGTGGTGATCTCGGTGAAGAGCATGGCGACCTCGGTCATCGGCTTCTGCCGGCCGGTGAAGACCTTGGCATCGGAGATCGGAACCTCCAACGGCAATCGAATCGATGACAGGGTGATCGTCTTGATCGCGTCGGTGGTGTACGCCATTGATGCTCCTTGATTGTGCCGATTCGAAGTCGCTCTCACCCGGTCATCGGCCGACATCAGGTGAGGTGAGTGCCGACTCAATGACATCGGTGTTCGCCCCATGAGGCCAATACCTTTCCTGCATGAGTCGATATCGTATGGGCCTTAGACAGGCATCATCGGGCGGCCTAGAGTCGCTTCCGAATCACTCCATCGAAGTAGTCAGCAAAGGAACCACAATGGCTCAATTCTCCCCACAGGACCTGGCAGCTCACCTCAAGAACGGACTGCTCTCGTTCCCCGCGACGGCGTTCAGCTCCGACCTCAGCCTCGACGAGGCCGGCTACCGCAGCCACATCGAATGGCAGTCGAGCTACAACGTCGCCGGCCTCTTCGCCGCAGGCGGCACCGGTGAGGGATTCAGCCTCAGTCCCGACGAGGCGGCCCGCGTCGTCGAACTCGCCGTCGCCTCCTCGCGCCCAGAGGTCCCGGTCCTGGCTTCGGCGAGCGGGCCGACCGTCCAAGCCGTCCGCAACGCCCGCGATGCCGAAGCCGCAGGCGCCGAAGGTGTCCTCGTCCTCCCGCCCTACCTCACCGAATGCGACCAGGACGGTCTCTACGAACATGTCGCAGCAATCTGCGAAGCCACGAACATCGGCGTCATCGTCTACAACCGCGCCAACGCCGTCTACTCCGCCGACACCGTGGCCCGACTGGCCGACAACCACGCGAACTTCATCGGGTTCAAGGACGCCATCGGCGATATCGAACACCTCACGAAGGTCTACGCGAAGAACGGCGACCGCCTCTTCTACCTCGGCGGACTGCCCACGGCTGAGACCTTCGCCCTGCCGCTGCTGCAGCTGGGCATGAGCACCTACTCCTCGGCGATGTTCAACTTCGTCCCCGAATTCGCCCTCGACTTCTACGCCGACGTCCGCGCTCAGAACCGGGACGCCGTGACAGAGAAGCTCAACCGCTTCGTTCTGCCCTACCTCGACATCCGCGACCGCGGAAAGGGCTACGGAGTCTCCATCGTCAAGGGCGGACTCAAGGCCATCGGCCGCGACGCCGGCCCCGTCCGCCCACCGCTGCACAGCCTCCGCGAACGGGATGTCGCCGATCTCGCCGACCTCATCGCCGCAGCGAAGATCCACCCCAACACCGAGATCAAGATCGGAGCCTGACACTCATGACCGCGCTCACTGGACTCTCCCTCATCGCAGGGGACCCGGTCACCGGCAACGGCGCCACCACCAACGCCGTCGACCCGAGCACCGGGCAGACCCTGACCCCCGACTACACCTTCCTCGACGAGGCACAGGTCGACGCCGCCGTCGATGCCGCTGCGCAGGCGTTCGCCAGCTACCGGGCGACCACACCGGGCCAGCGTGCCGCATTCCTCGAGACCATCGCGGACAACATCGAAGCCGTGCGCGAGCCGCTCGTCGAACGAGCCATGTCTGAGACCGGGCTCCCGTCAGCGCGGCTGAATGGCGAAGTCGGCCGCACCGTCGGACAGCTGAGGCTCTTCGCCGAGGTGGTCCGGGCCGGGAACTTCCACGCCTCCCGCATCGACCCCGCCCAACCCGAACGCACCCCGGCACCGCGCCTCGACATCCGGCAGCGCAAGGTTCCCGTCGGACCCGTCGTCGTCTTCGGAGCCAGCAACTTCCCGCTCGCATTCTCCGTCGCCGGCGGTGACACCGCCTCGGCGCTCGCCGCTGGCTGCCCCGTCATCGTCAAGGCCCACAACGCCCACCCAGGAACGGGGGAGATCGTCGGCAGAGCCATCACCGAGGCGGTCACCACGAGCGGTCTGCACCCCGGAGTGTTCTCCCTCGTCTTCGGCTCGGGATCGTCGGTCGGTCAGCAGCTCGTCGCCGATCCGCGGATCGCCGCGGTCGGCTTCACCGGATCCCGTTCCGGCGGACTGGCGCTGCAGGCCACCGCTCAGGCCCGGAAGGTGCCCATCCCCGTGTTTGCGGAGATGAGCTCGATCAACCCGGTCATCCTCCTCGACGGTGCCCTGACCGGGGACGGGGCCCGCGATCTCGCCGAACAGTTCGTCACCTCCCTGACCGGCTCGAGCGGACAGCTGTGCACCGCACCCGGGCTCGTGCTGGTCCCGACCGGAGCCGACGGCGATGCCTTCGCCGAGGCGGTCGGCCAGCTGATCGGCCAGCAGGCCGGGCAGACCATGCTCACCCCCTCCATCGCCGAGGCGTTCGACCGCGGCGTGGCACAGCTCAGTGCTCAGGACGACGTGTCCACGGTGGGTGAGGGAACCGTGGGGGAGGGCGAGAACGCCCCCGCCCCCATCGTCTTCACCACCTCCTCGGCGGCTCTGCGGGGCAACGAGGTGCTCAGCGAGGAGATCTTCGGAGCCGCCTCGGTGCTTGTCCGCTATGACGGAAGCGATGATCTGCTCACGACCCTCACCGGGATCGAAAGGCAGCTGACGACGACGATCCACGCCACCGACGCCGACACCGAGGCGGCCGGCCGGCTCCTGCCGGCCCTCGAGGATCTGTGCGGGCGGATCCTATTCAACGGATGGCCCACCGGGGTCGAGGTCGGACACGCTATGGTTCATGGCGGACCGTTCCCGGCCACCTCGGCGCCGAGCACGACGTCGGTGGGCACGCTCGCCATCGACCGGTTCCTCCGCCCCGTCGCCTACCAGTCGGTGCCGAGCGGACTGCTGCCCGAACCGATCGCCGACGACAACCCGTGGTCGGTCGTGCAGATGATCGATGGTGTGGTGACGACTCCGGACCAGGCAGGATCCTCGGTCCTCAGCGGAGCGGGCGCGGCCGGATCATGAAGGGAACGTCGATGACGACACAGACGCAGGTCACCACCCCGACCATCGAATCCGTGCGCGTGGTGCCGGTCGCCGGCAGGGACTCGATGCTGCTCAACCTCTCGGGCGCCCACGGCCCCTGCTTCACCCGCAACATCGTCCTCATCGGCGACAGCGACGGGCGGACGGGACTGGGCGAAGTGCCTGGAGGTGAGAACATCAAGGCCGCGATCGAAGAGGCAGGGCGTGAGCTGTCCGGACGACGCGTCGCCCAGGTCAATCGGATCGTCTCCGAGCTGCACCAGCGGTTCGCCGCCGTCGATGCCGGTGGTCGCGGCAACCAGACCTTCGACCTGCGAGTCGGCGTGCACGCGACGGCCGCGATCGAATCGGCGCTGCTGGATCTGCACGGCCAGTTCCTCGGGCTGCCCGTCGCGGACCTGCTGGCCGCCGGTCAGCAGCGAGACGCCGTACCGATGCTCGGATACCTGTTCTACGTCGGCAATTCCGACGCCACAGACCTCGACTATCTGCAAGAACCCGACGCGGACGGGTGGGACCGTCTGCGCAGGGAGGAGGCGCTGACTCCTGCAGCGGTCGTCGAACTGGCCAGAGCCGCCTCGGCGAAGTACGGATTCAAGGACTTCAAGCTCAAGGGCGGAGTGCTGGCCGGCGAGGCCGAAGTCGAAACCGTCACGGCCCTGGCCGAGGAATTCCCCGATGCACGGATCACACTCGATCCCAACGGCGGGTGGCTGCTCGACGAGGCGATCGAGTACGGCAAGGCCATGCGCGGGGTCGTCGCCTACGCGGAGGACCCGGTCGGCGCGGAAGGGCGGTTCTCCGGTCGGGAGACCATGGCAGAATTCCGCCGGGCGACGGGACTGCGGACGGCGACGAACATGATCGCCACCGACTGGCGGGAGATGGCACATGCCATCCGGACGAACGCCGTGGACATCCCGCTGGCCGACCCGCACTTCTGGACGATGTCCGGATCGCACAGGGTCTCCCAGCTGTGCCACGATTTCGGATTGACCTGGGGTTCGCATTCGAACAACCACTTCGACGTGTCCCTGGCGATGTTCACCCACGTCGGAGCGGCAGCGCCGGGAGAGATCACGGCACTCGACACGCACTGGATCTGGCAGGACGGTCAGGAGCTCACCCGGGAGCCGCTGAAGATCGTCGACGGTGAGATCCAGGTGCCGACGGCTCCGGGGCTCGGCGTGACCATAGACGAGGACCGCTTGGCCGCAGCCCACGAACTCTACGTCGAACGCGGCCTGGGTTCGCGCGACGATTCGGCGGCCATGCAGTACTTGATCCCCGGCTGGACCTTCGACGCCAAGAAACCGGCCCTGCTCCGCTAATTACTACCCGACGGCGGCCCAGCAACCTGGCGCAAGGTTGCTGGGCCGCCGTCACATAGTAGTTAGGGGGTGGTGATTGTGCGGAGGGCCCTTGTTGGGTGAGCGAACTCCTGCGGCAGATCCGTTAAAGGGATCGGGCCGCCTAGGATGTCCTTCCACGGCAGAGTGGCCCCGTCGGCTGCCAGGAACTCCACGGCCTCGACCAAGTGGTGGGGTTCGAAATTGTGGACTCCGGTGATCGTCCGCCATCCGCGCACCATCTGCTCGGGATCGATCGACACCTGCGGCCCCGGCGTCACGCTGCCGGCGAGCACGACGGTCCCGCCGACGCCCAGTGAGCCGATGCACGAACGCACTCCCGCCTCGGCGCCGGAGAGTTCGAGCGCGACGTCGATATCGCACAGTTCCGTTCCCGGTTCGATCGTCTCCGTCGCCCCCCGCGCGGTCGGCCAAAGAGCGGCGGTCCGGGTGCGGATCGGCGGCGATGACCTCGGCAGCCCCGCGTGCCAGAGCGGCCCCGACCGCGGTCAACCCGAGCATTCCGATGCCGTTGACGAACACCCGTCGTCCCCGCAGGTCACCGGCTGCTTCGCACATCGCCATCACCGTGGCCACGGCGCACCCCGCGGTCGCCGCCACGCCGTCGGGCAGCGAGTCCGGCACCGGGACCACCGCCACCCCGGCGGGCAGGTGGATATGGCTGGCGTAGGTGCCCGACAGCGCCCAATCCGACTCGGCCGATTCATGGCCGACCTTGCGCACCGAGCTGCATTTCGCGCTCAGCCCGCGTCGACAGTTCCGGCATTCCCCGCACACCGAGGTGACCGAGAAGACCACGCGCGTGCCGACGGGCACATCCCCGCGCGTCTCCTCGACGATGCCGACGCCTTCGTGACCGAGCACCGAGGGACACGCCCCTGGCCGACGTCCGCTGACGGTGTGCCGATCGGACCCGCACACCGTGGCCGCAGTCAGCCGGATGAGGCTCTCGCCCGGTGCCAACTGCGGCCGGTCGAACGTGCGGAGCTCGAAATCCGAGCCTCCGGTCCACACCTGGGCAAACGGCTGAGCGGTCACGTGGCCACGACCGGCCGTCTCGGTGCCTGTCATCGTCGAATCGGGGACGGTCGATTTCACTTCGCGACCACCGCAGCTTCCTGCTCGGCCAGGACAGCGGGCAGGTCCGCCACCGAATCGAGGACGAGGTGCGCGCCCTCGGCCGCGAAATCCTCCCGACTCAGGTGCCCGGTGAGCACTCCCACGGCCGTGACCTCGGCGTTGAGCGCCGATTCGATATCCGCCGAGGTGTCTCCCACGCTGACGACGGCAGCGCGGTCGGTGACTCCGACCGTGTCCATGACCTTGTTGATCAGGTCCGGCGCCGGACGTCCGGCAGGCACTTCGTCGCCGGTGACCGCGACGTCGAAGGTCTCACCCGGCGCCCACCCCATGGTGGAGAAGATGAGGTCGGCGATCTCGCGGGAGAATCCGGTGGTCAGTCCCACCTCGATCCCACGGTCCCGCAGCGTCGACAGGGCCTCCTCGATTCCGGGCAACGGTCGCGGAGGATTCTTGGTGTAGGTCTCGCGCAGTTCGGCTCGGAACCACTGCCAGGCCCGCTCGTGGACCTCCTCGGTGACCTCGATTCCGCCGAGGCGGAGCAGATTTTCGATCGCCCAGTGCTTCTCCGTGCCCATCCACTTCTGGAAGACCTCATCGGAGTAGTCCGTGCCCTCACGTTCGGTGGCCTCGCGCAGCACGCGGTAGACCTCGTCGCGTTCATCGATGGTGGTTCCGGCCATGTCGAAGACGGCAAGTTCAGTCATGTCGATTCTCTTTCTCTTGCGGTGGTGCCCGCGTAAGTCCGCGGACAGAATTGGGTGGGTACGAGACTCAGCGCACGGCTCGGCGCAGCCACATGGACAGGGCCTCGACGAGGAGGACGACGGCGACCATGAGGATGAGCACCATCGTCACGACATCGAACTGGTTGACCCGCGAGGCGTTGAGCAGCAGGAATCCGATGCCTCCGGCGCCGACGACGCCGAGCAGCGTGGCCGAGCGGATGTTCGTGTCGAGCAGGTACATGATGTGGGCGACGAACGCCGGCGCCGCCTGCCGCAGGGTGGCGGAGAAGAACACCTGCGCCTCGCCGGCTCCGGTGGCCCGCACCGCCTCCTGGACCTGAAGGTCCGTCTCCTCGATGGAGTCGGCGATGAGCTTCGAGAGCAGGCCGATCGCACCGATGGACAGTGCCAGAGTTCCGGCCACCTCGCCGAGTCCGGAGATGACGACGAAGATGATCGCGAGGATGAGCTCGGGGATGCCGCGGACGACGACGATGAGGACGCGGAACGTCTTGTGCACCGCCCGGTTCGCCACGACATTGCGGGCGGCGAGGACGCCGATGGGCACCGCGAGGATCACCCCGATGAACGTCGCCGCCAGCGAGATCTGGATGGTGACGAGCAGCTGCTCGACGAGGTTGGTAAGCGTCCCGCCGGTCGACGGCGGGAAGAACAGGCTCACGGTCCGCGGGAGGTCGAGCAAACCCGCGGCCAGAGCCGACCATGACACGTCCACCCGCCACAGAGCGGCGATCGTGAGGACGATGAGCACCGCCGCCGAGGCGAAACGACGGAACCGTGCCACGCTCCACGGTGGGGTGAGCGTGAGATCGCCGACCCCGGTTCCCCGACCCCGGTTGAACATCCGGTCGACCCAGGTGCCGCCGGTGATCTTCGCCCCCGTCGAGGCCATGAGCGCGGCTCGGATGGATCCGGAGACGAGTTCGATGACGATGCACAGGACGAGCACGATGACCGCCAGTGCCATCCCGCGCTGGTAGTCCAGGGTGCGCAGGGAGTCCGCGATGGCCAGCCCGATTCCGCCGACGCCGACATAGCCGAGCAGCACCGAGGTGCGCAGATTGATGTCGAAGCGGTGCAGAGCCGTGGCGATGAGCTGCGGCATAAGTGTCTGAGGGATCGCGGTGAGGATCTGCTGTGAGCGGCTGCCGCCGAGGGCCTCGATCGATTCGCGGGGTCCGTCGTCGAGCTCTTCGATGGCATCGGCGTAGAGCTTGCCGATCATCCCCACCGAATGGATGCCCATGGCGATGATGCCGGCCGTGGCGCCGAGTCCGAACATCCGCAGGAACACGATGGCGAGCACGAGGTCGGGAATCGCTCTGGCGAGGACGATGAGGGTGCGCGCCGTCCACTGCGAACCGCGACCCATCCGGGTGGGACGAGCGGCGAAGAGAGCGACGGGGATCGAAAGCACGACGGACAGCAGAGTCGCCAGGAACACGATCGCCAAGGTCTCGACGACAAGAGAGACTGTCTCACCGAAGGCCGGGAAGTCGAGCGGGACGATGCGGGAGAAGAACCCCACGGCATTGTCGAACGACGAGGCGATCGTGGCTATATCGATGCCGAGAGACCACACCGACCAGGCGCCGGCGACGGCGAGGCCGATGAGCACGATGACGGCGACGGCGGAATTCCCCGACGGGCGGTGACGCTGCGGTTCGACGACGGCGGGAGCCTCTCGGTCGAATACGAGACTCATCGGGTGGCTCCCACCCGGGCAGCCGCCTCGGCGCGGGTTTTCGCGATGTGCGATTCGGCGGTGCTGTCGCCCGCCTCGGTGTCGGTGTCCAATCCGGACACGCTCGAGTAGATCTGGGAGGCCTCCTCGGCGCTGAGCCCGGCGGTCTCACGGTCGAGCACGACCCGGCCGGTGCGCAGACCGATGATCCGATCGGCGAAATCAATGGCCAGCTGCACCTGGTGCAGGGAGGCGACGACGGTCAGCTCATCCTCGGCGGAGATCTGGCGCAGCAGGTCGATGACGTCGCGCGCGGAGACCGGGTCGAGGGAGGCGACCGGCTCATCGGCGAGCAGCACCTTCGGGTGCTGCATGAGTGCGCGGGCGATCGCGACCCGCTGCTGCTGACCGCCGGACAGCGTGTCGGCGCGCTGGTAGGCCCGGTCGGCCAGGCCGACGCGATCGAGTTTCTCGAGAGCCTCCCGGCGGATGGCCTTCGGGTACATCATCAGGGTGATGCGCGGTCCGCGCAGCGATCCCAGCGCCCCGGCGCAGACGTTCTCGAGCACGGACATCGGTCCGACGAGATTGAAGGACTGGAAGATGACGCCGATGTCGCGGCGCACGGCCCTCAGTTCCGATCCGCGCAACCGGTCCATGTCCTCACCGAGGACGCGCACCCGCCCCGAGGTGGGAGTGTGCAGTCCGTTGATATGGCGCAGCAGGGTGGATTTGCCCGAGCCGGAGAGGCCGAGGAGGACGCTGATTCCGCCGGTGCGGAACCCGAGGGTGACGTCGTCGAGGCCGAGCACTCCGCTGCCGAAGTCCTTCGTCACATGGTCGAGCTGGACGGAATAGATGGAGTCGATCTCCCTTTGGAGTTCGGGCGTGGTCGGGCGGGATGTGAGGTGTGATTCAGTCATTGTCATCCTTCTCTGCCGATGTTCTTGCAGGCGTCGGCCCGGGTGGCGTCGCAGATGTCGCGGATCGAATCGAAGTTCGAATCGGAGACTTCCTTGTAGCCGTAGGTGATCTCCTCGGGCAGGACGCAGTCGTCCTCGGAGTCGCAGATTCCGGCCTCGACCATCGCCGGGACGTTGGCTTTCTCGCGCAGGATGTTGGTGATCTTCGCGGCCGTATCGGCGTCGAGGGAGTCGTTGTTCACCGCGATCGGGTCCTCAGTGATCGGGTCTGATTCCCAGATGGGTTCGAGGCTGCCCTTGTCGACCTGGCCGGACTTCTCGAGGGTCGTGAGCATGGCGTCGTGGGCGAAGGCGACATCGCAGTCACCGGAGTTCAGCGACAGCAGCGAGGCGTCGTGGCCGCCGGACATCACAGGCTCGAGATCCTTGTCGATGTCGATTCCCTCATCCTGGAGTCCCTTCATCGGCACGAGGTAGCCGGAGGTGGAGGCGGCATCGACGAAGCAGACCTTCTTGCCCTTGAGGTCCTTCATGTCTTTGACGTCGGAGCCCTTCTTCACATAGGCCAGTGAGGTGTAGGCGGGATCCTTGGCTTTGTCGTTCGTCGGTGCCGCGGCCGGTTCGATGTTGATGCCCGAGTCCTTGGCGATGACGTAGGCGAAGGGGCCGAACGACGCGGCGTCGATCTGGCCGGCACGCATGCCTTCGATGACGGCGGCGTAGTCCGAGGCGTTCTGGAACTCGACCTTCTTGCCGGTCTCTTCCTCGAGCAGCTTCGTGACGTTCTCGAACGAGGATTCCAACGTCGAGGAGGACTCGGCAGGCACGGCAGCGAAGGTGATCGTCTCGTCGCCGCCTCCTCCGGAGCTGCCGCAGGCGGCGAGCAGGGGCAGGGCGAGGAGACCGGCGGTGAAGGTCCGAGCCGTCTTGGAGCGGAGGAGGGGGGGGTCATGGTCATGGCGAATGGCCTTTCGGAGAGCAGTGCGGCAGAGGCGCTGAGGTGATCGTTCGCATTCATCGTGCCGAGATCACCGGCGAATGTCTATACAAGTTGGGGTAGTTCACCGACTGGCCATGACAACTTCATGATCGGTTCGGAGTCGGGGTGGGAGTCGCCTCAGATATCGGCAGTGCCGCCGGAGAGGATGAGATCGGCGATGCCGAATGACAGGGTCATGCCGATCCCCGAGGCGACGACGGCGACGGTGGTGCGCTCGTCCGGGCGTTCGAGGACGAGGTTCGTCGTCGGGCTGTCGGCGTACATCCCCAGCCATCGCTGCAGCACCGTGGGGCGATCGATGCCGAGCACCGAGGTGGCGCGATCGAGCAGCAGCGCGCCGATCCTCTCGTCGATGAACGGTTCCGGACTGCGGTCGTAGGCGTGCGAATCGCCGATGAGCAGGCCCTGCGGGATGTCGGTGACCATGAGGTTCGCGATGCAGGCGCGCAGCTCCGGTTCCCGTTCGTCGAGGTCGTGGCGCAACGCCTCGGCGCCGGGCATCGCCGCGAAGCCGTCGTAGCGGGCCAGCGATGTTCCGGTGAGCATCGCGAAGCCCGTCGGGAAGGTCTGCGGGGCCTCGATGAGTGTCATTACGAGCGAGCAGATGCGGATCTCGTAGGCTTCGGCGATCTCGGGGAAGAGGCTGGTCAGCTGATATCCGGGACAGACGACGACCTCCTCGGCGTGGAAGTCGCCGCGCGTCGTCGACACCGTGCCGTCGGCCACCTCGGTGACCTGGGTGCTCCAGGTGAACTCTACGCCCTGCTCGGCCAGCCAGGCGGCGATCCGCGGCGCCGCCTGTCGGGGGTCGACCCGCATGTCCAGCGGCAGATGGGCGCCGCCGACGGTCGCGAGTCCGGGGTTGCCGACCGCCTCGGCGATCGTTGCCGGATCGAGCAGTCGTGCCTGCTCGGGGCCGCGATGGGCGGCGAACTGCTCGAGGACGGTGAGTTCGGCCTCGGTCATCGCCGGGATGAAGGTTCCCGATTCGGCGGCCCAGAGTCCCATGGCGGCTGCGGCGTCGAGCCAGCCTTCGCGGGACTTCGCGGCGATCGGCTGTGCGGCATCGGATTGGCCGGTGAAGCAGGCGTGGCCGAAGTTCTGGATGGATGAGCCCACGGGGCGGTCGGAGCGGTCGATGATGCGGACGCTGCGGCCCTGTCGGTGGGCGAGGAATGCGGTGGCCAGGCCGAGGATGCCTGAGCCGGTGATGATGAGATCTGTTGTCGGCATTCCCTCATGTTCGTGCGGTCGTCGGATAAGATGAAGATATGTATGTACAAGTTTGATGTCTGTTCACCTGAATGTGACATTGCGACCCCAGCGAGCCACACCGAGTTCACCGAGGCGGCACGTCCGAGACCATGGATCGCCGGCACCTGTGCTGCCGAAGCTGTCCTCTGTGCCACCGAACGAGCACCGTCGAAGGAGAAGTCATGACCACCGGCCCGAGGCAAAGCACTCGTCAGCAGCATGACGAGATCGCGCACTACCTGCGCACGGCGATCCGCGAAGGCTCGTTCCAACCCGGCGACGAGCTGCCCTCCGAGGCGGAGCTGACGCGGAAGTTCTCCAGCTCTCGCGGTCCGGTGCGGCAGGCGATGTCCGCTCTGCGCGGGGAGGGGCTGATCTCCTCGGGGAGGGGGAGGCGCACGGTCGTGCTCGACAACGTCCTCACGCAGTCCTTCGACGATGTCATCTCCTTCTCCCAGTGGTGTCACGCCTCGGACATCGTTCCCGGTCAGATTACGCAGAGGGTGGCGCGCGAGCCGGCCGAGAAATCGCTCGCGGCGAGTCTTCGGATCTCCGAGGGAGCCCCCGTCGTCTCGGTGTTCCGGCTGCGGCTCATGGACGAGGTGCCGGCCATGGTCGAGCGGCTGAACTATCCGCTTGAGTTCGGTCGGCACGTGTTGGCTTTCGACACCGACTCCGGGTCGATCTATCAGGAGCTCATCGACCAGGGCGTCGACATCAACAGGGCCTCACGCACCATCGACGCGGTCGGAGCGAACGCGGACGACGCGGCACTCCTCGAGGTCCCGGAGGGCACCCCGCTGTTGCGAGTGCGCAGGCGAGCCTTCACCACAGTCAGTGACGTCATCGAATCCTCCGACGACCGGTACTTGCCGTGGAAGGCGAGCTTCACGATGAACTCGACCCGCGGAAACCCGAGTTCGATGTCTTTGATCTCCGGCGCCTGACTCCCATTTGCTACCCGACGGCGGCCCAGCAACGTGGCGCCAGGTTGCTGCGCCGCCGTCGGGTAGCACGGAAGGGCGAGGGCGCTATCGCGGCTGCCCGTAGATTCGTCTCGAAAGCTCATCTGCGGCGCTGTTGATCTCTGCAACCAGCTCCGGCCGGTCGCTGTCGGGCCAGCCTGTGCTCGTGAAAGTCACGGCGACCGCGGCGACCGGCCACCCCAGGTGGTCTTTCACCGGGACGGCGAGCGTCGTCAGCTCCGGAGTCACCTCTCCGTCTTCGAAGGCGTACCCGCGCTGCCGGGCTGCGTTGAGGACGACCTTGAGGTCGGCGTATGAGGTGACCGTGGGTTCACGGTCATTGCGGGAAGCGAAGGTCGACCCGGCCGGATACATTGCCCTCACCTGCGCCAGCGGCATCGCCGACATGATCGCCCGACCGCTGGCGGTCAGATGCGCCGGCAGCCGCACGCCGACCTCGGTGACCAAAGCCGGTCGGAATTTGGCTCGTTCCTCGACGACGTACACGACATCGCTGCCATTGAGCACGGCCAGGTGTGCGCTTTCGCCGATGGTATCGACAAGAGCAGCGAGGATCGGAGCGCCGAGGCGGGAGAGCGGTGCCTGCCGCGCATACGACGAACTCAGTTCGAACGCGGCGATCCCCAGGCCGTATTTGCGTTCTTCGAGCAGGTGGACGGCGAAGCCGTTCTCCACCAGCACCGACAGCAGGTGGTAGACGCTCGACCTCGGCAGATCGAGCGCTGTCGCGACGGACGCCGCGGAGACCGGAACGTGGCGAGCCGCCAACAGCGAGAGTATGCGCAGCGCATTGTGAGCGGCGGGAACCTTGTCACCGGGAGGAGGCGTGATGCGACTCAAGTCTTCCTCCTCCGTGAATCAACTCCGACGCACAAGCAAATGCCATGCAGTCGGATCAGCGTAGTGGGCGGTGCGGGTCGGGCGCGGCGACGATCGGGCAATGAGACCCGACCGGTGTCCGGAGTACCAGACATCGGAACATGAAACAGTGATGTGCGCTTGATCACAAACGGCTAGCTTGGGGGTGAGTACCGACACCGAAGGAGGCAGAAATGAGTACGCACGAAGAATGGGTTCACAACGCCTGGTATGTCGTCGCGTGGTCTGAAGAAGTCACTCAGAGCAAACCGCTGGGACGCAGCATCCTGGGGAAGTCTGTGGTGATGTTCCGCTCGCCGGAGGGACAGGCCGTGGTCATGGACAACCGCTGCGCCCACCGAGGCTTCCCCCTGTCGGAAGGTCGGACGACCGAACGGGGAATCCAGTGCGGCTACCACGGCTTCGAATACGACCACACCGGTGCCTGCGTGCACGTGCCCGGCCAATGGCGGATTCCGCCTGGGGGCCGACAGCGCATCTTCCCCACCGTGGAATCCCATCGCTGGGTCTGGGCCTGGTTCGGCGACCCGGAGGTGGCCGACCCATCGACAGTCCCTGATACGCATTGGATGGACGACCCCGAGTGGGATCGCGTCACACATACTCGGCTCATCGGCTGCAGCGCCGGATTGCTCAACGACAACCTCCTCGATCTCACCCACGAGTCCTTCCTCCATACCTCGACGATCGGCGATGACGCCGTCTTCGAGAACGGTGTGACCATCGAGGTCGAAGACAACATCGTCAACGTCGACAGATTCATGCCCGGGTGCTATCCCTCGCCCCTGTTCGCGCAGGTCACCAACGCCGAGGTGGTCGATCGTTGGCATACAACCGAATTCCAGCTGCCGGCCGTTCACATCATCCACGCCGGTGTCGTCGAACCCGGCGGGCGCCGCGAAGACGGATATCGGTTCGAAGTCCTCAACGCCATCACTCCGGCAGCACAAGGACAGTCATGGTACTTCTACGCCTTCTGCCGAAACTTCGAAGTGGGCAATGAGGAGATGAACGCGGTTCTGACGAAGAGCCAGGGAACCGTGTTGGACGAGGATGCCTGGGCTCTCGAACATCAGCAGGCAAGCCATGACGCTTCCGATGAGGACATTGATGACGTCCTCATCGCTCAGGACGCGGGGGTGGCCATGGCTCGCAGGGTGATGAATCACCTCCTCGACACCGAATGGACCGCACCGGAGCAGGACGGCTCGTCCGGTTCACAGCAGGCACCGCTGGCAGGTGCCGACACCACCCAGGTGCGTGCGCTGTGATGGTCATCATCCGCTCCTCGGCGATCGAGAAGGAAATCGAGCCATCCGGGAAGCTGAAGATCGCGGCGGCACCCGACAACGGACGGTCCAACGAGCCGTGGCAATGGCGATTGACCGTCGGCGACGAGCCGTCACGGGAATCGACGCTGAACGGACAGAGCCTGACACTGGAAGATCCGAAGTCCGGGAGTCAGAAGATCCTCGAACTCGCCTGCGAAAAGAAACTGGTCACCGGAACCATGCGGTCGGAGGTCCAGGACTCTCGATTCGAGCTCGGTCGTGAGGACGGCGAGCTGGTCGTTATCTACATGCACACCGGAGAGCTCGCCTTCGATCAGCACTGTCTCCGGCCGGGCGACGCGGCGATCCTGTCGGGAAACGAACACTACAGAGTCGACGCACGGCCGACAGACGGCCAGGCAGGCTTCGCTCTCATCCGCCTCGGCTCACTGGCGCACACTGGATTGGTCTGGATCCCATGACGAAACGCATCTACACGGCAGGCGTGTATGCCGAACGCGACATGATGCTCACGCTGCGAAGAAGGGACAGGATCGCCGAAGGAGTCCTGCAGCTCGAGTTCGTCCGGTCAGACGGCGGGCCAATGCCGCCCTGGGAGCCCGGTGCCCACATCGAGATCGACGTGGCCGACATCGGAATCCGTCATTACTCCCTCATCGGCGACCCCAAGGACCGCGAGAAGTGGCAGATCGCAGTTCGCCTGACCGGCGATGACGAGGCCCAGGCCTCACTCTACCTGCACCGGGAATCAGGCATCGGCGACGAGTTCCATGTCATCGCTCCGCGGAACAACTTCAATTTCGCTTCTCCGACGGAGGGCCAGAGACTTCACTTCATCGCCGGCGGCATCGGCATCACCCCGCTCCTGTCGATGATCGACTCGGCGGACGCCTCCGGCGTGGACTGGTCCCTGACCTATCTCGGGAGAACCCTGGAATCGATGCCCTTCAGGGAACGTCTCGCCCAATTCGGCGACCGCGTGCAGTTCGTTCCCAGCGCAGCTCGCCCCGAAGAGCTGCTCGAGTCCCTGCTGGCACAGGCGCCGGCAGAGGCACGCGTGTACACCTGTGGACCTGAAACGCTCATCGACGAAGTCGCCGACATCAGCACACGCAGGGGCCTGACTCATCGCAGCGAGCTCTTCGCCTATTCGGGCGGGAACGGACTCCGCGAGGATGACACGCCGTTTGAGCTCGTCTGTGCGTCCAGCAGCCTGACGGTCCCAGTCGGTGAATCAGAGACGATCATCGAGGCCTTGGGCCGTCACGGAATCCGAGCACGCACCTCGTGTCAGATGGGCGTCTGCGGCACATGTGAGACACGAGTCGTGGACGGAGTCCCCGACCACCGAGATTCTCTGCTCAGCGAAGAGGAGAAGAAACGAGGGGAATCAATGATGATCTGCGTCGGTCGAGCACTGAGCGACACACTCGTCGTCGATCTCTGAGACACGACGCATCACCGAACTGCACGGGTTCCGTGCCGCAACATCCAACCACAGCATTCACAACAAAGGAGTCGTGACATGTCACTGCGAACTTGGCTCATCGGCGGACTGATCCTCTACTTCGTCGTCCTTCTGTTCGTCGCCTTCGTCAACAACCGCAACAAGGACCGACGAGCCTACTTCCTCAACTCGAACAAGACTCCGTATTGGATTCTGGCAACCGCGTTCGTCGCTGCCTGGTTCGGCGGCAACTCGGCGCTCATCTCCGTCGATGAATCGTTCGCACAGGGCTTCGGCGGTTGGTGGGTCCTCGGCGGGCCGACGGTCGTTGCCGTCATTGTGATGTACTTCTTCGCCCGACCGATCAGACGGCTCGGTCTGCTGACTCAGAACGGCATCGTCACAAAACGCTACAACCAGACGGCAGGCAATATCCTCTCCGTGCTGTTCATCCTCTTCTTCATCACCTGGGCTGCCTCGCAGATGGTGGCGGTCGGGAACTTCCTCGCACCGTTCATCGACACGTCCTACCTCGTCGCAGTCGTCATCGCCGTCGCGATCTCACTGGTGTATTCGGCACTCGGCGGTTTCAGGGGTGTTGTGATGACCGAGATGATCCAGTTCTTCCTGCTCACCGCGGGCCTGCTGGTGACGATGATCGTCGCACTGGGGAACTCGGGCGGGCTCGACGCGATCACAAACTCGCCAGCAGCCAGCGATTCTCCTGACTACTTCAATCTCATCACCTCCTTCCCCGCGAACCTGGCCTATATTGTCGGGTTCTCTCTCGCGTTCATCATCGATGGTTCGATCTGGCAGCGCCTGTCGGCCAGTCGCAATCCGAACGAGGCGCGTAAGGCAACCGGTCTTGCGCTCATCATCTTCATCCCTCTGTTCGCGTTCGTCTCGATCACTGGTGTCGCGGCTGCCGGGATGTTCGACACGCTGCCTGAGAACGGCATCGTCACGACGATCATCACCGACCACCTGCCGACCAGCCTCGGGGCAGTCGTCTTCGTCGGCGTCGCTGCCGCGATCATGTCGACGATGTGCACGGCCCTTCACGCCTCCGCCCTCTACATGTCGGAACTCTACGAAAAATATGTGCAGCCGGACCTGAGCAATAAGGGAAGCGTGCGTGTCGGCATCGTCACGACGATCATCGCCTGTGCGCTCGGCTTCGTCGTTGCCATCAGGCTGCGGGACGCACTGGCGGTGCTGTCCATTGCCAGCAACATCCTCGCCGCCGGAGCATTCGTTCCCGTGATCGGAGGCTTCGTATGGCGCCGAGCCACATCGTCGGGAGCGATCGCCTGCATGATCGGCGGAGGCGGATTCGTGCTCTATGACTACATGGGCCGCCTCGGCCTTCCGTTGCCGACCTTCTGGCAGGAAGAGAGCACAGCGATCATCCTCGGCGTGGTCATCGGTCTTGTGCTCTACGTCGGAGTCTCCCTCGCCTCCAAGCCGCAGACGGACAAGCATGAGGCTTTCATCAGGAGCGCAGGAATCAAGGAAGAGCCTGGGGCGGCGGAAGTGGCAGAACCGGCAGTGGACGACTGACAGAGAAGTCGCAGCCAGAACCACCCACCCGAACTACCCGACGGCGCCCCAGCAACCGTTCGCCACGTTGCTGGGGCGCCGTCACGTTGTAGGTCTCACGTAGCAGTTGTCGCTGAGCAAGTGGAGGGTGAGGATGGTCTCCTTGGTGCGGAGCGTGGAATACGAGACGAAACGAACCGTTGAACTCTGTGCAGACAGTCACGAAATCCTCCGGCGGGCAGGCCGCCCGGGAATAGAGTGACAACCACACACGTGAGAGGACAGAGGATGACGACTCAGGCCACGACGCAGCAGACCTCCGCCACTACCGCAGCAGACCACACCGAGCACGTCGACCTCCTCGTCATCGGCTGGGGCAAGGGCGGCAAGACCCTCGCCGGCACCATGGCCAGGGCAGGCAAGAAGGTCGCCGTCGTCGAACAGTCGGAGATGATGATCGGCGGCGCCTGCATCAACATCGCCTGCATCCCCACGAAGATCCTCGTCCACGATGCCGAGAACAAACGGGCGGACGATGACACCGACGAATACTTCGCCGAGACTGTCAAACGCCGCGACACACTGACCGGGGCGATGCGGAAGAAGAACCACTCGATGCTCGCCGACCTCGACTCGGTTCTGCTTGTCAACGGTCGCGCCGAGTTCTCCGGCGACCGCGAAGTCCGCGTCACCGGCGGTGCCGACACCATGACGATCACCGCCGACACCGTCGTCGTCAACACCGGTTCCCTCGCCAACATCCCGCCGATCGACGGCGCCCGGCTCGGCGGCCGCATCCACGACTCCGCATCCCTGCAGCACGTCGATCCCTTCCCCGAGCGCCTCGTCATCGTCGGCGGCGGCTACATCGGCCTCGAGTTCGGATCGATGTTCGCCCACTTCGGCTCCCAGGTCACCGTCCTCGACCGCGGCCCGCGTCCGCTGGCGAATGAGGACGACGACGTCGCCGAGGTGGTCGCCCAGGCTCTGACCGATGACGGGGTCACCATCGTCAACGACGCGTCCGTGACCGCGGTCGACGACGCTGCAGACTCCGCGACAGTGACCTACACGGTCGGAGACGAAGAGAAGACCATCGACGCCGAGGCGGTCCTCCTCGCCGTCGGACGCCAACCCGCCACCGCGGACCTCGGTCTCGAGAAGGCCGGCATCGATACCGATGACCGCGGCTTCATCACCACCGATGAGTACCTGCGCACCTCCGCCGAGGGCGTGTACGCGTTCGGCGACGTCAACGGCGGACCGATGTTCACCTATATCTCCCTCGACGACAACAGGATCCTCGCCGATCAGCTCCTCGGCGAGGGCAAGCGGTCGACGACGGACCGCAACAGCGTGCCGTACACGATGTTTCTCACCC
Organism: Brevibacterium limosum; assembly: GCF_011617705.1. NCBI lineage: Bacteria > Bacillati > Actinomycetota > Actinomycetes > Micrococcales > Brevibacteriaceae > Brevibacterium > Brevibacterium limosum. Next base: position 3,988,184 of record NZ_CP050154.1, on the reverse strand, counting down.
CGCCCGTCGCCCGCGTCGGCCTGACCGAGGGGGCCGCCCGGGACGAAGGGCATGAGATCAAGGTCGGCGCGAAGCTCATGGCCGATATCGCCGCGGCGCCCCGGGCGAAGATCGAAGGCGACCCGCGCGGCATCGTCAAGTTCGTCGTCGACGCGAAGACCGACCACGTCCTCGGCGCGGCGCTCGTGCACGTGCATTCGCAGGAGGTCATCAACACCGTCGCGCTGGCCATGCGCCACGACGTGACCGCGACCGAGCTGCGGGACACGATCTACACCCACCCCTCGGCCACCGAGGCGCTCAACGAGGTGCTCGGTACGCTGACGTGAGACAGTGCCTGCGTCGGGCTCACTAGGAGCGGCGGCACGTGCAGACCGGCACGGATATGATCGCTGGGACGGTGGGCGCCGCACCCGGACGCCCCTGAAGACACGAGGTCCCGATGGTAGAGTCGCCTGATCACGGCAAGAGGATCCGCGCAGCGGATCGTCCCCCGTCTGCGCACGATGGCAGAGGACGCGACACATCGCTCGAGCGCGGCCTGCGGATCCTCTCGACCGTCGCCGAAACAGGGGACACCAATGCGAAGAACCTTGCCGCCGCTCTGGGCCTGCCTCTGTCGACGACCTATCGCTACCTCAAGACTCTGCGCAGCTTCGATCTTGTCGAAGAATACGGTGGACGATATCTGCCCAGCTCCCGCCTGAGTTCGTGGTCAGGTGCCGCGACTACTCGGTCGCATCTGCTTGATGTCGGAAACAAGTTCCTCAGAGAGCTGAGCGAACGCAGCGGCAGAACATCGGTCCTCGCCGTGCGCGAAGGCCGGAACGCCGTGTGCCTGCGCCAAGTGGCCCCCGATGAGGACGCAGAGATCGCCTTCCGCACCTACGAGGTCCTGCCCTTGGACAGAGGCGCAGGGCAGAGAGTCCTGCTCGCTCATGCTCCAGCCCAGATCATCGCCGAGGTGATCGCCGACTCCCGTCTTGCCGAAGAGACCCTGGTGACGTCGCTCCAGCGGATCCGTTCCGACGGGTTCGCCTATTCCCAATCCGAGCTGGGCACTGGCGCGAATGCACTGTCCTACCCGGTCATCGTCCGCGGAGAGGTTCTGTGCTCCCTCACGTTGGCCGGACGCTCTGAACGCTTCGGAAACTCGACCGCAGCCTCACTCAAGCCAGTCCTCACCGAGGCGGTCGAGGCGCTCCGCGCCGAGCTGCTCGAGGTCTGCTGAAGCCAAGAGACTGATTCCCGCAGGCTGAGAATTCGATTCGCCGGGCGTCACCGGAGTTCCTATTCTGCAGGGAATGCACGCGTACGTGCCCACGCCGCCCGCAGAAGAGAGACACTGGTGCGGTTCGCCCCAGAACGAGCAATGGAGGTCATTCATGGTGAACGCAGCGACGGACTCTGCCACCGCAGGGTCTGCCACATCAGACGCTCGGATCCCCGATATCCCCGTCCTCGATGAAGACCCCTATTCGCTGGGCAACCTCTCGAATCCCTACCCATTCATGAGCAGACTGCGAGCTGCCGGTCCTGCCGCTTGGCTGAGACAGTACGGAGTGCCCGCTTTCGGCCGTGATGCCGAGGTGCGCGAGATTCTCGAGGACTACCGCACCTTCATCTCCGGAGCGGGCGTCGGCAGTGTCAACATTCATCACAATCCGCCGCTGCGCAAGCCCGGGATCCTCGAAGTCGACCCGCCGCTGCACACACGAATGCGCTCGGCCATGGACGGCGTCATCACACCGCGACGGTTGCGACCCCGGCGGAAGGACTTCTCCACATACGCAAAGAATGTCATCGATGAGATCCTGTCGACCGACGACGGGGAATTCGATGCCGCTCGTCTGTCCGAACAGTACGTGTTGCGCGTCTTCGGCGACGCAGTCGGCATTCCCCGCGAAGGCCGAGCCGAGAATCTCCTTGTTCAAGGGGCGGCGAACTTTGCGACCTTCGGCCCGCAGAACGAGATCGCCAAACGCTGGATCGACGAGTCCGCAGGCACCTACGACTGGGTACTGGCGAACTGCGCTCGCGAAGTCCTCGACCCCTCGGGTATGGGAGCCCAACTATGGGAGTTCGCCGACTCGGGTGAGATCAGCCCGGAAGAGGCGACGCTGCTGGTCAGAGCGCTTCTGTCGGCAGGCTTGGACACGACGATCTTTGCGATCACGAACACGCTCAACACCTTGGCCCGTCACCCCGAACAGTACGCAAAGGTCCACGCCGACCCGCGGTTGGTGCGGTTCGCCATCGACGAATCCTTGCGGCTCGAGAGCCCGTTCTACGCCTTCTACCGGACCACGTCGAAGGACACGATCCTCTCCGGGGTCGAGATCCCGGCCGAGACGAAGGTGCTCGTGTTCCCCGGCAGCGCGAACAGGGACGAAAACAGATGGGGAGACGACGCCGACATCTACCGGTTCGACAGGGACTCGAGCGGGCACCTGACTTTCGGGATGGGCATACACCAGTGCGTCGGCCAGCCGATCTCGCGAATGGAGATGGACGCCTTCCTTTCCGCTTTCGTCACTCGCATCGCAAGACTCGAGCCGACGGGACCGACGGAACCACTGGTCCACACGACGCTGCAGAGCTATGCGACGGTGCCGCTGAAAGCGCATGCGGCCTGACGCCCAACCGTCGTTTGAACGGCAAAAGCACGATTTGCTGACTCCGACGACCCACCGCCACAATGCCCACGCACGGACACCAGCCCGACCCGAACGAGAGGACTCGATGTGATCGATACCGCCGCAGCCTGCACCCGCGAGGAGTTCCCCGGAGAGGATCTCGTCCTCGGACTCGAACCGGCCACCTTGGACCAGCTGATCGACGTCGCACGATTCCGTCGCCGTATCCGCCTGGCCCCGGAAGTCGAGGCCCACTGCGCGAAGTCACGTGAATGGCTCGACGACGTCATTGCCCGCATGCACGCCGGCGAGCACGTAGAAGCGATCTACTCGGTCAACACCGGGTTCGGCTCTCTGGCCGGGCGGCAGGCCTTCCCCTCGGCCGATGATGCCGCCGAACTCTCCCGGCGGCTTATTCTCGCCGATGCTTCCGGCGTGGGCCGAATCGTGGACGAGGAGGTCGTGCGGGCGACGATGTTCATCCGCGTCGTCTCACTCACTCAGGGCCATTCGGCGATCCAGTGGGCGCTCGTCCAAGGTCTTGTTGCCATGCTCAACGCCGATGTGTGGCCAGCCGTTCCCGAATACGGCTCGCTCGGTGCCTCCGGAGACCTCATTCCGCTGGCCCATATCGCGCTTGTGCTCACGACCGCCCCGGACGGAAGCGACGAACCGGAGAACTCCGGGGAAGCGATCCTCGACGGCCGCGTCGTGTCCGGCCATGAGGCAATGGCCGCTGCGGGAATCGCACGCATCCCCGTCGGCGCCAAAGACGGACTCGCACTCCTCAACGGCACATCCTTCTCTCTCGCTCAGACCGCGCTCGCCGCCTGGGATGTGCAGGGCGCCCTCCACACCGCCGAAGTCACCGCCTGTCTGTCGATCGAGGCGCTGTTGGGCTTCGGAGATGCCTTCATCGCCGAGCTCCACGAGGCGCGGGGCCAAAAGGGACAGCTCCAGGTCGCCGGGCGGATGCGTGAGTACATGAACGACTCGCAGCTGACGACGGGTGATCGGGACCACGACCCGCAGCGCCAACCGCCCCAGGACGCCTACTCCCTGCGGTGCGTTCCGCAAGTCTTCGGGCCAATCGCCGACACCCTCGACTTCGCTTTCGGGATCATCGAGCGGGAGATCAATGCGGCCACGGACAATCCGCTCGTCTTCCCCGATCTGGGCCGCGACCTCAAGGCAGTCTCGGGCGGGAACTTCCACGCCGAATATGTCGCCTTCGCCGCGGACTTCCTCTCGATCGCGGCCACCGAGATCGGCAATATCACCGAACGTCGGATCTTTCGCCTCGACGACGGCACGCTCAACCGGGGTCTGCCGGACATGCTCGTCGACTCCGAACAGGTCGGTCTCGACTGCGGCTTCATGCTCCCGCAGTACCTCGCCGCCGCGCTTGTCTCCGACTGCAAGACTCTGGCCCACCCCGATTCTGTTGATTCGATCCCCACCTCGGCGAATCAGGAGGACCACGTGTCGATGGCGAACAACGCCGGCCGGCACCTGCGGCAGATCGTTGCCAATGTGGAGGTTGTCGTCGGCGTTGAACTCCTTATGTCGGTGCAGGCACTCGAACTGAGGGTGCAGGCCGGGCGGCCCGATGGGACTTCGGTCTCGGAATCCGACCTGTCTACCACGGCGCAGACGGTGTCGGCGATGCTGCGATCGGCGCCCGACGAACAGGGGAAGACGATTGCCCACCTCACTCGCGATGTCGTCCTCTACCCGCAGGTGCGCACAGCCGCGTCGTTGGTCAAGCAGCGTGCAGTTCTCTCTGCCGCCCGGAGCTGAGACATCCCGTGCCCGGTGACGGCTGCGAATCGCAGTCATCACCGGGCACGGGTGTGCACAGATCTGGTTCGCCGTCTCAGAGGTCCAGGGCGATGCGCCTGCCGCAGGCGCGGGAGACGCAGATCATCATTGTCTCCTGTGCCATATGCTCTTCGGCAGAAAGCACCGAATCCCGGTGATCGGCCTGCCCGTCGAGGATGACGGTTTCGCAAGTGCCGCAAGTGCCTTTCTGGCACGAGCTCAAGGTACGTACGCCCGCGTTGTTGAGGGCGTCGATGATCGTGCAGCCGGCTGGCACATCGATCTCGGAACCATCCCCGAGCTCGACGATGAAGTCCTCGTCAGTTCCCGTAGCCTCGGTGTCGGGCGCGGTGTCCGTTGGCGGGTCGGATCTGGGAGCGCCCGCCGAGGCGGTACCACCAAGGTGTGGAGCTGACCGTGCCGGTTCGCTGGCATCGTCGAAGTCCTCACAGATCACAGAGATGCTCGGGTGGTCCACGAAACCGATTTCGAGAGCCCGCATCAGAGGCATGGGACCGCAACTGTACACGGTAGTTGGTTCTTGGCGGACCGACGCCCAGTCCTCCGCAGCGGACACCGCATCGGGCCGTCCGGCCGCCTCGGTGATGTGGATCGTCACTCTGTCCGATCCATACTCCCTGACGAGAGCATCCGCGAAGGCCATCGATTCCTGCCGACGCCCGACGTAAAGCAGATGCCAGTCACGGCCTGCCGCAGCTGCCGCGGCGATCATCGCCGTCAGCGGGGTGATGCCGATGCCGCCGGCGACGAAGTACGCGGGACCGGTGCCGGAGTAGCCGAAGGTGTCACGAGGACCGCGGACGAGCAGGGATGTGCACGAGCCGAGATTCGCGTGCAGCCAGGCGGATCCGCCCCGACTGTGGTGTTCCCGCAGCACCGCGACGCGCAGGGACTCCGCGGGTCCGGCCAGGAGCGAGTAGTGACGGATCGCAGGCCCGTCCGGCAGGGGAACTGCCACCTCGATATGGGAGCCCGGAGCGGAATCGGCAGCCGCCTCGGAAGGGGCGAGGTCGATGCCGAGCACCTCAGGGGTGAGTGCGCGGAGGGCGCTGACGGGCACTGGACGGAACCCCTGACGGATGAGCATGTCGAGATCGATGCCGTCGAAATCACCGATCGCCGGACTGCCGTGCATGGTTGCCGTCATTGGTCCTCCAGACTTCAGTGGCCTCATCGCTTCGTCGCTCGGGCCGCGTATACGTCACCAGTTTGGACTCGCCGGGAACGAGCCGCGACTGGCATTCTCAGCCGTTGGGAATCGCAGTTGTCGCGATCGACAGCCCCGCAGAAGAGTTGGCGTCAACCGTCAGCGGCGAATGTGGTGAAGCGAAGGAGCAGCCGCATTTCAGTTCACGGTGACAGAACCCTCTGCGGAAGGAAACAACGGTGTCTCCCTTTTGGCTCATGGGCGCGCTCGCCGCCTATTTTCTCATTTTGCTCGGTGTCTCCCTGTACAAGAGACGCACCGACACCGAAACCGACTATTTCCTCGGCGGCAACACGATTCCCGCCTGGATGCTGGCCATGGCATTCGTCGCCACCTGGTACGGCGGCAACTCGGCCCTCATCTCCGTCGATGAGGCGAACACCCAGGGGATGGGGTCATGGTGGGTGCTCGGCGGTCCGACCGTCATCGCCGTTATCGCCCTCTTCTTCCTCGGGCCGATCATCCGCCGTGCGGGCCTGCTGTCCCAGGACGGGATCATGACTTCGCGGTACAACAAGACGGCCGGGACCGTGCTCTCCATCGTCACCGCGATCTACCTCATCGTGTGGGGTGCGAGTCAGATGGTCGCCCTCGGCCTCTTCTTCATGGTGTTCTTCGAGATCAGCTTCGCCTGGGGTGTGGCCGTCGCCATAGCGTTCTCACTCGCCTATGCGATGATCGGCGGCTTCCGGGCCGTCGTGCTCACCGAGACGGCACAGTTCGGATTCTTCATGCTCGGGCTCATCGTCACCTTCGTCGGAGCCGTCATCGTCTCCGGCGGCCCCGACGCGATCATCCAGACGATCGAGGCCAAACGCGATGCGGCATTCCTCAACCTGTGGGAGGGCTTCGGTCCGAACCTCGGCTACGTCATCGCCTTCGGTCTGGCTTTCACCATCGACCCCGCCGCCTGGCAGCGCCTGCAGGCAACGAAGTCTCCGAAGGAGGCGCGGAACGTCACCGTGCATGCGATGGTCTACTTCCTCCCGCTGTACTTCCTCGTCGTCTTCGCCGGCATCGCTTCGATCGCGGCGTTCAACGAACCGCCGGAGCAGGGGCTCGTCGCCACGCTGGCCACCAGCCATTTCCTGCCGATCTTCGGTGTCATCGTCTTCATCGGCATCGCAGCGGCGATCATGTCGACGATCTGCACCACTCTCAACCTGTCCTCGCTCTACCTCACCGAGCTGACGACGAAAGCACTGCGTCGCGACGTCGAGGAGAAGCAGAAGGTGTGGATCGCCCGGGGCGCCACTCTGGCGGCTGCGATCATCGGCTTCGTCGTCGCCGTCCAGCTGCCGAGCGCGCTGACGCTGCTCGCCCTTGCCTCCGAGATGCTGGCCGCAGGCGTGTTCTTCCCCCTCGTCCTCGGCTTCTTCTGGCGACGCGCGAACTCCGCCGGAGCCATCGCCTCGATCATCGGCGGGGGAGGCTTCATCCTCTACGGGTTCCTCATCGAACTCGGCATTGCTCTGCCGTCGTTCTGGGGCGCGGGATCTGTGACAAGGGTGCTCATCGGCCTCTGCATCAGCCTCGTTCTCTATGTGGGAGTGTCGTTGTCGACTCCTGCTGAATTCTCGAAGGCAGATGAGTTCGTCGGGAGGAGCCGTAGAGCGACTCTCGGAGAAGTTGGCAGACCAGCGACGAGCGGTTCCGGAGAGGGACCCCAGGGCTATGAACCCGATGTGGTGAACAAATAACCGGTCGCAGCGGTTGTACGCGAATAGCTTCTGGTCCGACCGGAACCTTCGGTCGGACCAGAACTGTTTGGGAGGCTCACCCCAACACATATGTGGTCATCAACGCACTCGACGGAAAAATCCCAGCCGGGCTCGTCTGAGAATCCCACAGGGTGCGTATCGTGGGGTCATGGCGCATCCGCAGATGTTCGACGACGACGATCCGGTGCTCGAGCGGTTCCGGACCATCGCATTGAGCCTCCCCGAGGCAAAGGAGAAAGTCTCCCACGGACGGCCGACTTTCTTCACGAAGAAGGTCTTCGCCTATTTCGGCGCAGCCCGCAAGGACGCGTCCGGTGAGGTCATGCAGCACCCGCACGGCATCCTCGTCCTCCTCGATCCCCTGGACGCCGAGGTGATGCTCGAGCGACCGGACTCGTTCGTGCCGATGTACCTGGGTCCGACCGGGTGGATCGGTCTCGATGTCGAGCAGCTGAGCGATGCAGAGCTGCGTGACGTCCTCGCCGACTCCTACCGCAACACTGCCCCCGCCGGGCTCGCGAGGCTCATCGAGGACTGACGGCACCGCCTTGCTGGTCCCGGGCCTGAACGCCGTCATCCCAGCCACAGTGCCAGGGTCGTCACCGGCACGAGCACGAGACTCAGGCCGAGTCCGAGCACTGCGAACCTCCGCCAAGAGATCTCGACGCTCATCGCTGTGAGCCTGTGGTGCCACAGCAGAGTGGCCAGCGACCCCCACGGACTGATGAGCGGGGCGAGATTCACGCCGATGAGCAGGGCTCCGAGCCGCAGAGGTGTGTCCGCAAATGCAGAGAGGCTGAGGTAGGCCGGCAGATTGTTGACCGCATTCGCGCCGAGGGCTCCGATGCCCGCGATCCGCAGCAGGTCGAGCACGCCCTGACCCTGACCGACCGCGGTGCCGAGAACCGTGTCATAACCCTGCACGTGGATCGCCTCGACGATGACGAACAGACTCGCTGCGATCCCCATGGTCTGCCAGGGAATGAGGCGCAGCGTGAGGACGCTGCGCCTGCGGAAGGCGAAGACCGCGACGAGCACGAGTGCCGCGACACCGGCGACGAGTGCGACAGGAACTCCGGAAACGAGCATCGGCAACAGCACGGCGACGACCACGGCTGCAATGATGAGCAGGCGCCGGTCGGGAATCGCGGTCGTCCCCGCGAGCTCGTAGCGGCCCGCCAGACTCCTGCGGTGGATGAGAGTGAGCGCGACGACGGTGATGAGCACCGCCGCGAGAGCCGGAGCCCAGAACTCGGCGAGGAAGCCCAGCGGCGTACCCCCGAGGGCGTCCGCGGCCAGCAGGTTTGTCAGATTCGACACTGGCAGAAACAGCGAAGCGGTGTTGGCCAGCCACACGGTGGCGAGGGCGTATGGCAGCGGAGAGACGCCGACGTGCCGGGCCAGGACCACAATGACCGGGGTGATGAGCACCGCCGTCGTGTCCAAGGACATGAACGCCGTGCTCAGCGTGATCATCGCCAGAACGAACACCCACAGCAACACGCGTCGTCCCCGCCCCCACACAGCCAGGCGTTCGGCGACGACCGAGAACACGCCTGCGGCGCTGGCGAGCTCGGCGACGATCGTCATCGCGATGACGAAAATGAGGACGGGGCCCGTCGTCTCAGCAAGCGCGACGACGTCAGCGCCCGGCAGGCCCCCGCTGACGATCGTGAGGACCGCGACCGTCACGAGCGTCCAGGGCACGATGACGTTCCATCGCAGAGAGAAGGGTTTCCGTTGGCGTTCGCGCACACCTGCAGAGTACGGCACTTCGGTGACGACCCTGGCCAGCTCCACCTCGGCGGACATAGGCTGGGACCATGGCCAACTCAGCTGACTACACCACCCCAGCCATCATCCCCACCCTCGACCTCAACGACGGTCGCGCGATCCCGCAGCTCGGGCTCGGCATCTACGCGATGACGGGCGAGGACGGCATCGACGCGATCGAATCGGGCATCGACAACGGCTACTGCCTCCTCGACACGGCGGTCAACTACGAGAACGAGCGCGAGGTCGGCGAGGCCATCGTGAACACCGGCGCCCCACGCGAGGATCTGTTCGTCACGAGCAAGATCCCCGGTCGCCACCACGGCTTCGACGAGGCCATCGCCAGCACCGAGGAATCCCTGGCCCGGCTCGGCCTCGACTACCTCGACCTCCACCTCATCCACTGGCCCAATCCCAGCGTCGGCAAGTACGTCGACACCTGGCGCGGCCTCATCGAGCTGCGTGAACGCGGGCTCGTGAAGTCCATCGGCGTCTCGAACTTCACCGAGGCGATGCTCGCCGAGCTCGTCGAGAAGACCGGGGTCACACCGGCCGTCAATCAGGTCGAGCTCCACCCGTATTTCCCGCAGGAGAAGCTCATCGCCTTCCACCGCTCGATCGGCGTGCAGACCGAGAGCTGGTCCCCGCTCTACCGTGACCAGGGACTGTTCGACGAAACCCCCATCGCCGAGGCGGCCGCCGCCCACGATGTGACCCCGGCCCAGGTCGTCCTGCGCTGGCATATCGAAGTCGGTTCCATCCCGATCCCGAAATCGGCGAACTTCGACCGCCAGCGCCGCAACGCCGACGTCTTCGACTTCGCCCTCACCCCCGCCGAGGTGGCCGCGATCTCCGGACTCGAGCGCGGCCGGATGAAGGACCGGGATCCGCTCACCCACGAAGAGATGTGAGGTTGGGGCCCAGCCCAGGTCGGGAGTGCTGCTCAGCGAATCGGCGGGGCGGTCGATCTGCGCGGCATGAGCACGGGCAGCCCGTGTCAGCGGCGGATGAAAGACTGGTGTCATGGATCGAGCCATGACAATCGTGCCGACGGAGGAGCTGAGAAGCCTCGCCGATCCCGGCACCTTCGCGCGCGGCAGCGACTACGCGAGGATCGGGCAAGTGCTGGGGGTGGCCTGGCACGAAGCAGAGCGGGAGCTCGTCGCCGATGTCGCCGGATCCGGTGGGCTCTACCAGACCACCATCGTCTTCGACGACGAAGAAGAGCCCTGCGAGATCCTGGGCACCGACTGCACCTGCCCGGTCGGCGGCTACTGCAAACACTGTGTGGCCGTGCTCATCGTCAACAACCAGCAGATGCTGGAGCTGCGGACATCGGCGATCCTGGACGCCGGTTCCATTCGCCGGCCGGGCGAAGCCGACCCGACCGCCGACAGTTCGACCGCAATCGCCGATCCGGGCGGGCAGCAGACGAGTCGTTGGGGAGGGTGGTCGCCGCCTCGACGCGCGCAGAAACCCGAGTGGCAGCAGCGACTCGACCGCATCGTCGAGGCCTCGCGCAGGTCGAGCCCGAAAACCGAGACCGTGGCCCTCGGCTTCGAACTTCATCGTCCTCCGCAGCGCAGCTACTTCAACAGGGCTCCATCCAAGCTCAAGGTCTCCGAACTCCCCGACGAACCCGAGCCACAGCTGTACGTACGGCCGCTCGTGCCCGGGGCGAAGGGCAACTGGATCAAAGGGCAGGCGGGATGGCACTGGTTCACATCACGACTCAATTCCTCTCGTTTCGACGCCGACCAGTTCGAATGGCTCTACCGACTGGTCACCCTCGACGACGGCCTCGGCCGTCCCGGCTATTCGACCGCGAGCTCGATGATCTCACTCGACGACTTCGGCTCGCCCTTCCTCTGGGAACTGCTCGGCCAGGCCGCTGACCTCGACATTCCTCTTGTCAGTGCCGACAAGCAGATCGAGATCCGGCTGGGCCGGCAGACAGAATTCCACCTCGACGTCACGCGCGACGACGCTGACCTCCTCCTCAGCGCCGCTCTCGCCATCGACGGCCATTCGGTGTCCGCCCGCGATGTGCGGCCCATCGGTCGCAGCGGCGTATACAGTCTGGAGATGGTCGGCAAGGCGAAGGCCGCGATCACTCTTGCGCCGCTGAATGAACCTCTGACTCCACCGCAGCGCACCATCCTCAACGATGCCGCCGTGACCAGAATCCCCGCCACGGCGCACGAGGACTTCTTCGACCGCATCCTCCCGCTTCTGCGGACACCCCCGAACCGGCCGGGCGGTGCCCGCGCCGACGGTGAACGGCTCATCAGCAGTGACGGATCGGTCGACCTGCCCGTCGAGAAGTCTCCCCACCTCAACCTGCAGATCCGCTACGAAACTCCCGGGACACGCAGTCGTGGGAAGGGGCCGACCACGCCGACGATGCGTCTGGCCTGGTCATGGACCTACTACTCTCCTCAGCGGACCTGTGCCCTTGTCCCTCATCACAGCGAACTGTCCGACCAGGTGCGCGGACGCGACCAGAAGTTCGAAAACGCCGTGCTCCGCCGCCTGCGCGCCATCGACCCCGACGCCGCTCGAGCGGAATCGACCACGCTGACCGGCATCGACGCCGCCACCTACAGCACCCGGACCCTGCCCCGGATCCGGGAACTGGACGACGTCGAGGTCACTGTCGCCGACGCCGATGCTGCCCCTGACTTCCGCGAGCTCGAGGCGACTCCGCAGGTGAGCCTCCGCACGTCGGCCACCGATGACTCGGACTGGTTCGACCTCGGCATCGACGTCACCGTCGACGGCCGCGACATCCCCTTCGTCGACCTCTTCACCGCTCTGGCCCAAGAGCAGTCGCACCTCATCCTCGACGACGGTTCGTTCTTCTCGCTGGAGAATCCCGCCTTCGACCGACTGCGGGAACTCCTCGCCGAGGCGAACGCCCTCGATGGCTTCTCACCGGAGAATCCGCAGATCAGCCGCTATCAGACGGCTCTCTACGATGAGCTCGAGGACCTCGCCGACGACGTCGCGGACGATCCGCGCTGGACCGCGCTCATGGACGGGCTGCGGGGTCTCGACACCATCGCCGAGGTGGCCGTGCCCGAGACCGTGAACGCGCAGCTGCGGCCTTACCAAGCCGAGGGATTCCGGTGGCTGGCGTTCCTCCGTGAGCACCACCTCGGCGGGATCCTCGCCGACGACATGGGACTGGGCAAGACCCTGCAGACGCTTGCCCTCATCGACCGCGATCGGACACTGCGGCCGACCGATCACCGACCGCCGTTCCTCGTCGTCGCCCCCACCTCGGTGGTGGCGAACTGGGTGCTGGAGGCGCGGAAGTTCACCCCGCATCTGAACGTGACCGCAGTGGGGGAGACGGCGAAGAAGCGGAAGCGACCCGTCGCCGAGGCGGTCACCGGTGCCGACATCGTCGTCACCTCGTACGCGGTGATGCGTTTGGACATCGACGAATTCGCCGGCGTCGAATGGGCGGGAGTCGTCTTCGACGAGGCCCAGTTCATGAAGAACAATCAGGCGAAGACGCACCGCGCGGCCCGGCGCCTCGAGGCTCCTTTCCGGTTGGCGATCACGGGCACACCGATGGAGAATTCGCTGACCGACGTGTGGTCGCTGGCCGCGATCACCTCGCCCGGGCTGTTCCCGGATGCGAAGAGGTTCAAGGAGGACTACGTCCGGCCGATCGAATCGGGTGAGGCGCCGGAGCGGATGGATCGGCTGCGGTCGCGACTGCGCCCATTCATGCTGCGGCGGACGAAAGACCTCGTCGCAGCGGATCTGCCGGAGAAGCAGGAGCAGGTGCTCACGGTCGAACTCGAACCGGCGCATCGGCGACTCTACGACACGGTTCTGCAGCGCGAGCGCAAGCAGGTGCTTGGCCTCCTCGGCGAGTTCGAGAAGAACCGGTTCGCGATCTTCCGGTCGCTGACCCTGCTGCGAATGCTCGCCCTCGACCCGGGCATCGTGACCGAATACGCGGATTCGGGGATCACCTCGAGCAAACTCGGTGTCCTGATGAGCCACCTCGGTGAGGTCCGGAATGAAGACCATCGGGCCCTGGTATTCAGCCAGTTCACGAGCTATTTGCGTGCGGTGGCCGTCGAACTCGAGGCCAACGGGATCGACTATGTCTACCTCGACGGGTCGACGAAGGATCGGACGACGGTCATCGAAGCCTTCCGCGAGGGCAGCGCCCCGGTGTTCCTCATCAGCCTCAAGGCCGGCGGATTCGGACTCACCCTCACCGAAGCGGATTACGTGTTCCTGCTCGACCCGTGGTGGAACCCCGCGGCCGAGAATCAGGCCGTCGACCGGACACATCGCATCGGGCAGACCCGCAGTGTGATGGTCTACCGACTCGTCGCCGAGAACACGATCGAGGAGAAGGTGCTGGTGCTGCAGACGAAGAAGGCCGAACTGTTCACCGCGCTCATGGACGAGGGCAGTGCGTTCAGCGAGGTGATCTCGGCCGCGGACATCAAGGGCCTGCTGGAGGGGTGAGCGGCCGCGGCGGTTCCCGGAGCAGCGACCACCGCGGTTCCAGCGTAGTGGGCAATGCGCACTGTGGCGGGTGCGCGTGCTTCACTGCGGTGTCAGCCACGAGGCACCTCGACGAGGTGGCCCCGGATCTCCGACAGATAGCTCGCGCCCAGCGGGGTCAGGGACAGCAGCTTGCGTTTCGCACCGGTCCGCGGGGCATCGACGGCCGCGCTCACCAGGAGCCCGGAGTCCTGCAGGCGCTTGATCGTGCGATAGAGGCCGCGTTCGGTGATCTGCCAGCCGGTGGCCGCGGTGACCGCCTCGGCGATGGTCGAGATCTCGGCCGGCTGATGAGTGGCGACCAGCGAGAGCGCGACGGGGGTGAGCATCGACTTCTTGTACGTCTCGACCCAGGAATCGACGCGGTGATCGAGCCACTCCTGCTCTTCCGGAGTTTCGGCCGCCACGCTCAGTCCTCCCAGCCGCGACCGAGGACGCTGCCGATGAGGTGGATGAGCAGTCCGAGACCCCACAGCGCGCTCATCACAACAGTGACTCCGAACCACGAACCGCCGAGGGCGGCCCGAGCGATGTCCGAAGCAGTCCTGTCGACGGCGCCTGCGGCCATGAGGCGGACGATCGCATGGAGGTTGTACGAGGTCGTCACGGTGACAAACGCGATGACATGGGCGATGGCGACCCCGAAGCGCACGCGTTTGAGTACGCGCAGATTCCGCCACAGCCATACGACGATGCCGAAGGCGACGACGGCGGTGAGGATTCCGGAGAGGATCGTGACCTCGCCGCCGGTGGCTGCGATGACGATCTGCACGATGGCCATGGCGATGATGAGGCCGAGCGTATACGGAAGCAGAAGAGTGCGGGCATTGGCGGGCGATGTTGTCTGCGGCGTTGTAGACATGCTGGTACTGTACCTAAGGTTCACTGCATTCGGCAAGAGCAGTCCCTCGCAGTTCGCTGTGTGACAATGAAACCGTGGGGATGAGAGTCAGGCACCGGCGCGCTCTGCGCGGCACCCTTGCCGCAACGGCGGCGACTTTCGTCGCACTGACCTCGCACATCCTCGGTGGGGGCACCTTCCCGACGGCGATGGGTGTCATCGTGCCGCTGGCACTGTCGAGCCTCGTCTGCGTTCTGCTCGCCGGGCGCCGACTGTCGCTGCCGAGGCTGACGATCTCGGTCGGTGTCAGCCAGACGCTGTTCCATCTGCTCTTCTCCCTGTTCACCGCCACCGGTTCGGCCGCGGCCGGCGGCGGACTGACCGGTCTGCTCGGCAGCCACTCGGCTCACAGCACCGCAAGCCACGCCTCGGGCATGGCCGGGGCGCACGCGATGCATTCCGCTCAGAATGCGCACCCGTCCCCGGACGGGACCATGGCCGCTGGGCACGCGATGCATTCCCATGCCTCCCCGGCGATGCTCGTGGCCCACTGCATCGCGGGGATCGTGACGATCGCGATGATCTACTGGGCCGAGCGGCTGCCGGTCATGCTCGGCGAGTTCGCTCGCCTCATCATCCGGGCGGTCATCCCGCGACTCGTCGTCCTTCGCCCGCTCATCGCCGGACCGCGGCGCCAGATCGGCGTCGAGCCGGTGGTGCCGCGCAGCCTCGGCGTGCTCCGGTCCCCGGTGCTGCGGCGGGGACCTCCGCAGCCTGCTTTCTGACACTCACCACACCCGCACATCGGCTCCTCTGAGCCGGAGCGGTCCGTGCTGACCTCAGCTGAGTCAGCGAAACTGAGAGAAAGCATCATCATGACAACACCCTCTGCAACCGTGCCCGAAAACCGGAGGCACTCTGCCCCGTGGTTCGGCGCGCTCCTGCGCCGCCTCCACTTCTACGCCGGCATCCTCGTCGGCCCGTTCATCCTCATCGCCGCGCTCAGCGGGGCGCTCTACGCAATCAGCCCGCAGCTGGAGAAGGCGGTCTATGCCGAGCAGCTGAGCGCCCCACCCACCGATCACCCTCTGCCGCTGGCCAGCCAGGTCGAGGCGGCGAACGCCGTCATCGGCGATGCGGCGACGCCGTCCGCGGTGCGGCCGGCGCCGGAACCGGGAGACACCACCCGAGTGATGTATTCCGATCCGAGCCTGGGGGAGAGCGAATCCCGGGCGGTCTTCGTCGATCCCGGAACCGCCGAGGTGGTCGGTGACCTCACCGTCTACGGAACCTCGGGTGCCCTCCCGCTGCGCACGTGGATCGACCAGATGCACCGCAGCCTCCACCTCGGCGACGTCGGCCGGTTCTACAGCGAACTCGCCGCCTCGTGGCTGGGAATCGTCGCGGCCGCGGGTCTCGTGCTCTGGATCCTCCGCGCGCGCAGGACGAAGAAACCCACCGCGATGCTGCGACCGAGCCGGAAGCATCAGGGACTGCGGCGCACCTTCTCCTGGCATTCCTCGGTGGGCGTGTGGGCGGCGATCGGCATGCTGTTCCTCTCGGCGACCGGGATCACCTGGTCGCAGCTCGGCGGGGACAATGTCACGAAGCTGCGGGCGGCGCTGAGCTGGGAGACGCCGGCCGTTTCGACGGAACTCGGCGGAGCCTCGGCGACGGGTGAGCATGCCCATCACCACGGTGACAGCTCCTCCACCGAGGAGGCCGGCAGTGCCGATGACCAGGCCGCAATCGATCCTGCCGACTTCGACATGATGCTGTCGATGGGACAAGACGTCAATATCGACACCGGGCTCGTCGAGATCCTGTCGCCTGCCGACGACCACTCGGCGTGGGTGGTCCAGGAGATCCAGCGCAGCTTCCCCACGAAGGTCGACGCCGTCGCCTTCGACCCCGAGACGATGGAGGTCACCGATCGGGTCGACTTCGCCGACTACAGTGTGCCCGCGAAGCTGGCGCGCTGGGGCATCGACCTGCACATGGGCTTGATGTTCGGCCTGGTCAACCAGATCG
Organism: Brevibacterium limosum; assembly: GCF_011617705.1. Lineage (NCBI taxonomy): Bacteria > Bacillati > Actinomycetota > Actinomycetes > Micrococcales > Brevibacteriaceae > Brevibacterium > Brevibacterium limosum. Next base: position 3,971,597 of record NZ_CP050154.1, on the reverse strand, counting down.
TGCTCTTCGTCCTCGCCGTCGGCATCGCCTCGATGGTGATGTGGGGCTACCGCATGTGGTGGCAGCGGCGTCCGAAGCACGATCCGTCGGAGAGGTTCGGAGTCGTTCCCGCGCGAGGTGCGCTTGCGAAAGCACCGTGGTGGGGCCTCGCCGTGGTCGTCCTCGCCGCCGTCGGTATCGGTCTGTTCCTCCCGATGGTGGGCATCAGCCTCATCGTGTTCGTCGCCGTCGACGTCGCCCTCGGTGTCCGAGCGCGTCGCCGGGCGAAGGTGTGAGGAGCTGATCCGCCGGCTCAGATCGCCGGCACCGGGTTGGCCTCAGCACCCTCGGTGATGGTCAGGACGACGACGCTGTCGGCGTCGACGCCCAGGTGCCGGCGACGGGAGTCCTTGTCCAAACCGGTGAGCGCCTCTTTGGCTCCTGCCAGCGAGGCGGCTCCGCACGGTCCGGCCGCGACTCCGAGTTCGGCGAGCCGGTGCGCAGCATCGATAGCGGCGTCGTCGCTGACGGCCACCGCAGCGTCGAGGCCGTCGCGAACCAAAGGCCACGCCAGCGAAGAGGGGGTTCCGCAATTGAGTCCGGACATGATCGTCTTCCCGGTCTCCACCGTCACGGGGTGGCCCGCGTCGAGGCTCGGCCCCATGCATGCTGCCGCTTCCGTCTCGACGGAGACGACCGCGGTATCTACGGTGCTCGCCCGGCGATAGTGCGCCAGTGCGGCCTGCAGCAGCGAACCGACACCGGTCGGGACGCAGATGAGGTCGGGGGCATGATGACCGGCATCGCTCAGCTGAGCGTTGATTTCGCGGAACAGCGTCGAGTAACCGTCGACGATCCATCCGGGAACCTCTTCGTAACCGTCCCACGCTGTGTCCTGAACGAGCACGGCACCATGTTCAGCCGCATAGTCGGCTGCTGCCGCAACGGTCTCATCGTAGTTGGCGTCGAGCTCGACGACTTCGGCACCTTCATCGCGGATGGCAGCGACGGCGCTCGGGTGGATGCCACCGGCCAGCACGAAGATGCGGGCCGGATGCCCCGCCTCCCGGGCGAACCGGGCGACCGCCCGACCGTGGTTGCCATCGGTGGCGGTGACCACCTCGGCGCCGGGATCCGCCTTCGACGCCTCCAGTGCACGGTGGACGGCCCAAGAGGCACCGAGGGCCTTGAACGCGGGCAGGCCCAGCCGTGTCGACTCGTCCTTGGCGAAGACCGCGGCGACGCCGAGCTCACGGGCGAGCTCCGGCAATGCGACGAGGGCAGTGGGCTCGTAACCGGTCAGTCCGCGGTGGAAGTTGAGGGCCGCATCGTCCTGATCGGGGCTCGACCAGGTGCGGTCACGGTCGTTGGCGGTCCAGGCGGCGGCGGTCGTCGTGGTCATGAGCGGTTCCCTTCGGGCAAGCGGGCGGTGGCGAGTGCGGTATAGAAGTCGATCCCCGCACCGAGGATCGCGTCGTTGAAGTCGAAGTCGCGGCTGTGCAGCGGTGCCGTGCCGCCACCACCGGTCGTACCGCCCTCGGCGATCTCGCCGGCGCCGAGGAAGGCGAAGCAGGCCGGGACCGCGCGGGCATAGGCGGCGAAGTCCTCGCTGGCGGTGATCGGCCGGCAGGACGCGTCGACCCTGTCGGCTCCCACCGCGTGCCGAGCTGCGGCGGCGGCATGGGCGACGCAGTCGGCGTCGTTGATCGTCGGGCGGAACACACGGGTGTAGACAACCTCGCTCGAGGCGCGATGAGCCAATGCGGCACCCTCGGTGATCTCCCGGATGCGGGTTTCGACGAGAGCGCTGTCGGCATCGGTGAACGTCCTCGCGTCCCCGCGGATGACCACCTGATCGGGGATGGCGTTGCGGGCACCGTCGGTGATCAGCTCCGTGCAGGAGACGACGACTGCGTCGAGCGGGTCGACGTTGCGGGCGACGATGGTCTGCAGCGACAGGACGATCTCGGCGCCGATGACCATCGGGTCGATGACGAAATGCGGGGCTGAGGCGTGCCCGCCTCGGCCGGTGATGCGGATCTCGAAGTTGTCCTCGGCGGCCATGAGCGGTCCGGGGCGGGTGTGGATCTCGCCGGCCGGCAGGCCCGGGATGTTGTGGAGCCCGTAGATCTCGTCGGTGGGGAATCGGTCGAACAGTCCATCGGCGATCATCGCTTCGGCGCCGGTGCCCGGTTCTTCGGCCGGCTGGAAGATCAGGTGGACGGTTCCGTCGAAGGCGATGTCCTTCGCCAGCGCCGAGGCGGCTCCGAGCACCATCGCCATGTGCCCGTCGTGTCCGCAGGCGTGCATGGTGCCGTGGTTCTTCGACGCGTAGGCAACGCCGGTGCGTTCCTCGATGGGCAGCCCGTCCATGTCCGCTCGCAATGCGATCGTCCGCGAGCTCGTCCCGCGGGCGAGGGAGGCGACGACACCGTTGCCGCTGATCCCTGTCGTGACCTCCCAACCGAGGGCGGTGCAGGTGCGGGCGACGAAATCGGCGGCCTCGCCGACGTCGAATCCGGTGCCCGGGATCTGGTGAAGGTGCCTGCGCCACCGGGTGGCCAGGTCGATGTGGTCTGTTGTCATGACCTCAGACTCCTGCACCGGCGCGAAGTCATTCAATTGCAACTGACAAAGTGATCGGTTTATGTAGGGCCAGACGCAATATCTTTGCGCGCCGATGGTGAATCGTTGAGACTTGAGGCGTGGATACGACTCTCGATGACATCGATCTGAGACTGCTCGAAGCTCTGCAGGCCGATGCGCGCCTGCCTCAATCCGCGCTTGGCGCACGCGTCGGGCTGTCGACGGCCGCGGTCAATCGGCGACTCAAGCGACTGACCGAAGCCGGCATCATTGTCGGCAGCACTCTGAGTCTGGCCCCTGAACTCCTCGGCCGCCCGGTGCGGGTCATCGCCCAGCTCGCCGTCGAGAGCGAACAGCTGAACAAGCTCGATGCGGTCCGCGCCTCGCTCGTCGAACGTCCGGAGGTCCAGCAGTGCTACTACGTGGCCGGCGAATGGGACTTCGTGCTCATCATGCTGGTCCGGGACATGGCCGAGTACACGGAGCTGACCAGGAAGCTCTTCTTCGGCGACGACAATATTCGACGCTTCAGCACCCAGGTCGTCATGGACGCCGCGAAGGTCGGCCTGACGGTGCCACTGAGGTAAGCTCACAGACGTTTCGATGAGGAGAGTCGACCATGGCAGACGAATCAGCACCAGCGACCGCGTTGGCGAAGGACCGCTCACGCGTGCTCGGCGGGACCTATCGGACCTTCTACTCCGAACCGCTCACCGTCGCCTCCGCCCACGGCTGCACCATCACCGATGTCAACGGCGAGGACTACCTCGACGCCTACAACAATGTGCCGGTCCTCGGCCATTCCTCTCCGGCCGTGCGCTCCGCCGTCGCCGCGGAGCTCGGTCGCGCGAACTCGCACACGCGTTACCTCGACAAGGGAGTCATCGACTATGCGCGGCGCCTCGTCGACCGTTTTCCCACACCCCTCGAAGCCGTCGTCTTCGCCTGCAGCGGCTCCGAGGCCAATGACCTCGCTCTGCGCCTGGCCACTCATGCCACCGGCCGTGACGGACTCATCGTCACTCGCCATGCCTACCATGGGACCACCTCGGCGGTCGCCGCGATCTCCCCGAGCCTCGTCGGCACCGAGGTCGGCGAGCACGTGGAACCGATCGACCTGCCTGCCTGGGACGCCGCGGACTTCGACGAACTGCTCGCCGGGGCGATCGCCGGAGCCGCCCGGCGACTCGAGGCACGCGGGCATCCCCTCGGAGCCTTCATCCTCGACTCGACCGTGACCAGCGACGGGATCCTCGAACCTTGCTCTCTCGCAGCCACGGCAGGGGCCGTGCGCGACCACGGGGGACTCTGGATCGCCGACGAGGTGCAGTCCGGATTCGGTCGCACGGGTGCCGATTGGGGCTTCCAGCGTCTCAACCTCATCCCCGACCTCGTCACCTTGGGCAAGCCGATGGGCAACGGACTGCCGATCTCTGCGGTGCTCGGGCCACGGGAGATCTTCGACGACTTCGGTGCCGAGCAGCGCTACTTCAACACGTTCGCTGGCACAGCCGTTCCCGTCGCCGCCGCCGAGGTGGTGCTTACCGCCCTCGAATCCGGCGACCTGGCCGCACGGGCACGGGAGGGCGGTCGACTGCTCGAGAGTCTGCTCACCGAGGCGATCGAGTCCTCGGGCACACCCGCGCTGGTGCGCCGCAGCGGACTCATGGTCGGCATCGACTTCGAGACCGGGGGCATCACCGCCGAGGCGGCGGCCGAGCGGGCGAAGGCCATGGTCGAGCGCCTGTATGCCGAGCGGATCCTCGTGAGCACGACCGGGCGGGCGGGCTCGGTGCTCAAGATCCGGCCTCCGCTGGTCATCACCGACGACGAACTGCGTGAGCTCGCCGGCGGGTTCGCCCGCGTACTCGTCCGAGGCGAAGCGGAAGCCGCAAATGCAGGCGAGTGAGCCCGTGCCCTCGACCGAGGACACGCTGCCGCCTGATCTCACTGCGATCATGGCCGAACTCGGCGACCTCTATGGGGTGCGGGTGGAGCAGCCGAAGCTGCTCAAGGGCGAGTTCGACGTCAATGTTCGGTTCGCTGATCCCACTCACGGGATGCTGCTGGCGAAAGTGAGTGCGGACAGTCTCGGCGAGGGGATGCTTCGCTGGCAGGAGACGGTGCTCGAGGCTGCGGCGGCGAGCCCGGAAGTGACGTTCCCGACCCCGACGATTCTGCCGGCACTCGACGGGCGTGGGCACGTGCGCATCGGCGAGCACCTCGTGCGGGTGGTCACGTGGATTCCCGGGCGGCTGTGGAACGAGAATCCGAGCGTCGACGGCGCCGGGGCCGAGCTGCTGCATTCGCTCGGGCAGGCCTCGGCACGGCTGACACTGGCGCTGGCCGCAGTCGAGATGCCGGCGGATCTCCCCGGTCACGACTGGATGATCGAGCGCGGCCCACTCGTCGTCGGACGCGCGCTCGACCGGCTTGAGCAAGATCGGGGAGACCTGGCCGGGAGAGAGCGGGGAGGGCAGGTGTCGGTCGTGCGGGACATCACCGAACATTTCGCCGAGCGCGTGCTCCCGCGACTCGGTGACCTTCCACGGTCGGTCATCCACCACGACCTGCACGACGCGAACGTCGTCCTCGACGAGACCGGGACGGCCGTGGGCGGAGTCATCGACTTCAACGATGCCGTGTGCGCCCCGCGGATCTCGGACCTCGCGATCTCAGGGGCATATGCGATGCTGCGCCGAAGCGATCCGGAAACCGCGTTCCGTGCCGTCGTCGACGGCTATCGCAGCGTGCTCGAACCCGAGCCGGCCGAACTCGAGATCGTCGGCGAGATGGCGCTGATGCGGCTGTGCATGAACTGGGCCCAATGGCAGGCACGCGCCGTCGATGCCGCCGACAGCGAGTACGCCCTCCAGCGGTCCGCGCACACCTGGCCCCTAATCGCCCACCTCGCCGAGGCGGGACCACCTCACTGAGGCAGAACCTCCCCGCCGAGGCCGGAGCCACCTCGTCGAAGCAGGGGTTGACTGCGATCGGCCACGGAGCGTTCAGTCGTCGACCGAATCCGGCACTGCCTGGGCCCTCGCCCTGATGTCGTCGATTTCGGTTCCCGACACCACGCACGCCAGGCCGCGGTGACGGCGGGTTGTGAACACCATGACGGCGGAGACCGCGACGAGGAGGAAGAGGAGCAGCCCGGAGAGCGGGAACGTCCATTGGGTCAGGAGCATGTATCCGCCGATGCCGAACAGGAACCGCAGGATCCGGCTGAGTCCCGCGGGGCGCCTCACCTGCACGGCCGCGATGAGGACGAGCCGTTCGCCGAGGGTCACGCCTCTGCCGAGCACCGAGAGCAGCTGTGCGGCGAAGGGCAGGGCGAAGCCGATGAATGTGACGATCTGCCCCGGTTCGCTGATCGTCCCGTCGTCGAGGACGGCGGCGATGACTCCGACGGCGAGGGCGACGGTCCACCCGAACAGCCCCCAGATGAGCAGATCGCAGAGGATGCCGGTCAGCCGACGGGTCACCGTGAGCGGGCGTGGCGCGTCGACCTCCTGCAGGCCCTCACGCCTGCGCAGGAGGAGCAGGCTTGCGAGAGAGCCGAGGACCGCGCCGAGAGTGTTCATCATGAGGTCGTCGACGTCGAAGACCCGGTAGGCGCAGGAGTAGAGGCCCCAGATCCCGGTGATCTGGGTGATCTCGATGAGCGCCGAGGCGGCCAGCCCCGTCATCGTCGCCACGACGATGCCTCGTCCGGCGAGCTGCCGGACGAACCAGCCGAGCGGGACGAAGAGGATGATGTTGAGAGCCACCTGCAGGACCGCAGGGTTGGTCATCAGCGTACGGACGCTGCCGGTGTCGAAGCTGAGGATGTCGGCGATGAACTGGAAGGGTCGCAGCTGCACTGCCGCACAGGTGATTTCATCGGCAGGAGGGACCGGCAGCAGCGTATACGTCCACAGCGCCATCGCGTAGATGGCGGCGGCCAGCCATACCAGTGTGCGCCAGAACGACAGTCCGCCTCGGCGGCGATAGCTGATCGCGACGAACGGCACGAAGGCGAGAACGGCGATGCCGCAGCCGACGAGGACGGCCACGAAGGCGGGAATGACGAAGGTGCTCATTCTCGTAATCGTACGTGTCCGCCCAGGTCAGCCTCTGGATGCGGACGAGGCGGATGCCGCAGCAGCGATGATTGCGGTTCCTTTCCTGCGGCCCGCGCTCAGTCGAAGCTCACCGAGCTGCGTGGCTCGGAGTGGACCGTGAGTTCGAAGACATCCGGGCGGGAGTAGTGGCCGACGACGTCGAAGTCGAGGTGGGAGCGGGTCTTCGCGGCAGGGTCGATGTCGGCGTAGAGGATCGTCTCCTCGTCATAGACCGGCCCGGCGAGGACCTCTCCGGAGGGGGCGATGATGATGCTGCCGCCGCGGATGGCCGTGTTGCCATAAGGCAGGTCGGCCTCGAACGGATGGTCGGCCGGATAGGAGTCCTTTGTGATGAACTGGCAGGCCGAGAGCACATGCGTCCGCCCCTCGAGAGCGATGTGCGTCATCGTCGCGGGCCACGTCGGGCGGTCATCGACCGTCGGGGCGCAGTAGAGCTCCACGCCCTTGGCGTACATCGCCTGTCGCAGCAGCGGCATATAGTTCTCCCAGCAGATGACCGAACCGACCCGACCGAGCGGTGTGTCCATGGTGTCGAGCGTCGACCCGTCGCCGAAACCCCAGACGAGCCGTTCCGAACCGGTGGGCATGAGTTTCCTGTGCGCACCTGCGATCCCGGAACCGGGGTCGAGCATGAGGGCGGTGCAGTAGAGGGTGTTGCCGAGGCGTTCGATGATCCCGATGACGACGAAGAGGTTGAGCTCGCTGGCTGCTTCGGCCAATCGTTCGACCTCCGGGCCGTCGAGCGAGATCGCTCCGGAGCTGTAGCGTTCGTACTGCCTGCGGCCGTCGTCCGTGCGCAGACCCACCGTAGCACCGAACGTGCTGCCCTTCGGGTAGCCGCCGATGAACGCTTCGGGGAAGACGGCGATCTCGGCGCCGTTGTCGCGGGCTTCTCTCATCAGGCGAATCGCCTTGTCGACGGAAGCTCCGGCGTCGAAGGGAATCGATCCTGCTTGGACGACTGCTGCTGTGGGCATGCTGCTGACCTTCCTCGCTCTGCGGAACACTCTCCGCTCTCACTGTCGGCCGACTGATCGCAGCAGTCAACTCGCGCGACTCGTATTCGAGTATCGCTTCCGCCTCGCTGCGCCGGCGCCGGTGAGCCGACCTTCCGCGTAGGCTGAGGTCATGCCGCACTTCCTGCTGACCCGCACCCCGCAGCCCTCTCACCCCGACGACGATCGGGACGCGGAACGCTCAGCCGACGAGGCCGGCAGCGGTGCCGGAGCCCCCGTCCGCGGTCGGAAGGCGCTTCTCGCCCTCTTCGCAGTCCTCCTCGTCGCCTGGGTCGGCATCGCCGGAGTCGGCGGCCCCTACTTCGGCAAGATCTCCGATGTCGCCACGAACGACCGCTCGAGCTTCCTGCCGGAATCGGCGGAATCGACTCGCGCCCAGGAGGCCATCGACCGGTTCAGCGATGACGACGCCGTGCCCGCGATCGTCGTGCTCGAGAACTCCGATGGAATCACCGACGACGACGCGCAGACGCTGAAGGACCTCGCAGCCTCGCTCGACGACGACGGCGTCCTCGCCGCAGACGCCTCACCGACCATCCCCTCCGAGGACGGTCGGGCCCTGGAGCTCATTCTGCCCGTGTCCTCGGATGCCACCGCCGAGGATGTCGAGAGCATCCGCACCGCCATCGCCGATGCCTTCCCGAGCAGCACCGATGACAGCGGGACGGCTGTGACCGTTCACGTCACCGGTCCCGCCGGCTTCGCCGCCGACCTCAGCGAGGCCTTCGCCGGCATCGACGGGATCCTGCTGCTCGTCGCCCTCATCGCGGTCTTCGTCATCCTCGTCATCGTCTACCGTTCCCCGCTGCTGCCGATCATCGTCCTCTTCACCTCGGTGGCGGCGCTCGCGGCATCGATCTTCGTCGTCTGGCACCTCGCCGATGCGCAGATCCTCCTCGTCAACGGTCAGGTCCAGGGCATCCTCTTCATCCTGGTCGTCGGCGCCACCACCGACTACTCCCTCCTCGTCGTCGCCCGCTTCCGCGACGCCCTGCTCCACCAACCCGATCGCGTGCGGGCGGGACTGAGCGCACTCAAGGGCGTGCTCGAGCCGATCCTCGCCTCCGGCGGCACCGTCATCGCCAGTCTCCTCGTCCTCCTGCTCACCGACCTCGCGTCGACGCGTGCTCTCGGACCGGTCGCGGCGATCGGCATCGTCATGGCGATCCTCGCCGCCCTGACCTTCCTCCCGGCGGCCCTCATGGTCATCGGTCGTGCCGTGTTCTGGCCCTTCCAGCCGAAATCCCGCCCCGCCTCGGCGGTGGCCGAACGGGCGGGCGTGTGGGCCCGCATCGCCGGGTTCGTCGCAAAGCGCCCGCGGATGATCTGGATCGGGCTCGTCATCATCCTCGCCCTGCCGCTGCTGGCCGCACCCCAGTTCAAGGCCTCCGGCGTCGCCCAGTCCGAATTCGTCCTCGGCGAGTCCGAGGCCCGCGACGGTCAGGACGTCCTGTCCGCACACTTCCCCGGCGGGTCGGGCTCACCGACCCAGGTCGTCGTCGGCGAGAACGAACTCGACGATGCCGCGCAGGCGATCGGGCGCCTCGGCGGTGTCGAGTCGATGGCGGTCACGACCGAGGACTCCCCGAGCGGAACGGCGACCGTGACTGCCGACGGCGAGATCGAAGCCGCGCCGTCGCAGGGCCCACCGATGGGGGACTCGCCCTCGACTCCGACTCCCACGACGGTCGACGGTCAGGTGCTGCTCGAAGTCACCCTGTCCGACGCCGCGGATTCCCTGGCCGCCGAGGAGACCGTCACCGACATCCGAGACGCCGTCCACCCACTCGACGCCGACGCGCTCGTCGGCGGAGAGACCGCGGTCGATCTCGACACGAACACCACCGCCGAGGCGGACCGGACCTTGGCGATCCCGCTCATCCTCCTCGTCATCACGGTCATCCTCGTCCTGCTCTTGCGGTCGCTACTGGCCCCGCTGCTGCTCGTGGCCCTGACCGTGCTGTCCTTCGGCACGGCACTCGGGGTCTCGGCGCTCGTGTTCAACCACGTCATCGGCTTCGACGGTGCCGACCCGTCGGTGCCGCTCTACGCCTTCGTCTTCCTCGTGGCGCTGGGCATCGACTACAACATCTTCCTCATGTCGCGGGTGCGGGAGGAGTCCCTTCACCTGGGGACTCGGGCCGGCGTGCTCAAGGGGCTCGTGGCCACGGGCGGGGTGATCACCTCGGCGGGCGTCGTGCTCGCGGCGACCTTCGCGGCGTTGGCGGTCATTCCGATCATGTTCCTCTTCCAGCTCGCCTTCATCGTCACCTTCGGCGTGCTGCTCGACGCGATCCTCGTGCGCTCGCTCGTGGTGCCGGCGTTGGTCCACGACGTCGGGCGGGCCGTGTGGTGGCCATGGCGGAAGAGGATTCCACGCGACTGAGCGTTCGCGAACCGAAGACGGAGCACCCGGCACCTCAGCCGGTGGTCGGGGAGCGGGGGAGAGTCGGCAATACGATACCCCCGGCCCCGGGATGAGGGGCCGTGGGGCGACCGTGTCCATCCGTGACTGCCGGGGGTACGTAGGGGATACTCCGGTACTTCGACGAGGGGATCGTCGATACGACCCCACGATATGGGGCCAGGAATGCCATTGAACTACGATTCTGTTGACGGCGCAACAAATATGTCCGGCGACACACCGGAAATCGCATCGCGTGCGGATGGACAGGCAGATGGAAGAGACGACTCCCGTAAGCAGCATGATCAGGAAGAACGGTCCGATCAAGATCGCGGCCTGGCGCCTGATGATGGAGAAGCATCAGGACTTCATGCGGCAGTTCGAGCTGGGCTTTCGTGAGCGGCACGACCTTACGCTCAACGAATTCGACGCGCTCATCAATTGCCTCCCCGGAGAGATGATCCGGCACCGTGATCTGCTGCGCAGCATGGTGCTCAGTCGCAGCGCGCTCAGCCGCCTGCTGCGCAAGCTCGAGGATCGGGGCCTGCTCACCCAGGCGCCGGACCCCGAGGACAATCGCGGAGTTCTTGTCGGCCTCACCGCGGCGGGGGAGGAGCTGCGTGACGCGGCGGCGAAGACGAACGCCGAAATCATCTTCACCGGCTTTTGCGGAGTCACCGACGCCGAGGCGGAAGAGATCTTCGACCTCGTGAGCAAGGTCAGGCCGGCCGGCTGAGTGCGGCCGAATTCTGCCAGACAGGCCATGAGCCCTCATCCTGCCTGACGAGACCTCGCCCCGGGCACTGCGAAGAGGGCTACGATGTGGCCATGAGCAACGTTGAGACCCGCCCCGTACAAGTCGTCTGCACTGCCGGCGGACTTCCCGGTCCCAACTGTGACCAGCAGGGGCGTTCCGCCGTCGAGATCATCACCTCCCGCGAAGTGCCTCTGGGCGGACCGCGCGCGATGACCGTGCGGCGGACTCTGCCGCAGCGGCAGCGCTCGCTCATCGGACCGTGGTGCTTCGTCGACCACTACGGCCCTGCCGATGTCTCGGCCACCGGCGGCATGGATGTCGCACCTCACCCGCACACCGGTCTGCAGACCGTGAGCTGGCTCTTCGACGGCGCCATCCAGCACATCGATTCCGGCGGCAATGCCGGCCTCGTCCTGCCCGGCGAGGTCAACCTCATGACGGCCGGCGCCGGCATCTGCCACTCCGAGGTCTCGACCGAGGACACGACGAACCTCCACGGTGTGCAGCTGTGGCTGGCCCTGCCCGAGGCCTCCCGCCACCTGCCCGAACGCGAATTCGAGCACTATGAACCCACGCCTGTGGCCTTCGACGGCGGGCAGCTGCTCGTCTTCCTCGGGCAGCTGTGGGGAACGGCCTCACCGGTGCAGACGCATTCGCCGCTGCTCGGTGCCGAGATCCGCCTCGATCCGGGTGCGAGCATCGACCTGCCCGCCGATCCGCGCTTCGAGCACGGCCTCCTCGTCGACTCCGGCGACATCACCTTGGAGAACGTCGACCTGCCGGTCGCGGCGATCGGCTACACCGGGGTCGGGGTCGACGAGCTGCGCATCGCCAACCGCGGTGACGAACCCGCCCGGCTCATCCTCCTCGGCGGGGAACCCTTCCCCGAGGAGATCGTCATGTGGTGGAATTTCGTCGGGCGCACCCACGAGGAGATCGCGGCCTACCGGGAGGAATGGCAGGCCGAAGGGGACCGGTTCGGTGCCGTCGACAGCTACGTCGGCAAAGGCGGTCCCGGACGCAATGCCGATGGCATGGACAGGCTCCCCGCACCGAGGCTGCCCGACGTGACCATCAAAGCGCGGAAGAATCCGCCGCCGCGGGTCCAAGGCGGACCCGAGGAATGATCACCGGGGAATAAGCCCGCACCGAGATCTGTCGTACTCGATGACCGGGCAACCGGTCCTTACCGAAGGAGTCTGTGAACATGGCGAAGACATTCCAGGACAAAACCGGCGCCGAAGTGGCCGTCGACCTCAGCGAATCGACACAGTCCTACCAGATCACCGTGGCCGACGGGACCGTCGCCGGACACGCCTATTTCCTGCCCGGCCCCGACGCCGAGACCGAACGCATCTTCCATCACACGGTCGTCGATGAGGAGTTCGGCGGTCGCGGACTCTCGAAGATCCTCGTCGCCGAGGCGCTCGAGGACTCGCTTGAGCGCGAGATCACCGTCGTTCCTGTCTGCCCGCTCTTCGTCAAGAAGCTGAAGGAGACCGGCGATGACTATGCCGCGCAGGGCGGGAAGTTCCGCAACGCGACCGGTGCCGACATCGACATCGTCAAACGACAGGCGTGAGTGAGGGAATGAGCAACGCAAGCCGACCATTCATCGACAAGATCCACCCCGAGAACTACAAGGCTCTGGCCCAAGCGGCCGCGAGTTCGCGGAAGGCCTCACGTGCCGCAGGCCTCGATGACGGGCTCATCGAGCTCGTCAACACACGGGTCTCACAGATCAACGGCTGCCGCACCTGCCTGAGCATCCATGCTCCGGCCGCCAGGAAGGCCGGGGTCTCGCAGCTCAAGCTCGACGTGCTGCCGAGCTGGCATGAGGCCGAGATCTTCACTGATCAGGAGTTCGCCGCACTCACCTTGGCCGAGTCCCTGACCGTGTTGGACAAGACGGAGGATCGCGACGCGATCGCCGCCGAGGTGGCTCAGCACCTGACGACGGAGCAGATCTCGGCGATCGAATGGTCGACCATCCTCATCAACGCGTTCAACCGCATCTCGATCGCCAGCGACCATCCCGTGTTCGGAGCCAAGCAGGACTGATTCCTCCCAGCCCGAGAGGGTCTCAGTTGATGATCTCCTTGTCATCGTCCTCGCGGATGGCGGCGAGGCGCTCGCCCCACATCTGCAGTTCCTGCGGACTCAGTCGCTTCCATTCGGCGACCTCACGGACGATGCGCAGCGGTTCGGCGCTGCGGTAGGAACGGGTGGGGTTGCCCGGGAATTTCTTGTCCGTGACGTTCGGGTCGTCGACGAACTCGCCGAGGGGCTCGACCTCGTAGACGTGCGGTGATCCGGAGTTCAGGGCGGCCACCTCGGCGGCTAGTCCTGCCCCATCGGGCAGGGCTGTGAAGTAGATGTGGTTCATCGTCACTTCCGGCCGGTAGTTCGACGCGTAACCTGCGGTGAGCAGGTCCCCAGGCGCGAGTTCGGCACGGGTGCCGTGGAAGAAGGGGCCCTCATCGAGTGCTTCGGTCATGGCGTCGAATATACGCTCAAAAACTGCGGATCGGCTTCAGAATCGGCGACTAGATTGGGTCTTGAGCGGTTGGTGAGCAGCGCTGCAACAGAGGTGTTTCCCGGGTGTTGAGACTTCCGTCCCGAGATGCGGCGACCTCGGCCATACTCTCCTGAGCGAACGATGCCCCGAGTGAACAATTCCGGTGGCGTCGTCGACCTACCCACGTGAAGGAGCCTCACCCGCCTATGTCCGCCGATATGACGTCGCAGACGAAGAACGCCGCCTCGGCGCCGAAATCACTGACCGGACGGCTGCGGCTCATCGGGCCGGGCATCGTCTTGGCCTTGGCCAGCGTCGGGGCCTCGGACATGATCACGACGATGAACTCCGGCGCCGAGTACGGGCTCGCGCTGATCTGGGTGTTCACGGTCGGCATTGTCCTCAAGTTCGTCCTCTCCGAGGCGGTTTCCCGGCTGCAGATGAGCGGGGACCGCTCCCTGATCTCCCACCTCACGCGGTTCGGCGGACGAACGTTCCCGATCCTCTTCCTCATCGCCGAGCTGCTGGTCGGGCTGTTCTTCGGAGCCGGGGTCATCGCGGTGACAACGACGATCCTGCAGGCGATCTTCCCCGTCCTGCCGTTCTGGCCGACCGCGATCGTCGTGCTTCTCTCCGCCGCGGTGCTTGTCGGCATCGGCCGGTACGGGATCGTCGAGAAGGCGATGATGGGCTTCGGCTTCATCATGTTCTTCGGTATCTTGGCGCTGGCGATCTCCGTGTTCCAGGGTCAGGATGCTCAGGACGTGGCCGCGGCGACGATCGCGCCGACGTTCCCGAACGCCTCGATCATCACGGTGATGTCACTCATCGGCGGGGTCGGGGGAGCGACCGGCATCCTCGCCTACTCGTTCTGGATCCGAGAGAAGGCCTGGCGCACACCTGACTGGAAGCCGGTCGTACGCCTCGACCTGTTCATCAGCTACGGACTCGTCTTCGTCTTCGCAGTGGCGATGAGCGCCGTCGGCGCCTTCATCCTCTATGGGCAGGGTTTCACGATTTCGGACAATGACGCCCTGTTCGCCATCGCCGATGACCTCGTCGGGCGGATCGGTCAGACCGGGCGCCTTGTGTTCCTCATCAGCTTCCTCGCGGTGGTGTACACGAGCGTGCTCGGCGGGTTCTCCGGCATCGCCTACGTCACTGCCGACTGCCTGCGCGTGCTGCGCCGCTACCCGCATCAGGACGAACCGGCTCACGAGATGTCGGCGAAGTCGGTCGAGTTCCGCGGGGCACTGGTCTATCTCTCGATCGCGACGTTGGTCATCATGAGCCTTGGCAAACCGGTCACTTTGGTGCTCGTCTACGCGGCGATCAGCGCGTTCATCCTGCCGGTGCTCGCACTCGCTCTGCTCGTCATCCTCAATCGGTCGACCGTGCCGGCGCAGCTGCGCAACACGAAGTGGTCGAACGTGTTGCTGGGTGTGTGTCTGGCCCTGTTCGGGTTCCTCGCCGCCCTGCAGGTGCGGGAGTCGGTGATGGGGATGTTGGGGTAGCACTCACCGATTGGCGATTTCGTCGGACCATCCTCGACTGTTATGGATTGTGGCAATAATTGATCTATATTGTTATTCTCTCATTAACTAATGGTGAGAGCTCGCCGACGAGATCGACCGCATCATTGCGCAGCCACGGTTCGGCACTTGACCGGCACGGCTGAGCGGGTAGCGGGTGATGCGGGCCGGGCGATCACTCAGAGCATCGTCTGCAGGCGGTGCCCTCAATGATCGAGGAGATGGATCCCGCATGGCAGTGAGCAACGAAGAGCAGATGATGATCGACCTGGTCGCCGAATTCATCGACGAACAGGTCAAGCCCAGCGTCAACAAGGTCGAGCACGCCAACGAATACCCCGAAGCGTGGATCCAGACGATGAAGGACATGGGCATCTACGGGCTCGCCATCGACGAACCCTGGGGGATGGGCAAGGTCTCGACCGAGACCTACGCACTCATCACCCAGGAGCTCGCCCGCGGGTGGATGTCGCTGGCAGGTGCCATGGGCGGGCACACCGTCGTAGCGAAGCTCATCCAGGAATACGGCACCGACGCGCAGAAGGATCAGTACCTGCCGCGGATGGCCACCGGCGAGCTGCGGGCGACGATGGCACTGACCGAACCCGGCGGCGGATCCGACCTGCAGGCCATGCGCACCACCGCTGTCAAGGACGGCGATGACTACGTCATCAACGGCTCGAAGACGTGGATCACGAACGCCCGGAAGTCCGATCTCATCGCGCTGCTGTGCAAGACCGACCCCGAGGCGGAACCGCGGCACAAGGGCATCTCGATCATTCTCGTCGAGAAGGGGGAGGGCTTCACCGTCTCCCAGGATCTCTCGAAGCTCGGGTACAAGGGCGTCGAGACCTGCGAGCTGTCCTTCGACGGACTCCGGCAGCCGCAGTCGCAGCTGCTCGGCGAGACCGAGGGTGTCGGGTTCAAGCAGATGATGAAGGGACTCGAGATCGGCCGCATCCAGGTCGCGTCCCGGTCGCTCGGCGTCGCTCAGGCCGCCCTCGATGATGCCGTGAAGTACTCGCAGGAGCGCGAGTCGATGGGCAAGCCGATCTGGAAGCACCAGTCGGTGGGCAACAAGCTCGCCATGATGGCCACGAAGCTCGAGGCCGCCCGGCAGCTCGTCCTCCACGCCGCCCGCACGTATGACTCGGGGGCGCGTGTGGACATGGAGGCCGGAATGGCGAAGCTCTACGCCTCGGAGATGGCCGCCGAGGTGGCCCTCGACGCCATCCGCGTCCACGGCGGTTACGGATACTCCACCGAATACGACGTCGAACGCTACTACCGGGATGCCCCGCTGATGATCGTCGGCGAGGGCACGAACGAGATCCAGATGAACGTCATCGCCAAGCAGCTCATCGGCCGCAACAGGGCCTGAGGGAGGATCCACCCATGACTCATAAGCCGCGTCCACGCCCGGACACTCCGCACATGATGACCGAGGAGCGCCTCGAAATTCAGGCGCTCGCCCGCGAGTTCGTCCGTGATGTCGTCCTCCCGATTGCAAATGAGCTTGACCCTGTCGAGGGGCAGTTCCCGGATTCGATGGTCAAGCAGATGGCGGAGATGGGGTTCTTCGGCATCCTCATCCCCGAAGAGTACGGCGGCCTCGGTTTGGGTGTGTTCGAGTACTGCCTCGTGGCTGAGGAACTCTCCCGTGCCTGGATGTCCGTGGCCGGACTGCTCGCCCGTGGCAACGGCATGGGTGGTGGGTTCTCGCCCGAACAGGAAGCCAGGCTATTGCCGAAGGTCGCCAGTGGTGAGTACCTCGGGGCCTTCGCCCTCTCCGAGGCCGAGGCCGGGTCGGATGTGGCGAACCTGCGGTGCAAGGCCGAGCGCAATGCCGATGGTGATTGGGTCATCAACGGCACGAAGATGTGGTGCACGTACGCCGATCAGGCCGACTACATCGTCCTCTTCGCTCGTACCTCGGTGGAGGAGAAGCGGCATCGGGGGATCTCGGTGTTCCTCGTCGAGAAGGAACGCGGCACCTTTCCCGAGGGGATCTCCGGGGCACCGGCGAAGAAGATCGGCTACCACGGGTGGAAGACCTGGGAGCTGTCGTTCGACAACTTCGTCCTGCCTGCTGATTCCCTCCTCGGCGAAGAAGGCCGCGGTTTCTACCAAGCGGTGTCCGGTCTTGAGGTCGGGCGTGCGCACACGGCGGCGCGGTCGATCGGACTGGCTCAGGCGGCTCTCGAGGACTCGGTGAAGTACCTCAAGGAACGCGAACAGTTCGGGCATCCCCTCGCGGATTTCCAGCATCTGCGGTTCAAGGTCGCGGACATGGCTGCCCAGATCGAGGCATGCCGGCAGCTGATGTACCACGTGTGCACGGAGATCGATTCCGGTCGCCGCTGTGACAAGGAAGCAGCGATGGTGAAGTACCTGGCCGGAGAAATGAGCGAGAAGGTCACCTCGGAGGCTCTGCAGATCCACGGTGGTGCCGGGTACACGAAGGACTTCGCCGTCGAACGCCACTGGCGAGATGCCCGGTTGACGAAGATCTTCGAAGGGTCCTCGGAGATCCAGATGCGCATCATCTCCGACGAACTCCTCGGCCGCTGAATTACTACCTGACGGCGGCCCTGCAACCTCGCGCCAGGTATCTGCGCCGCCGTCGGGTAGTAATTGGCAGGTTGTGGGCGCATTAACGAACTGATGATAGGAACTTGACTGCGATGAGTGAGACGAACCTCCAAGACTGGGTCGGCCGCAGTGCCACCGCCACTGAGATCGCCGATGGGGAACGGGCCGCACGCCTGGCGACACTGCTCGGCCATGACGGTGACCCGGCGTCGCCGCTGTTCCCAATGGGGCACTGGCTGCACTTCTCTGAAGATGATGTGCCGATGAGTGACCTCGGCGCCGACGGGCATGCCGCGCTCGGTGGGTTCATGCCCCCGGTGCCCCTGCCCAGGCGGATGTGGGCCGGCAGCGACCTGACCTTCCACGCTTCGATTCTGCCCGGGCAGACGATTGAGCGGACGACGACGATCGACTCGATCACGGAGAAGACCGGCAGCACCGGCCCGTTGTGTTTCGTCGTGCTTCGTCACGAGCTCACTGCTGACGGGAAGCCTGCCACGACGGATCGGCACACAATCGTCTACCGGGAAGCCACCTCGGTACCGGAGGGATCGGCGACGAAGCCCCCACGTGAAGACTCGCCGGCACCAGACGGTTGGGACTGGGTGAAGAGCGTGCGACCGAACGAGGTCATGCTTTTCCGCTACTCGGCGTTGACGTTCAACTCCCATCGCATCCACTACGACCACCCGTATGTCACCGAGGTCGAAGGTTACCCCGGCCTGGTCACGCACGGCCCCTTGACCGCGACATTGTTGTTGGATGCGTTCATGTCCACCCACCCCGAGGCGGTCGTGGCCGAATATCGGTTTACTGCGAAGTCCCCGTTGTTCGCGAATGAGCAGATCCACCTCGTCGGCCGGGAGACCGAACCCGGTATCCACGAACTCCAGGCCATCGCCCCGGGTGGGAAGACCGCGATCGCTGCCACCGTGACGACGAAGAACTGAGGAACACCGCCATGACTGACCCTCGCCCCGCACCTCTGACCGGCCTCAAAGTAATTGAGATTTCTGCCTTCGTCGCAGCCCCACTGGGCTCGATGACGCTCGCTCAGCTCGGTGCTGATGTCATTCGCATCGATCCGATCGGTGGGAACATCGATGCGAATCGGTGGCCGATCAGCGATGACGGTACGAGCATCTACTGGGCGTCTCTGAATAAGGGGAAGCGTTCGGTCACGCTGGATCTGAAGTCCGAGGAAGGGCAGAGGATCGCCACGCAGCTGATTGCTGAGGCGGGCACGCTCATCACGAATCTGCCGGCGCGGGGGTGGCTGAGCTATGAGAATCTCAAGCAGCATCGCGAGGATCTCGTCATGCTCCGCCTGGGCGGGTGGCACGACGGTTCCCCGGCAGTGGATTACACGGTGAATGCGGCCAGTGGTTTCCCGATCATCACTGGTGATGACGAGCGGCCGGTCAACAATGCGATGCCGGCCTGGGATGTTGCTGCGGGGCTTTATATTTCCAACGGGATCATGGCCGCGGAGCTCGGTCGTCGTTCCTCGGGCAAGGGCCAGGAGATCACCCTGGCTTTGTCGGATGTCATGCTCGCGACTGTCGGCAATCTCGGCTACATCGCCGAGGTGCAGGCGACGGGGAAGACCCGAGGTGCCTTGGGCAATGGGCTTTATGGCGCTTATGGTCAGTCGTTTGAGTGTGCGGACGGTCGTCAGGTGATGGTCGTCGTGATTTCGAACAAGCACTGGCGAGGCCTCGGTGCGGCGACAGACTTGAGCGAGAAGCTCGAAATGATCGGTCAGCTGCTCGACGTCGACTTGTCGACCGAGGGTGGTCGGTTCGAGGCGCGTGAGGCTATTGATGCTGTGGTGCGTCCCTGGTTCGCCAAGCACCGTTCCGAAGAAGCGACAAAGTTGCTCGCTGAGGCAGGGGTGCTCGTCGGCGGATTCCAGACCTTCGGAGAACTCGTGAACTCAGATCCGAGGTGTTCGACGGAGAACCCGATGCTCACCGAGATCGATCAGCCGGGTGTTGGCTGTGTGCTGGCGCCGAGGGTGCCTTTGGCGTTCGGCGGGACTCCGGTGCCAGATGCTGTTCCTGCGCCCCAATTGGGCGGGGACACTGAGGCGGTCATCGAGTCCGAGCTTAGTCTTAGCCGCCTCGCTCGTGATGATTGAGCTTGGTTGGGGTCGTTGCCACAGAGAAAGTCGCCCGGAGCATCTGTTGCTCCGGGCGGGCGCAAACTCTTTCTGGATAGTTCCAAATGCAAAGTATGACGCCAAGACGCGGTCGAAATGATCGGGGCCCGTGATTTTTCCAATAATTGATGCACGTTAACTGCAAGGCGTGCGAACAAGGCTGAATTCGATTGCTTGTTCAACCGGAAGGCTGGCGGATATCAGCCCGCCATCTCTCCTGTGCTTGGGCCGAATGGAAGTTCAGGTTCGTGCTTGTCGTCTGATAGCGGTAGTAGACCTTTGGCGGCGAAGATAATGCGTTCTGATACTGCCCTAGCCAGCTGAACGGGCACAGCATTACCAATTTGTCGAGCAATTTTCGGTTTGGACCCAAGCCACTTGAAGTCATCCGGAAATCCTTGAAGGCGGGCTGCCTCGAAGTGGGTGATTGCTCTGTGCGCCGTGGGGTGGAGATAACGACCCTTTTCCGGTTTGTCGAATTCAGTTCTGATCGTGACCGATGGACTGTCTTCGTCTAGTCTGCCCATGACATCGGAATAGCCAGTACGAGTCCTCTTCCAGCAAGGTGATAACAGCTCGTCTGGGATATCGAACCGATTGCCATTGCGCGGGATGTTTGCAAAGCGTTTCAAAGACAAATCGGTGTACGTACGCCCGAGGTGGAGCTCGCGTGATTCGTACGGTCCTTCGAACCCTTCGGGAGACGTGCGCTTTGGTAAATGGATGCCGTCGACCAGCGTTTCAATTCCTGCGAACGCTTTACCTACAGTGACCCAATCGTTCTTCTTGTCCGGATGGGTGACTGTTGGAGCTCCCACTTGCGGAAGATCCTTGTGGCGGCCAATTACCACCGCGCGCTTACGTTTCTGAGGTGCACCATAGTCGGTCGCAATCAATCTATGAGGTTCGAGGATGTAGTCCTGTAGCAGCCCACCGGATAGAGTCGAGTTCCTGAACGCGACATACTCACTCGAACTCAGGAACGGAATGACGTTCTCGAGGACGAAATACTGCGGTTCAGCGCGAACGATTGTCTCTGCGTACTTCTTCCACAGCAAGTTCCGGATATCGTTGATATCGCGTTTGCCCAATTTGGAGAAGCCTTGGCAGGGCGGTCCTCCTAGAATGACATCTGCGGAAGGCGTATCAATCTGATTCAACCAGTCCTCGATCGAACCTACGAATTGTCCCGCGTCGCCGAAGTTCTCACGGTAGGTAGCAGCGGCAGTCGGATCGAGTTCCACTGCGCCCACCGTCCGAGTCTCGACGCTATGTGCCTTCGCGGCCTCGTGCCAGCCTTGGGTGAGACCGCCTGCTCCGGTAAATAGATCCAGAACTTCGAGCTCCACTTGCGGTTCCTTTCGCCCAATACCGTTACGTCAGCTCCACGCGCCTGTTTGCGAAGAGCGGGCTGACACTGACTTCCACTCTAGCCAGACCGGCTGACACGACAATGGAGAGTCTAAGTGATCGAATGACATTCCTCGTGGTTTAACACGGATTCCACACTCCTGTTGATGTGAATTGTAGGGGAAAGGCTCCGTGAGTAAAGACTCATCTCTGTTCTAGGAGGATCCCCTCCGAAGACTCTTCTACCCTGACGTGCACGGAGTGTCGTGGAGCGTGAAACTTGGAAGCTGGGCAGTGTCGGAACATTCTGAATTTAGATCGCTTGGCAATCGTTTTTTGTGGGTAGGATGCAGTTGTCAGCTGTAGTTAAGACCTTCCAAGTGCAAGCTCAAGGGTCCGCAAGTTCGATTGCTGGTCGTTGTGGAAGCGTTGGTGACGTCCGGAACGTATTGTCCGGAGCGAAGGAGTTGTCGCTAGTGACGTATGACCGTGAGGCCTGGGAGCCAGATCCGACGTTAGAAGCCGAGCTTAGTGTTCAGTTCGACAAAACTATCGAATCTTATAAAGTTCATCCTGATCTCGTTTCTGAGCATCGGAATCATGAGGAATCTATTCGCACTGGTGGCTATGCGAATAGAACTCTGCTCGAACTTGTTCAGAATGCTGCTGACGCATTAACTGGAGTTGACGGATCTGGCCTAGATAATAGCGGCCGAGTTGAGATCATCTTGGATACGGAAAATCGGGTACTCTACTGTGCAAACGCTGGGCGCCCATTTTCCAAGAGTGGTCTTACGGCTCTGACTATGGCGCACCTGAGTAGCAAACGAGGAGACGAGATCGGGCGTTTCGGTCTAGGGTTCAAATCGGTGTTGGCTGTTTCAGAGGCCCCACAGGTCCTGAGTCGATCCATATCCTTCGAATTCAACTCCGCAAAGGCGCGAAACGCATTGACTGCCGTATCGACGGCCAAGCAGTTTCCGATATTGCGAACAGCCACGTCGTTGGATGCAAACTCTGAAATTTCTGCCGACCCAATTCTCGCCGAACTCGCTTCTTGGGCGACAACCATCATAAAGCTGCCTGGCGCAGCTAACCTGAATAAGCTCAAAGATGAGATTGAAGGATTTTCGTCGGAGTTCCTATTGTTTGTTGAGGCTGTGCGCGAGATTCGACTTCGAATACTGGGATCGGAGCCGTTCGAGACTAAACATGCATCACGTGCGCTTGGCGAAGGACGGTTTCGAATTGTTCGCCCCGAAGGCGAAGATGACGAATGGTTCGTCAGTAGTGCAATGCATTCTCCGACTGCTAGTGCCCGCCACGAAGTCGGCGAGGCGGTGTCACGCGAACAAGTCAAAGTCAGCGTTGCATTGCCAGCCAGACAATCAAAGCTGCGAGTCGGGCAATTTTGGTCATATTTCAAACTGCAGGATACAACTTCGATCTCAGCATTATTTAATGCTCCATGGAGCATAAATGATGATCGCACGAACCTTCTGGATAATGGTTATAACCGCGAGATTTTTCGTAGTTTAGCGAACCTGTTCGTTCCGCTGCTCAATTCGGTAAGAAGTGCGGATCCGGCGGGGCACCTCGATTACCTTCCCGCTCGTGGACGAGCGCAGGAGAGCCATGGTTTCGCAGATGACGTTCTCGGCGCACATGTGGTGGCATTGGCCGGATCAGGCGAATTTATCCCCGATGCACTGGGAACGCTACGGAATGGCCTGCAGCTGCGGCCCTTGGAATTGGGCGTCAGGTTTGAGGATACTGTTCACGAAGGGTGGTCCGTGTCTCCCAACACTGGAGACGACGTACCGCATTGGCGATGCTACACCAGCAATGTTCGGCAGTCCCGGCTCAGGGATCTGTTTGTCGTTGCAAATCAGCCTGACCTGGATCCGAGCGCTCGAGATGTTCGTAATGCATTGGAGATCATGCCCAAACGGGGGCTTCTCACCTGGTTGCGCGAATGGGCCGAGGGAGACGACCCTCAATCGGCGGCTAACGCTTTGCGAACCGTTATCAGGCACCCAACTTTGGAATCCATTTCCAGTGCCAAGGTATTACCTACGTCTGATGGCATGAAATCCCTTGATGACCGTAGCATCGTATTCCTCCGTGGTCAGGAAGGACTCCGGATTGATGACGCTGTATTCATTGATCCTGACTTCCTTACCGAACCCGGAGTTGAGAAGTTGCTACGGGAACGAGGATTTCGTGACCTTGATCCTGAAGCGATTCTCAATGCTCGGATTGCGATGTTGTCGGTCGAGCCGACAAGCGACGAACTTGAAAATCTATGGGATGCGGCGCTATCAGTCAGTCACGCGACTGCTGTGAAAATGATGGCCGCGTCAACTGCGTCAATTATGGTACCTACCCAAGACGGCGATTGGGCTTGGCCCGGACAGGTTTTGGACTTAGATATTCCACTAAGCGAAGAGTTCGCTGGGGTACTTCTTGACCGTAGACGTTGCCTCCCAAGCGTCGCACATGAACTCGGCGTGGTGCAGCGCCCATCTAATGGGTACTCCATCGACGACGAAACTGAGCGAAACAGTTATCTAGAAACGATAATTGCAGGCATCAACGACCACCTTGGTCCTGGTGAGCGACGCGTCGAACGGGTAGAAGTCTTGCCCGGTGAAGGACCGGGTCCTGTGTCTGTTTTGTTGATGCTCCGTCATGTCGGGGCGTCCGCCGAACAGCGGGCATCGTGGACCATGGGATTGCTTTCCCTTCCAGCGGCCGCATGGACCATGGAAGATCTTGCCACCGGAAGGGTTTATTCGGTTCCGTCACCAGTCGACTGGGCCGTAGGCGAGGCTGGTCTTCTTCCATCAACGCGTGGGTACCGCAAACCGAAAGATGTCGTAGCACCTTCGTTAGTGAAGTTCGGTCCCCTACTTCCGCTGTTTAAGGGTGCACACCACGCTCTGTCGACACTGAACCTGCCAGACGATCTAGAGTCCGTCCCTCCTCATGTTTACCGTGAAATGCTTGAAGGAGAGGTGTTCCCGACTGCGATCGAGAGTGAGATTCTTTCGGAGTTCATTCTCACTGCGTCCCGCATCGGATATACGGAAGATAAGCCAACTTCTATCCCAGCGAAGATCAATCGAACTGTGGAGCCGGTTCCTCCTTCGTCGGTGTACCTGGCCTCTTCTGATGAGGAAGAGGAAATACTTCGTGGACGTTCCCGTCCGTTTTTACGAGTCGAGCCAGACGAGATAGATGCTTTTGTTGATGTAGTCGGATGTCGTCCATTTGCGGACAGTTTTTCGTTCGCCATGGTGGTTGAGGGGCAAAGAGAGTTTCAACGAGTGCTCGACGTCTACACGGGACTTCGCTCTGGCTATGGCGTTCGGTTGGGGACAGCAAAAGTTGCAAGCGCACAACTGATAGCAAAAAGGGTAGTAACTGACGACGGGGTAGAAGACCAGGTCCGCGATTGGTATCTTGACGGACACGATCTGATTGTGCAAAGCGACGCCGATGAAAGGCGGACCCTCCAGTTTGTCAACGAAGCATTTGAATTGGGCCTGGATAACATCCGGCTTTCCGAGGTCTTAGACGCTGGCCTGGAGCATCGGCTCGAATTGCAACGTCAAGAGGCATGCTCGATCGATAATGACGCAGAGCGCCTGGACCTTTACATTGGTCCTGACGATCTAAAAGAAGCTCTACCTACTGGCCTTTGGAGTGCGCTTGAAGCACAGAATTTGGTCTCAGACGAGACGTCAGTAGCAGAACTGTTTCTGACAGTTTACGGCGCTGATTCCCTCCGGATGCTTGAGAGCTTGTTCCGCGAGGCCGGGTTCACCGATGTACCTGAGAGGTGGGCAGGTTTACCTGCTGCTGTTTCGTGGGTGCGGAAAATGGGATTCGGGACTCAGTATGCTGGCCAGCGTAACCGTCAGCTCAGCGGAGAATTTGTCGTTCCTGGAGCAGTTCGGCTGAATAGACTTCATAGTTATCAAAAGAAGATAAGTGAAGATCTTCGTACGGTGCTAACGCAGCCGTCGGATAAGGGGCCCGCACAGAAGGGAATGGTTGAACTTCCGACCGGGGCTGGCAAGACCCGAGTTGCGACGGAAACCGTCCTAAGGCTGTTCGTCGACGAAGTCTACTCGGGAGTTGTCCTTTGGATCGCTCAGTCAGAGGAACTCTGCGAACAGGCTGTTCAGACGTTCGGAGCAGTTTGGCGCTATTTGGGTGACGAGCGTCCATTGACTGTCGGTCGGTTGTGGAGCACCAATACCGTCCTGGAACCAGATACTGAAGCTGCTGTGATTGTCGCAACCGACGCGAAAATTGAGGCGATCATGGGACAGACCGAATACGAGTGGCTGAGGACTCCACAGGCAGTATTCATCGATGAGGCACATCGGGCGGGAGGATCGACCAGATACACGTCCATTCTCCGATGGCTGGGCGTTGGCGGATTGAGTTGGGACCGGCCACTTGTCGGTTTGTCAGCCACACCATTTAAAGGTCGTGCCGATGACCACAGCGGTACCAAGGAGCTTGTCGCACGGTTCGGATCAAATCGACTAGCGCTGCCTGGTGAAGACCCTTATCGGCAGCTCGTGAAGTTGGGGGTCCTGGCCAATGTCAAGCACGAGGTCTTGGACACGGGCATCGAAATCAGTTTGGATAACTCTGAGCAACAATCATTGAAATCGAAGAGGTTGATCGATCGTGCGGTCTATGAACGAATTGGTCGCAACGAACATCGAATGCAGGTTCTGGTAGACCACATTCTACGGACTATCAGCACTCACGCTGATTGGCCCATTCTCGTGTTCACGCCGAGTGTGCTTTCGGCACAGGTATTGGCTGCATCGCTTCGGTATCGGGGAATCGGAGCCCAATCAGTAAGTGGGCAGACCAGCCGTCAGCAGCGCCGTGAGGTCATTAGGCAGTTCCAAGAGGGTGAAATTCAAGTTCTTGCGAATTGTGACCTGCTAGTTCAGGGGTTCGACGCGCCTGGAGTTAGAGCACTATATATCGCTAGGCCGACGTTCAGCCCGGGTGCTTATATTCAGATGGCTGGTCGCGGCCTACGCGGTAAGGAAAACGGGGGCAAAGAGGAATGTCTCATAGTTGACGTGGCCGACAACTGGGGAGCGATGAACGACTTCCTCGGATACCGAGAATACGAAGAGCTCTGGAAGGAGCAGTACTGATGATACTTGTACCTTCTCTGACCGATATCGAGACCTCCTCGAGGAGTGAAGCAGAACGGAGAGTAGCGAGGCTGCTGAAAGAAGTCGACGCAGATGTCGACGCAGTCGCCTTCTACTCCGTCGGTCTTCGATCACATCCGTATAAGCAGCAGGCAGAGGCCGACTTTGTGATCCTTTGGCGTGGAATTGTCATCGTTGTTGAGGTTAAGGGCGGAGGCGTGCGCAAGCATGACGGCGTGTGGTACAGCATTGATCGACGAAAAGACTGGCATAAGTTGCGCACTTCGCCGATGGAACAGGCGAGAACTGCAGCATATGCACTAGCAGACATTCTTCGGGAACAGGGCCTTGGTTGGTATGCCCATGAGGCTCTGGTCATCACTCCGGATATTGGCTCACCTCCGAATGCTGTCGATTGGAATCCGCTCAACTGGATCGCGCACGAGTCAATGACTGTCGAACGAATTACCGCGCGACTTGAAGCACTTGCGGAAAACTCCAGATCGGCACCGCCGAGATCAAAGCTTGCACGATTGTCCGACCTGCGCGCGCGCCTGTTCGGCGAGTTCACTCGCATGCCGGTCGTTGACGCGCAACGTGGCGCAGTGATAGAAGAACAGAATCGAGCGACTTCG
Source organism: Brevibacterium limosum (assembly GCF_011617705.1). Lineage (NCBI taxonomy): Bacteria > Bacillati > Actinomycetota > Actinomycetes > Micrococcales > Brevibacteriaceae > Brevibacterium > Brevibacterium limosum. The sequence continues at coordinate 3,944,745 of NZ_CP050154.1, read as the reverse complement.
GGACAGTCTCGCGTCTTGGCAGCACTGGTTAGAAATGACCGAATGCTCGTTTCGGGAGGAGCCGGAACAGGCAAATCGTTGGTTCTGGTTGAAGCCGCAAAACAAGAGTCGGAGCAAGGACGTTCTGTCTTGGTGACCTTCCGCTCGCCCTCGCTTGCCGACTACTTTTCGCCTTGCGGCCGTATGGTTTTGTGAGACAGGTTTAAGGAGCACTCACAATCGTGACCACCAGCAGGAAGAAGTACACCCAGAAATTCAAGGAAGACGCCGTCGAGCTCTTCCTGACCTCGGACCGACCGATCGTCCAGGTCGCGGAGTCAGTCGGTGTCAAGGCCGGAACGTTGGGCAACTGGATCAAGAAATACCGGGCTGAGCATCCCGAAAAGTTCGCCACTGACGAGCCGGAATCGGTGTCGTGGGCCGATCACCAGGCGGTCGTGGCCGAGAACGCACGCTTGAAGCAGGAGAACGAGTTCCTGGGAAAAGTCAGCGCCTTCTTTGCAGCGAAGCGACAGTAGAGGATGTCTACGAGTTCATTCAGGCAGAGAAGGCCACCTATTCGATCGTGATGATGTGCACGGCTCTCGGCATCGCCCGCGCATCGTTCTACCGTTGGCTCAAGCGCAAGGACGCAGGCCCCACACAACGCGATACACGGCATCACGAACTGGTCGTGGCGGTCAAGGCCAAGGCGAAGGCGACGAAGGGCATGGCCGGGCGGCAGGCGCTGACGGTGCTGCTGAACGATGATGGCATCGCCGTCTCTGAATCCACAGTCGGAGCGATCATGCGCGCCCACGGTCTCCAGGCGAAACGGTTGCGGGCGTTTAAGACCACGACTGTCCAGGACCCGCAGGCGAATACGGCCCATATCGTCAATCACATGCTCGATGCCGACGGCAATCGGGACTTCTCCTCGCAGGTTCCCGGGACGCGACTGTGCGGCGATATCACCTACCTGCGTACGGGTGAGGGGTGGTTGTATCTGGCCACGGTCCTCGACTTGTGCACCGGCATGATCATCGGCTGGTCAATGGCTGATCACATGCGCACGAGCTTGGTCATCGAGGCGATGGAAATGGCTCGCGACCACGGATTCATGCGCTCTGACCAGGCAATATATCACACAGACCGGGGTAGCCAATTCACATCGGCGAGGTTCCAGGCGTGGTGTGCCGGCAACGGGGTCACCCAGTCGATGGGCCAGGTCGGAGTGTGTTGGGACAACGCGGTGGCGGAGAATTTCTTCTCGCATCTGAAGACCGAGTTCTACCACCACGAATCCTTCGGCACGCGGCTAGAGGCCAGGACTGCGGTGATGGAGTACATCGAGGTTTGGTACAACCGTCAGCGCCCGAATGCCAGGGCGGGTTTCCGTGCCCCGGCAGTGGCGTGGGCGAAGTACGAAGGAGTCAGCCAGGAGGACCTGGCCGCGTAAGAATCAACGATCACTTGTCTCAAAAACTTGACGAGCGCACCTCATCTCGGAGACTTAGACGTCGACGTAAAAGCATTTGACGATTTGGGGGCTGCCAGTCGGTATGACGTCGTGTTGGTCGACGAAGCTCAGGACATGATGACGGCTGAGGCCATGGATCGGATCGACGAAGTGATTATCGGAGGTCGAGCGCACGGCCGCTGGCGTATGTTTCTGGACCCGAACAATCAAGCACATATTGACGGAGCCTATGACGCAGACATCGCGGAATTGATTGCTGCAGAAGCGATCACGGTGGACCTTTCACTCAATGTCAGGAACACTCGCGCCATCGTTCATGTTGTGCAGGAATACCTTAATGCAGATGTAGGCGATCCTGGCATTGTGCAAGGCGAGAGAGTGCAATGGCACGACGTTGACGGTTCGCCCGGAGTGGATGACGGAATCGCAATTGCTGCTGAGCTAGTTGCGGACGGGATCCGAAAATCCGATATATGGATCATTAATCCCAGATCAGTCGAACCGCCAGCGATCGAAGGCGGATTCATTGTGACAAGCCCTCGATACTCGAAAGGCCTGGAAAGCGAACACGTCGTCGTGTGCGGTCTGCCGTACAGACTCGACGAAGCGGGCATAGCGGCCTTCTACGTCGCCGCTACCCGAGCCAGGGTCTCGCTTCACATAGTCCTAGGAACAGAAGACAGGAAAGCTCTGAGACATCTGGTGAGGCGGGAGGCTGGACGTCAATGACACTGACCAGCGAGCAGAAATTGGTGCTTCGTCATTTGAAATCGGCCTATGTGGGGCCAGACGGTGGAGAGGACGAGGTGGTCTACAATCCGCCCAACAGGCAATACGCTGTCGGAATGCTATTCCCCGGGCAAGTTGGATCGTCAACTGGCGACGATTCGAGAGAATCAGGCGGGGCTGAGGCAGATGTCAATGGTGAAACTTCCTTTGACGGTGAGGTGGAAGAAGCCGGCGCAGCGGTTCCAATTGCTGAGGACTGGCGGCCATCGTCGGCCGCGATCTCGTTCGTTACTGATTGCGATCGGGTGGTCGGTAAGGTTTCCGGTGCGACTTACTCCGCGGTTGAAGAGGACGGTCCGCCTCGGTGGCGTCGACATCCATTCAACGTCGCTGACCTTGAAATGGGTCCAGAGAATCGTGTGCATAATAAGACAGTTGGTGGCGTCCCGATCGAAGTCGGATCAAGATGGCGGACCTTTGGTGATGCGTACCTGGTCACCGTTCACGTACGCGTCCTAGCGGCAGCAACGGGTGAGATGCGCCTTGACGCGGTGAGAATGCTTTACCAGGTGGCGATGAGCGTCAAAGCTGTGGGAAATGGTGAAATTCGCGAGTACGACCCCAAAGGAAGCATTGTCAGCGATGCCGAAACCGCCGAGTTACGACTGAGGTTTCGCAATAAGAAAGTCTATGCCGTTGGACATGGAATGGCTGCTGACTGGTCGATCGCGAACGAAGAATGTTCAGAGGTTCGGCTCGAACCGGTTCCACATTTTGTAGTTCCCGATGTCGAAACTACTGGGTTCGAAGAGGGGAGCCTGGAAGCGACCGCTCTTGAACTCAGACATCTCGAGACCTTGGACGTTGCTCCCTCTCCCGTGATCGACTCCCTGCGTGCCTTTGTTCAAGCTTTCGGGAGCTGGGTTGAAAGTCAGGACGCTCGCGTCGATCACTTTGGTCCGAATCAGGATGTGGCCGCACGGATCGTCGGCAGGTCGAAGCTGGCCCTAGAACGAATGCGGCTGACTGTTGATCTGCTTGAAGCGGACAGAAGCGGCACACTGCGGAAGGCTTTCTCGCTTGGCATGGCAGCAATGCGCTTGCAGATGAGCCAGGCCGCGTTCAATCGGACTGGTAGAAGAACCGAGCCAGCTTGGAGACCATTCCAACTTGGCTTTCTCCTAGTCGCACTTACATCCACTGTCGACGATACGCACGACGAACGTGAGCTCGTCGACCTCATCTGGTTCCCTACTGGCGGTGGAAAGACTGAGGCTTACCTGGGACTTGCCGCGATCGAAATATTTCGAAGGAGACTAGTCGACGGACCTACGGGGGGTGGGACTGCGGTGCTTACCCGATATACGCTCCGCCTGCTTACTTCTCAGCAGTTCCAGCGGGCAGCGTCGCTGATCTGCGCAATGGAATTGCTTCGTCGTTCTGACCGGATCGGGGATCCGCGAGCACACGGAATGACCCAGTTCACGATTGGACTCTGGGTCGGCAATGAGGTGACACCTGCAACGAGCCGTGATGCCAAGGACGCTCTAGACCGCCTTTGGAAAGCAGGAAGGCCCGAGGAAGCAAATCGATTCCAAGTTGAAAGCTGTCCCTGGTGTGGAGGCCCACTACTTCCAAAGAATCGTTCACCACGACGTTCAGACTATGGAATGAAAATTGAAGGAAAGGACCTGGTGATCCACTGTGTAGATTCGTCGTGTGAATTTGCAGATGAACTTCCGGTCCTCGTCGTCGACGAAATGCTCTATTCGACGCCACCAACGATACTTCTCGCAACGGTGGACAAGTTCGCTCGGCTGCAATTCAAGCCGGAATCAGGAAAACTGCTCGGACTGAACACCCCCTATCGACAACCTTCACTGATTATTCAGGACGAGCTTCATCTGCTGTCGGGGCCGTTAGGTACGACTGTAGCTGTTTTTGACACAGTCATTCAGATGCTGTTGTCGGCAGGAGGAACCAAACCTAAGATCATCGCGTCTACTGCGACAATCCGCGCATCTGATGAACAGGTTCGCGGTCTTTACGGTCGAAACGTAGCCTTGTATCCACCTTCAGGGCTCGACGACGATAGGACATTCTTCTCTCGTCCGCTGGAGAGCGGGGAGGGACGCCTCTATTTGGGACTCATGCCTCAGGCCCTCTCGCAGATGTCAGCAACCGTTTCAGCGGCGGCTCCGCTGATCGAGATTCCGCAAATTCTTCGGAAAGACCCCGAGGGCAAGGTTGGAAATGACGCATATTGGACTGCTGTTATGTACCACAACAGCCTGCGAGAGTTGGGGCGAACAGGCACTCTCGTCGTCGATGACGTAAATGCTCGGCTCGAACCTCGCGCAGAGCGACTGGACCTGGAGCTCAGGAAGGTTCGAGCGGACCGTGTACTTGAACTGACTAGTAGACGCGGCCCGGAGGAATTGCCGAACGATCTGAGAGAACTGCGTCGCACGGTTGACGAATCAGGCGATGCCATTGACGTCGTTCTGTCATCGAACATGTTGTCAGTGGGCATTGATATTTCTCGACTCGCGCTGATGCTCATGATCGGCCAGCCCAAAACGACGTCAGAATACATTCAAGCGACCAGTCGTGTCGGGCGAGGTGATGTTCGCGGCGTAGTAGCGACCCTATTCCGCTCGAACAGGGCTCGAGATAGATCGCATTTCGAAACTTTTCGCAGCTATCATGAAGCGCTCTACAGGAGCGTTGAACCGACAAGCGTCACACCGTGGTCATTAGCATCGAGGGACAGATCACTGGCTGGCGCCATTGTGACTCTGATCCGACATCTTGGGCCGGGCCTATCTACCAATGGTTCCGCAAAGTCATTCGACCTGGAGAACTCGGCGCAACGCACCATAATCGATGCGCTCAAGGACCGATTTATCGAACTCGTCGAAAGAGCCGATCCAGTAGAGGCTCCAGATACGCGTGATCGGATCGATTCGCTGCTTCGAGAGTGGGATAAAAGAGCCAGAGCAGCCCGAGAACTGAATGAAGATCTCTTCTATGACCAGCGCAACAGTGATGACGCCGCACTGTTTAAGAGGTTCGGGCAAAGTGGTGTTGGCTGGTTGGTTGCTGACTCGATGAGGTCCGTTGAACCAAACGTTGCGGTCGAAGTGCGCGAACCGTTTGAGGGAGAAGTCATTGCAACGAATAAAGCATGATCTGAGGCTGTCCGAAACGGTTTCGCCGTTTGGTGTGGGAGCAATCGTAGACATACGAGGCGAATCCCTAATCGCTCCTGACACTTCATGGTGGAACGAGCGCCAGTCCCCCGAGATCCACTGCGAACGTCTCGTCGAACGACTTGGTCCAACAGTTCTCCGGGAGGCTCCGACTCACTCCAATCGGGCGGGTAAGGATACAAATGGACTGTTGTATTGGCGTTTTCCTGAGTGGCGGTTCTGCGAGCGTTGCGCTGCGCTATCTCGTCGGACCGGAAGGAATCGTGGCAAGTGGACTAACAAGTGTGACTGCGGAGGTGCGCTTGTCCCCATGAGATACGTCGCCATCTGCACTAAGGGAAGTCATATACAGGACGTCCCGTGGTTCAAATGGGCGCACCGTGGACATGATGACGGAGTCACGGAGGAAGTGAGATTCTGCCGGGCGTATAAGGAGATACGATTCGTGCGATCGGCAAAGAGCGGAGAGGGGTTGAATTCCCTCCGAATCGTTTGTGATGGCTGCAAGCGTTCGAGGTCGCTCTCCGAACTCGTTTTGAAAGACGCCCTTGCTCGAGACGGTATTCGGTGCGAGGGTGCGCAGCCTTGGCTTGATCGCGATCAGGCATCCGCCTGCGAGCATCCACTCGTCGCCGTTCAACGGGGAGCAACCAGCAACTACATTGCTGAGCGAGTATCCGCTCTCGACATCCCGGAGGAGAAGCCGCAGTCACTTGCAATAGCGGATGCAATACGTGGACATGAGGATTTCCACCGAGTCGTATCAGACAATGGCGGGCCCAAATCCGAGATGATTAGTGGCTGGATCGCTGATGAGGTCGGAACCACTGTAGAGGAGGTCACGCGATTGGCCGCAGAGGGCGACATCCAAGACGATGACATTTTGACCAGCCTCAAAGATGGCGAGTGGGCTGCTTTCCACAAAAAGCTAACCTCTTTAGGGCGCGATCAAAGTGACGACAACTTTGTCGTCGATTCATGGTTGACAGCTTCTGTGCCAGCTTTCCCGACCTCATTGGCTGGGGTGTTGTCGGCCGTCGGCGAGGTCCGGAGAGTGCGAGAAGTCCGTGCGCTAAAGGGTTTTCGTCGTCACAGCGCCGATTCGGAACTGATTCCCGCTGATATGTCTGTAAAGAGCATCCGTAGACAGGTTCTTCCCGCGATCGAGATGTTTGGTGAAGGTATCTTCCTCCAATTCGATGAAGCAAAGCTTGCCGATTGGGAACAGAACACCAACGTCAGGCTGAGAGCTGAGATTCTGAAGAACCGGCGCAATGAGATTGATTGGGCTCAACGGCTTAGTATCCCGGAAGCACGCTTTGTCGCGCTTCACACTATTGCTCACTTGCTGATACGTCGTTTGGCGCACGAATCAGGATATTCGTCTGCTTCTCTTCAAGAACGTATCTATGCGGACTCAAGCAGGCCCGATCGGACTGCGGGCATTTTGATCTACACTGCGTCAGGGGATGCACAAGGAACGATGGGCGGATTGGTTCGACTTGGATCTCCCGAAAAACTCGTTCCTTTACTTCTCGCCGCTCTGGACGATGCCGACGTGTGTTCGAATGACCCAGTTTGCATCGAAAGTGACAGCCAGGGATCGTCGAACTTGAATCTGTCAGCATGCCACGGGTGTTCGTTGGTGAGCGAGACCTCTTGTGAGACTGCGAATCGATTGCTAGATCGACAGTTGGTCCTTGGCGGGCGAGATGTGCCAGGACTTCTGGAGGGAATCCTTGAAGAAGTTCGAGCATCCAGCTCCAGGGGCAAGTAAATTTGGGAACAGTCGCGATCATTCCTACGAAACTGCTGGAGTTCCACTTCACTCTCAGCGCTGTCGGTAGGACCCGATGTTCCTGACGAACTATATGGCTGAGGGGCGAGGGGCACATTCAAGGGGGTATCACCTGCGATGAGTTGGGCATCGTCGGAACATGCCCGTCGCACTATGAAGGCCAATAGGAGGCGGGATACGAAGCCAGAGCTGCTGATTAGAACAGCGTTGCACCAAAAGGGATTGCGTTTTCGTGTTGATTTTCCACCTGTGAAATCAATACGCCGTCGAGCGGATATCGTGCTTACTCGTGCGAGAATTGTGATCTTTGTCGACGGCTGTTTCTGGCATCGGTGCCCTGAACACTTCACCTTGCCCAAGACTAATTCGAAGTTCTGGAAACTCAAAATTCAGCAGAATTGGGATAGAGACAGAGACACAGACTGGAATTTTGAAAGGGCAGACTGGTTAGTCCTGCGTTTCTGGGAACATGAAGATTCAGAAAAAGTAGTCGCTACGATCATTGAGGCATGGCGATCACGACTGAAGGAACTTGGATAATGCTGCCGTTGCTGACCAACTCTCACAGAATATTCGTGAAGACTAGCCTCAATTTTTCACGGTGTGGCTCGCGCCTTGATTCTCGCGCTGTGGAGCGCATTCGTTTCTGATTTTGCCATTCGGGTGTGACGCGGCCACCGTGTGTCGCCACGGTTGGGCGGGGACTCCGACCCCAACTGGTTTCCTCTACTCGAACGAACACGGACACCACGATGGTTATCCCGGCTCGGGCCCTGGCAAGGAACGCAGTCGGTTCAGGCCAGCGACGATGTCTTGCGCGAATCGAGCAGTGTTTTTCACATGCACCACCACCCGACGGGCCGTCCTCGCGATCGTCGCTGGCACTGTATAGATGTGCATACGCAGCTTCTTCGGCTCCCACCGACGAATCTCGTCATCGACGAACGTCAACAGTCCGCTCCAGGCCTGCAGATCCCCGGCGAGAGCGACGATGGCCAACCAGACCCGATTCTGGTCGAAGCCTTTGAGGGGGAAATTGGCCAGCCCGGTGTCTTTGGCGATGCGGATCCGGTCCTCGCACCGTGCCCGGGAGCGGTGCCGGACTTCCAAATCGGCCAACTGCATACCGCGAGTGTTGGTCGCGAACGCGGTCAGCCGGTACCCATCAACGTCATCGAAACGCAATTGCGCACCAGGGTGGGGTCGTTCCCGACGGACGATGACTCGCATCCCGTCCGGCCAATCGTTGAGGTCGAGGACTCCGGTGAGCTCAGCAACGTCGGCACCTTCGCGGGGACGACCGTCGGTGTCGTAGGCCGGCTCCCACGCGTCCAGCTTCATGAGTTGGCGATAGAGATCAGGCATCGTTGCCGGCAGCATCCACCCGACCGAGTACGACAGGCGCCTCCTGGTGAGGAAAGTCAGGAAGCCATGGGTGCCACCGGCGGTATCGGTCCGGATGAGCACCGATTTACCCGGACGCGGCCTGCCGCCGGGAAGACCAGCGAGAACTTCCTTGACCAGCCGAATGTGATCGCTAGCGGTATTCGATCCGGCATTGCCCGGTCGCAGCAGCCCGGCAACGGGTTCGCCGCAACCCGATCGTCCGTGGTCGATGAACGCCAGCAGTGGATGGAATCCAAACCCTTTCTTGTACGTGGGCTTCGCCTCTTCCTTCTCACTGTGGGCGGTGACCAAGGTGGCATCGATATCAACGACCAGCGGAGCCCGAGCATCACTGTCATGGTTCGGTGCCTGAGCCCCGGCCAGTTCCCACACGCGGGCACGAGCAGCTGTCCGAGCGGTGTTGATCGCGGCCAAGGCTTGGTCGGCATCATCGGCGAGAGTGCGGATGAGGCGAGTGATCGTCGGGTTCGATGCCACCGGCCCATAGAGATCGGGCTCGTCGCGGAGGACGGAACTATCGGAGAGTGTGTCACCGCCGAGAGCCAAAGTGATGGCAATGTCGATGAGGATCTTGGCGGGGTCGTGGATGGCGAAGGGTCTCTTCCATGCCGCCAGAGCCTGCTTCAGGTGATGGCCGAGCCCGCTGGTGTGCACGGTTTCGGTGAGCAGCATGCCGCCGGCTTGCCCGAGGGCGTTGCTGGGCGCGGTATCGATGTGCAAGCGAGGATAGGTGCGGGTAGGCTTCACTCTGAGAGTGCTCCTTTTCCAATGGGTTTTTGTTGTCTTCGCAAGCACCATTATCCCTGGTCAGGAGCACTTTTCTTGTGTCAGTCCACCATCCGGTCGATCCTAATCATGAAATCTCGAGGCTAGCGCCTCCCATGCAAAGGTTGCGAGCCAGTGGGAAGACACGTACTCGTCTGAGACAGCAGCCTCGAGGCCCGGAGCCATCAGTGAGTCGACTCGCGTGAGCATGCCTTTGCCCTGAGCTGTGAGCTCGTCGTGGTCTGTCTTCTGGGCGAGCGCCTCCAACTGCGGCGCCAATCGCATGACTGACGAGGCGACAGATAGTCCTAAACCGTAGAGATGGCTCTGCTGACCGTCGGTCGGGTCGAGGACTTTCACGGGAGTAAGCGCCGGCGATTCGGGAGAAAGTTCCGAAAGGAACTCCGGCAGCCATGACGTGAGCTCATCCTCGGTGAGGATCTCAGCCATGAGGTCGGCCTCGCACAAGCCGGGGGAGAGGAAGTCGTGACCGCTGCGCTCCTGAGTGAAGTTCCACGCGACATCCTCGGCGAAGAAGCGACGAGCCGCTCCCGCGATGACGTCGACAACATCATGTCTGTCCGCAGCCCGTGCGCCGAGGAGGATTCGGCGCAGCCCAAACGCGGTATTCGAGTGCACTCCATGCCGTACCGGCGCGGCCACCTTCGGCAGCCACGTCGATGCAAGGTCGAAGACCGTATCCGCGAGCACTTGAGTGTTCGCGCCAAACGCGCGCAACTCCGAAACCTCGCTGGCATTGAGCACTCGGTTGAGCTCGACCGTCCAGGCCCAGCCATACGGCCGCTCCCACGAGGGATTCTCACGGAGGAAGGCAGCCTCGGCGAGCATGTTTTCCTCGCTCAGGTGTGAAGACAGAACGTCGATCGCGCGTTCGCGCCAACCAGCGCCCTGGGCCGCCTCGGTCTCCAGCAGCGACACCAGCAGGTAGTGCATGTGCACGCTCGAATGCCAGTCATAGGAGTTCGCGAACGCCGGGTGCTTCTCCACCGCGGGCACGATGTCGGCCAAACTCCGCGCCAGATGATGGGAGGCGAACGGATACTCACGGGTGATGTTGCTCAGCGCCACCTCGGCGAAAGGGCGAACGTAATCGTCTATCTGCGGCATGGATCCTCATCGGCTCGGGGTCTTCCACTCTACTGGGATGATCACCAGACCAGGTGGCGAACCGCAACGGTTAGGCTGGATCGGACAAGGACTAGCCCCGGTCGCGACGCGCAGGAAGGAAGGGTGAGCAATGACGCGGACCCCCGAAGTATTCGGCCCGACGGTCGATGATCACACTAGGTGCGTCCACTACGCCATCGAACTCGATATCATCGCCATCCGCTTCGCCTGCTGCGACCGCTACTATCCTTGCCACCTTTGCCACTCCGAGACGGCAGATCATCCCGCGCAGCAATGGCCGCAGGACAAGTTCGACCAGCCCGCCATCCTGTGCGGGAACTGTCGGACAGAACTGACAATCGAGACGTACAAATCAGCCGACGGCTGCCCCGAATGCGCTTCCCCCTTCAACCCCCGCTGCGCGGCCCACTCGGCTCTCTACTTCGCCGATCAGTGAAGCAGTCGAAGTGTCAAAGTGTTTGGGCCTAATAACGAGGCACCTCAGTGCCGTCTTAGGCGCTTCTCCTTCGCACGGCGCCACCCAGAGAATAGAAATGTACTCTTTCGATTCCGTTGCCGCCTGGCCGGGGAACACGAGAATATAGTGGAGCGTGAGCTTTCCCTTTGTTTGGTGCGACAGACCCTCAATGCCGCTGGCTCCTGCTATTGCGCCAAGTGCGTTACCCGGACGGCCACCAACAACCCCGACATTGTAGTAATTGACCTGCTGCTCTTCGGCGCGTTCGGACATTTTGGCTGGTGCAAGCGCCGTTGATTCCTGAGGCGGGTGAGAGAGGATCTCGGTTAGCTACGTGACCAAATTATCCTTGATGCGCACCTCTCACAGGAGATCCACCTCGCACAGGCCAGGAGAGAGGAAATTGTGACCGTGCGTTCGAGGAGATGAATTCACGCGGCACCCCCGGTGAAGTAGAGGCGGGCCGTACTCAGAAGGTGAGGCAATGCGAAAGCCGAATTCTCGCGTACTCGCGGTGCTGTATCGGGGTGCGCAATGATGATTTCGGAAGGGAAGCGGCTTCACCTACGGGCGGTCAACTACTGTTCCCTTAGCGAGGGGGTGATCCGTTCCAGGGGAATCTCCGAACACTTCAATCGAAATCTCTTGCTGCGTCTTTGGGAGTATGCGACCGTCCCGAATCTCCGCAGTCTCGCCGGGTTTTACATTGCCAAAGCTTGCGCCTTTAGCTCCAGCGGCTTCATCGAAAACGATTTCGGTAGACAAGCCGCTTCCGTAGTCGATCGCCGATATGCCGGCGACGCTTCCGTCGAAGTCGGCATTCGACCCGTTGTATAGCGAGACTTTGAACAGACCTGCGTCATCGCCAGGTTCAGCTCCCATTGCGTAGCCGTCGTCCGATATCTCGAAGTACTTGACAAACTCAACGGTCACGGCGATTTTGTTTGGAAAGACGAGTGCCTCTCCGAACCGCGCTTCGTTCTTGCCAGCTTGCACAGTGTGTTTTGGTGCGTTGTTTGCTTTCTTTGCGGGTTTGCTGTTTTTTGCGCTTGCGGGCGGCGTGGATTGCGATTCTGACGGAGAACTCTTTGCTTGAGGAGATTGCGATTCTGACGGAGAGCTGGGGGCATCATTAGCTGGGCTAGACGTGCAACCTGTGATGACAACCACGGATATTGCCATTGCCAGCAGGGTCATTCGTTTCAATTGGCACCTTCGTCCCTTGTGATCAATCGTCTAGGAGGTTCTTTGTTGGGCCTCATCGTCTCTTCAGTAGCATCTTCTTGCGTTTCTTGAAGTCGCGGGGTGTGATGACTCCGTCGTCAAGTAGCGCCTTTAGCTTGGTTATCTCGTCAGCCGTGCTGTAACTGAGTTCCGCAGAATCAGGCGAGGGGAGAGGTTGGCTGTGGATTGCTGTTTGCTTTTGCCAGAACCATGATTGGATCAGCTCTGCAGTCCCATAGTTCATTGCTGCTTCAGCAAGCACGCCTCCGAGCCCATGGACGGTCAGCACTTGTTGTAAGTTGTTTGCCTTTAACTGCCGGCGATCCCTCGGCGTCGCATGACGGGTTGAGAAGCCTGACACATCAGCGATATTTACGCGGAAAGCGGGAAGGAGTGAACCAGTAGGACGATAGGCGACTGTGCCATCTGAGAATTCGTACAAGCTACCGCGACCTATGCCAAGACCGTGAGCAATTTGATCTACCATGGTTTACTCCTAGTGCATTTAGTTATTCGACGTCTTCTTTGACGGCCTTGCCCAAGTACGTGTAGAAGTTCTGGCGAATGTTTGCCCGTACAGGTGCAGTTCAGGTGGCTTAAGGATACTGCGTTTCGCAGACGTAGTAGAGACGATCTGGCCGTGTCGAGAGGACCGTTCTGCGCAGCGAAGTTGATTTGCTCCAGCATCTTCTCGGTGGAGGGTATGCCTTCATATTGTCGCGATTGCCAATCCAACTGTGGGGCTAACGGGACATGGTTCTCGGGGGTGTCTAAGGCCGGGGCTTGACTGAATCGAGGAAGCGTCTCCCGCTGACTGGTGAGCGTGTCTTGTCAGCTCTCGGCAGGTGTGCCAGCCTGAAACCACTATGACTGAGTCGAATGCCTCCGCAGATCCCAACACCGCCTCTCTTCCCCTCAACTCGCCGACTTCGACGAACCAGACCCCCACCAGCCAGAACCTCCCCACCCGCACCGAGACCGACTCGATCGGCAGCATGGAGATCCCCGACACCGCCTATTGGGGTGTGCACACGGCACGGGCGAACGAGAACTTCCCGATCACCCGTCGCCCGATCAACGTCTACCCCGATTTCATCCGCGCTTTCGCCTGCGTCAAACAGGCAGCGGCCAGGGCGAACGCGGAGATCGGGGCCCTCGACGAGCAGCGGGCGAACCTCATCGACTCCGCCTGCGAGGAGATCAAGGCCGGCAAGCTCCACGACCAGTTCACCGTCGGCGTCGTCCAGGGAGGGGCGGGGACGTCGACGAACATGAATGCCAACGAGGTCATCACGAACCGTGCCCTCGAGATCGCCGGTCGGCCCAAGGGCGACTACGCCTTCCTCAACCCGAACGACCACACGAACCACAGTCAGTCGACGAACGACACCTACCCGACGGCGATCAAGATCGCACTGGCGTTCTCGCTGAAGAACATGCTGGGCGAGCTCACCCTGCTCGCCGATGCCTTCGCGGCGAAAGGTCGGGAGTTCTCGCACATCGTCAAGGTCGGACGCACCCAGCTGCAGGACGCGGTGCCGATGACGCTCGGCCAGGAGTTCACCGCCTTCGCGGTGACCCTGCGTGAGGACGTGCAGCGGCTCGAGGAGGCGGTGGCCCTCCTCGGCGAGGTGAACATGGGTGCCACGGCGATCGGCACGTCGATCAACGCCCCGGTCGGGTACAAGGAAGCGGTGATCGAGCATCTGCGCAAGATCACCGGGCTTGACCTCGTCACGGCCGGCGACCTCGTCGAATCGACCTCGGACACGGGGGTCTTCATCACGTTCTCGGGTGCGCTCAAGCGCAGTGCGCTCAAGCTGTCGAAGATCGCCAACGATCTGCGTCTGCTGTCGTCGGGACCGCAGGCCGGCCTCGGGGAGATCAACCTGCCCGCCCGTCAGGCGGGGTCGTCGATCATGCCCGGCAAGGTCAATCCGGTCATCCCCGAGGCGGTCTCCCAGGTCGCGTACTCGGTGGCCGGAGCCGACGTCACGGTGTCGATGGCTGTCGAGGCCGGGCAGCTGCAGCTGAACGCCTTCGAACCGATCGTCGCCCATTCGCTGTTCCAGTCGATCACGTGGTTAGAGCGCGCCTGCCAGACCTTCCGCGTCAACTGCGTCACCGGGATCACGGCCAATGAGGATCGGCTCGAGGACATGGTGGACCGCTCGGTCACCGTCATCACCGCGCTCGCCCCGGTCATCGGCTACGCAGCCGCGGCGAAGCTGGCCAAGGAGGCGCTGGCGAGGAACGAATCGATCTCGGACCTCGTCGTCGAACACGATCTGCTCGAGCGTGACCAGCTCGGCGAGATCCTCCGGCCCGAGAGGCTGACCGGAATGCCCGCCGATGACAGCGTGACGACGGATCCGGACTCCGCCGAGGCGGTTCCCCGCGACGAGATGACCGGGGAGCTGGACGAAGTGCCCATCCAGGAGGGGTGAATCTCGGTATGCGGCTGTGCCGGGAACCTCGCTGAGGTTCCCGGCACAGCCGCATAGCCATTTGTTGTTTCAAGGTGCCCCGTGGCGAAAGACACCAAGAATGTCATCGACCCCGGCGCCCGTGAGCCCGAGAGAGTCGGCCGTACGACCGGTCTCCTTGAAATCGACGCCGCACAGCACGCTGCTGATAGCGATGAATCCGTCGGTGAGCGGCATTTTCACACCCACCTCGTGCCCGATCGAGCTCCAGATGACCAGCCCGAAGGGGATGTCCTCGGTGAAGTAGCGATGGGTCAGCGAATCCGGTTCCGGAAACGCCTGCCGACCATAGCCTTGGACGACGCGGTCGACGAACGATCCTTCGGTAACCCCATAGGCGTCGGCGAGGAACTGCCAGAATCCGGTCGTGTCCGTGTGCAGAGTCGAGGACAGCGTTAATCTCTCTTGATCGAGAGCCTCGATGGCCTCGGCGATTCGTGGAGTCACCAGAGTGTGCTGGGGCAGACGATCGGCATCCTCAACCGTCTTGAAATTGAGCACTGCCGGCGGAACGTGATAGATCGGGTTGGAGTTGCTCAGACCTACCGCAAGACTGTCTACGGCCGCGACATAGTGCTCCCCGAAGAAAGGAGTCAAGCGGTCGATCACTTCCTGCGTCCGGCTGTTGGGCAGGCTCGAGATCCGTATCGAGTCCTTGACAGCGCCCACGAACACCCGGGCTGGTTCCTTGAGTCGGCATGTGTAGAGGCTCGTCGCGCTTTCCGCGATAAGGCTGGGTCGACGATTCTCCAGGGCGAACTGACGGGATAGTTCGACACCGCTGCCGAGCACCGTGGGTTGGAAGACGACGAGCTGCTCCGGAGTGAGAACCCGTGCCAGGGATGCCGAAAGCCCAGGATGAGCGAAGGCAGGTGCCGCCACCACGATGACCTCGGCACCGGCCACGGCGGCCTCGATGTCGGTGGTGAGCAACGCCGGCATCGCCGTGCCTTCGACATCTCCGAAGAGCTCAATACCTCCTCGG
The DNA here is from genome assembly GCF_011617705.1 of Brevibacterium limosum. Taxonomy (NCBI): domain Bacteria; kingdom Bacillati; phylum Actinomycetota; class Actinomycetes; order Micrococcales; family Brevibacteriaceae; genus Brevibacterium; species Brevibacterium limosum. Next base: position 3,929,074 of record NZ_CP050154.1, on the reverse strand, counting down.
TCGCGGATCGGATCGAACTCTCGGTCCCATACCGAGTACATCCGAACCGAATGCCCTTTCAGTGTCATGTGTCCGGCAATCGTCTGTCCGACGTTGCCTGCACCGATGACGGCGATCGTTCCCATGTCTCTGTTCCTTTCGTTGTTACAGCAGTTGTTCGGTCGGCACCACAAGCGGCGAGGTCAGCGCACAGGTACACCCGGACCGAGAGGGATCCCGATGAGGTACCAGAGGACGAAGAACGTCGTCCATACGATGAGCACCGCGACGGCGAGCGGAAGGGTGAACGACAGCATCGTGCCGACGCCGGCGCCTCTGCGGAAATGCTGGACATATCCGAGAGCGAGGACGAAGTAGCCATTGAGCGGTGTCAGGCAGTTGGTCACCGAGTCGCCGATCATGAACGCGACCATTGCCGATTCGGGACGCATGCCGATGTACATGACCAGCGGGACGAGGACGGGTGCGAGAATCGACCACATCGCCGAACCGCTGGTGATGAGCATGTTGAGTATGCAGATGGCGACAACGATGAGCAGCAGCAGCACGAGGTGCGGGGCACTGAGCTGCTTGAACAGCTCAGCACCATTGACGCTGATGACCGACCCGATATTGGTCCACTCGAAGTAGGCGAGGAACTGCGCGACGACGAAGAACAGTACGAGCACCGGTGCCAGCGTTCGGATGCCCTCGGCCATCGCAGGCGGCACATCGCCGAGGGTGGGAATCGACTTCGTGATCCGGCCATAGACGATTCCGAGCAGACCGAACACGGTGGCGATGAAGATCGCGATGTTCTTGAGGACGGGCGACTGGACGATGCTGCCGCCCTCACCGCGGAACGGAGAGCCGGGCATGAGCATCAGTGCGATGCCGACTGCCGCGATGGCGAAGACGACGGCTGACACGATGAGTCCCCGACGCTCCTCTGCGCGCAGGCTCACCGAGCCGCCTGCCTGCATCGTCGGATCGGTGTTGAACAGCTTGTCGGAGACGGCGAAGTCGGCGTCCAAGCGACTCGGAGAGAATTCCGGGCGACGGGTGAGCAGCTTGTCGACGACGACGGCGATCGTGATCGAGAGGATCACCGATGAGGCCGCCGTGAAGAAGTAGGTCGCGAAGGGCGTGACGACGTAGTCCTCGTCGACGATGTGCGAGGCAGCCATCGACAGGGACGCGCGGATCGCATCAGAGGGTGTGACGAGCGGGCTGGCGTTGAATCCGACAGCAGTGGCCGCATAGGCGACCATGAGGCCCAGCAGCGGACTGCGTCCTGCGGCTCTGAACGCCAGTGCGCCGAGCGGAATCATCACGAGGTAGGCGGAATCCGACATCACATGCGCGATCATCGAAGCGAAGGCGATAGAGAAGGTCAGCCATGCTCTCGGCAGGCGTCCGACCGTGACTCGCAGCAGCGCGGTGAGCATTCCGCTGCGCTCGGCGATGCTCACGCCGAGTAGGACGACGACGATCATCGCCAGCGGCGGGAACGTCGCATAGTTCGTCAGAGCGTTCTCGATGGCGAAGAGGGCGCCGTCGATCGAGAACAGGTTCTTGACCTGAGCTGTCGATCCGTCGGCCGGCAGGACTACGGAGACTCCGAGCCCAGACATGATTGCGCTTGTGATTCCGAGCAGGAGGCAGAGGATGGCGAAGAGCCAGAACGGGTGAGGCAGTCGGTTTCCCGCGCGTTCGATCGCACTGAGTGCTCGGTAGAAGCGGTTGTCAGGGTTGATTCCCGGATCAGCGTCGACGGTTCGGGGTGTCATGAAGGCCCTCCTGCGGGTCGTGGACTCGTGGCACGTCGTTGTGGTGAGGTCCTCGTCGAGGACTGGCAGCAAAGTTGTTTCATCCAACTTACGTACATGAAATATATAACAGGAATGCTAGAGTTCGAAAGTAGGTGAAGTCAACCCTCAGCGAACACGCGGGTTGGGACCCGAGAGCGGAAGTGGGTGTTCGATGGCTTCGAAGGAGTCAATGGCCGATCGGGCCTATGTCCGGTTGAAGAGGGACATCATCGAAGCACGGCTGCGCCCGGGGAGGGTTCTGTCGGATTCGGCCCTCGCTGAACAGTACGAGATGAGTCGTACCCCGGTGCGAGAGGCGATCAACAACCTCCGCCGAGAGGGGCTCGTCGTCGTACTTCCGAAGCGGGGAACCTTCGTCAAACCACTTGACTTCGGCGAAATCCACGACCTCTACACTCTGCGGACCCTTGTCGAGCCCGAGGCGGCGGTGATCGCCTCGCAGAGAACCACAGAGGAAGAGCTCACCGAGCTCGAGGAACTCAGCGCACTGAGCACGGACCCGGACGTCGAGAAGCTCGTGCTCAATGAGCGCAACAGCAGGCTCCATGTGCGCATTGCCGAACTTTCCGGCATCCCGTTGCTGGCGACGACGGTGCGGGCGATGCATGAGGAGATCGAACGCTGTCTCAACCTCCGCAGAGAACTCGGGCGTCCCTACAAGGCGGTCAACCA